>CAZWQF010000001.1:0-147989 GCA_964636285.1 uncultured Candidatus Saccharibacteria bacterium
GAAATAGAAAACATGTTTGTACTTGAAGAGTTTAGACAAAAAGGTGTAGGTAAGGGGCTTGTTAACGCTTTTACTAGTTTAGCCAAAGAAAAAGGTGTAAAGAGACTTAAGGTGGGGGTAATTTCTCAAAATCTCAAGGCAATAGCATTTTATAGGTACCTAGGCTTAAGCGATTTTGAAGTGTTTCTGGAGAAAACCATATAACTTACAATCAGCCTGGATCTTTGTCATTCCACTCCCTGCAACCATATAGCAGGTTAGGGTTTTAGAAAGTGTAGTTCTTTCTCAGTATAGGTACCTAGGGGGTAGGTATTGACTAAAAAAAGCTTTAGTCTATTATTTATGCATGTCTTCTTCCACAAATAAACTGATTGTTGTTATCTGTATTTCAGCCCTTTTAGTTTTTGGTTTATTTTTGTTAATTTATAGTCCTAAGGAAGGCACTATAAATACCGATTCAACTGAAAGTCCAGTAGTCTATGAAGAAGAAGGGAAGCAAGTAATTGAGATAAAAGCCAAAGCTGGTTATTTTCCAACATCTACTCAGGCCGCTCCAAACAAGGACACTGTTTTAAGAGTTACAACAGACAATACTTTTGATTGTAGTTCAGCACTAACAATTCCAAAATTAGGTATTAGAAAAAACCTACCACCTACAGCTAAAACGGACATTGCTTTAGGTCCCCAGTCGCCAGGAAGTAAAATAACAGGCTCCTGCACCATGGGCATGTATAGTTTTAATCTCTCCTTTAATTAATATGACAAACAAATCAAAAAAAGACACTGCCATAGCTTTAAAAAAAGCTCAGACAAGTATAAACGGAATTATAAAAATGATAGATGAGGATAAGTACTGTATGGATATACTTCAGCAAATTCAGGCGGTTAGTGGTTTACTCAAGTCTGCTTCAAACAAGATTTTAGAGAATCATTTGAACACCTGCTTTAGCAAAGGCATGCAGTCTCCCCATAAAAACATTAAAGAAAAGCTGGTGAAAGAGGTAATCGAAGTTATAAACATAGGAAGTAAAAAGAAATGAACTACAAGATAGATATTAAAGATATGCATTGCTTGGGATGCCAAACCTTCATAAAAATGTCTCTAGAGGAGGCAGGTTTTAGCAAAGTTGATGTTTCTTTGAAGACGGCTTCTGCAACCTTTGTCTCTCAGAAAGAACTTTTGCAAGTCAAGGAAGTTCTGGATGGGGCCTTCTTTAATCTAGAGAAATACAAATACTCAAATTTGGTTTTGGTTTGATTTATGGAAGAGAATAAAAAAATCACTTTACCCATCAAAGGTATGCACTGCGCAAGTTGTGCTTTTGTTATTGAAAAAACTCTTAAGAAACAGGAAGGTGTAGTTTCCTGCCTAGTAAATTATGGAAACGAAAAAGCAACCATTGAATACGCCCCTTCAAAAATTAGTCTTGAAGATTTAAATGAGAAGATTGAGCCTTTTGGCTACTCTCTTGAAGCACCTTCTATTACGCAAAGCTTAAAAAATCAACCTGCTAGCCAAGTTAAAGATGAAAAGGTTGAAGAGCTGAGCAGTCTAAAAAGAAAAGTGTTGGTTTCTATCCCTTTAGTTTTGATTAGTTCTCTTGATATGGCTTGGGAGATTTTGGGAACTTACGGATTTCTGCCCGAAATGTCTTATGCCGCCAAGGAGTTTTTTCACCACATACTGCCGCTTTTTGCTACGTACATGCTTTTTGTTACAGGAACTGTTTATTTAGAAGCCGTTTGGAGATTTATAAAACATCGTGTTGCTAACATGAATACTCTAGTTGGAATTGGAACCCTTACAGCCTTTCTTTATAGCGTTTTAATAACTGCTCTTGAGGCCCCATTAAAAGGCTTTCTCGATACCGAATTCACTTATTATGATGTGACAATTATTGTTATTGGGTTCATAACTCTTGGAAAGTATCTAGAGCTTAGGTCCAAGGTAAAAACAGGACAGGCAATAAAAAAGTTACTTAACTTGCAAGCAAAGACGGCATTAGTTGAAAGAGATGGACAAAAAATTGAACTGCCCGTTGAGGAAGTGGTGTTGAATGACATGGTTCTTGTTAAACCAGGAGCTAAGATTCCAGTAGATGGAGAGATTGTTGAGGGTAGCAGTTCTATTGATGAGTCAATGATTACAGGTGAGTCAATTCCCGTTGATAAATCAGTAGGAGATTTGGTGATCGGAGCAACAATTAACAAGCAAGGTTCCTTTAAGTTTAGGGCAACAAAAGTAGGTTTGGACACTATGCTGTCTCAAATTGTGAAGATGGTAGAGGATGCGCAAGGCACCAGAGCTCCTATTCAAAATCTTGCTGACAAGATCTCTGCTGTTTTTGTTCCAGTAGTTTTAGTTGTAGCGGTTTTAACTTTAATTGTGTGGTTGGTTGTGGGCTCTATGTACCTCCCATTCAATCAGGCTTTATCGTTAGGTTTACTTTCATTCATTGGAATACTTGTCATTGCATGCCCTTGCGCACTTGGGCTTGCTACGCCTACAGCAATTATTGTTGCAACTGGTAAAGGAGCTGAAAACGGAATTTTAGTTAGAAGTGCCGAAGGTTTAGAAACGCTTAGTAAAGTCACCACAATTGTTACGGATAAAACTGGCACTATAACAAAAGGCAAGCCTGAGGTGACAGATATTATTTCATTCTCAAATCTTAGTGAGGTAGCGCTGTTACAAATTTTAGCTTCTCTTGAAGACCTTTCCGAACATCCTCTAGCTTTTGCAGTTCTGGAAAAAGCTAAAGTTGAAAACATAAGTTTAAGCAAAGTAGATAACTTTGAAAGTATTGAAGGAAAAGGAATTGTTGGGACGATAGCAGACAAAAAATATTTTGGAGGAAACTTAAAACTTCTTGATGACCTTGGTATTAGTTTTAATAAAGAACAAATTGAGAAATTAACCAAAGAAGGAAAAACACCCGTATTTCTAACTTCTAGCAGTGAAGTGCTTGGGGTTGTTGGTGTAGCAGACACTTTAAAAGAAAATGCAAAAGACACAGTTAGTAAACTTCATAAACTTGGAATAAAAGTTATTCTTTTAACTGGCGATAATAAAAACACTGCTCAATTCATTGCAAATCAGGCTGGAATTGATGAGGTTATTGCTGAGGTTCTTCCAAACAGCAAAGCTGAAAAAATTAAGGAGTTGCAAAGGACAGGAGCTATAGTGGCAATGGTAGGGGATGGCGTTAATGATGCACCTGCTCTTGCTCAGGCTAATGTTGGAATAGCCATGGCAACTGGAACTGATGTTGCTATTGAGTCTGCACAGCTAACTTTGCTTAAAGGTGATATATCAAAATTATTGAAGGCTATTAATCTTTCTAAGTTTACAATGAGCGCAATACGTCAAAACTTATTTTGGGCTTTTATTTACAATGTTGTAGGAATTCCTTTGGCCGCTGGTTTATTTTATCCTTTTTTTGGTGTACTTCTAAACCCAGTGTTTGCGGGCCTGGCTATGGCGATGAGTTCAGTATCGGTAGTTTCAAATTCACTTAGATTAAAGATGAAAGTTATATGAGCAGTAAACAAGAAGTTAATACTTGCGAGTTTTTTGTTGAGGGCATGCACTGCCCAGCTTGTGAGCTTGTTGTTGAGAAAAAGCTATCAAAACATAACAATGTAAAAGTAGTTAAGGCAAATTTAGGAACTCAAACGGTAACAATTCAGACAAAAGAAGGTAGTGCAGACATCCAGGATTTAAACTTACTTTTGGAAGGCTCTGGATACGCTCTTAGTTTTGATAAAGTAAATAAAAATAGCATAAATTATACTGAGCTAGGTACAGCTTTTTTGATTTCCTTAGGGTTTGTAGGAGTTTTTATACTTTTACAAAAACTTGGAATTGTAAATTTGGTTAGAACAGATCAAATTACACTGCCTTTTGTTTTTTTGATTGGAGTTGTTGCTTCTTTATCCAGCTGTATGGCTGTAGTTGGAGGGCTTGTTTTATCTTTGTCCTCCTCTTATCTAAAGTCAAACAAAAATGGGTTTATTCCTCTTGTTGTATTTCATGTATCTAGAATAGTTGGGTTTTTTATTCTAGGAGGTTTAATAGGTATATTAGGTTCTGCATTTACATTAACAGCACCGACTACTTTTTTACTCAATCTTGTACTGTTTTTTGTGATGGTTATTTTGGGTTTAGGGCTGCTTGATATTTTCCCTTCGTCAAAAAAGTTTCAAATTAAAATGCCAAAGTTGTTTGGGCATAAAATAGTTAATGAAGAAAGAGCAGTTTCTTCTCTGACACCTATTTTACTTGGGGCTTCAACTTTTTTTCTTCCGTGTGGCTTTACACAATCTATGCAGATTTACTCTTTAACTACCGGAAATTTTATGAGCGGTGCTATAACAATGCTTGTCTTTGCTTTGGGCACCCTCCCTGTTCTAGGGTTAATCAGTTTTGCATCTATCAAATTGGCTAGCAGTCTCCAATCAAAACTTTTCTTTAAGACAGCTGGATTTATTGTGCTGTTTTTTGCTTTGTTTAGTTTTATTGGAGCTTTAACTGCAATAGGAATAATAAGACCTATTCTTAACTTCTGATCTAATTTTTTCTATGTAATTATTTTAAATAAGGTGGACAAGAAAGCTAGCCTGCAGACTAGCTTTCATTAAGCCCAACTACTTTGGAAGGAGTACTGTGTCTATTACATGGATTACTCCATTTGAAGTCTCTATATCAGTTACAGTAACTGTTGAGTCATTTATCATGACTTTTCCACCTACAACTTTAATAGCAACTTCTCCTCCTCCTACAGTTTTAGCGGATGTCAAACCTACTACATCTTTTGCCATTACTTTTCCTGCAACTACGTGGTAGGTGAGTATTTTGGAAAGTGCGGCTTTATCTTTCAAAAGACCTTCAACTGTTCCAGCCGGTAACTTAGCAAAAGCTTCATCCGTTGGTGCAAACACTGTAAAAGGACCGTCTCCAGAGAGTGTTTCTACCAAACCTGCTGCTTGTACTGCTGCAACTAGCGTCTTGAAGTTTCCGTTTTGAACGGCTACATCTACGATAGTGTTAGTTTTCATGGCTTCTTTTGGAGCCATGGTAGGTGTTGGAGTTGGTTGTCTTTCTGCTGTTTTTGTTGGGGTTGTTTCTGGGGTAGTTTCTTGGCTAGAATTTATTGCAACTGCTGCAACGATAATAACCAAAACCACGGCTCCCAAAACCATTAGCATATTTGATTGTTTCATTTAATTTCACCTCCCTTCAGTGCTCTAATCAAAAAGTTGAATATTCTATCTATAAGTTCTTTCTTCTCTTTTCCTTTTGGGGTAACAGGGTAGTACTCAAGAAGAAAGCCATTGATTGCGTGAGTAATTACCTTTGCATCGTCTTCCAAATCTTTAACATAAAATTCTTTTGTTTTAATTCCAAACCTTAAAGCCTCTTCAATATGCAAAGCACTTTTTTCTGGAACAAAACCATTTTTAAATTTCTTAAATCTTTTCCTATAAGCAAGGTAGTATTTTAATATTGCAACTACAGTCTCTTGGTTATCAATTTGAAACTCTATTCTTTGCTTCAACATCTCTGAAGCTGTCTTTGGAGTGGGTAGTTTTGCTCTCTTTTTACCAAGAGTTTTAAGAAGCCCTTCATACATTTCTTTGAGTAGCTCGTCTTTGTCTTTAAAGTAGTGATATATAACGGAAGGAGCCACAGGTATGTTTTCAGCTAGCGGCCTTATGCTAAATTCGTCATAACCACTTGATGCAAAAAGTGGGATGGCTTTTTGTAGAATTTTATTTTTTGTACCAAGTTTCATAATGTAGAACAAACGTTCTAGGATAATAGAACAACTGTTCTAGAATGTCAACATTTTAAAAAACTGAGTTAACGGTTTAGTCCTGTTATTTATTTTGGGTAGATTTTGTAAGTTCTTTTTTATGCTGTTTATAAACTGTGAGGCAAGTAGTTGTTGCCAAGGAAGGAAAAGGGGCGTTGGCAAGTTGTTAAAGTCACACCACTTTAAAGTAACAAACTTATCGGGTTCGGTTATTTTCTCTTTGCCGCTTTCCCAATCACTCAGCATCCAAATAGTAATATAGTGCTTATCCTCTTCTATAAAATAATCGTTTGTGACAGCACCAAAACGAACATTTTTAATCCTTAAGCCCGTTTCCTCTAAGAGTTCTCGCTTTGCTGTGTCCTCAAACGTTTCGCCGTACTCTAAATGACCTCCAGGAACACTCCAACTTCCGTCGCCATGAGCCTTTTGCCTACACCCCACAAGAAATTTTCCGTCTTTAAAAACAAACACACCAATACCAACCCGGACGGCTTTTTCTGTCATAGGCCCATGATACTGCAGCTTGGACTTGGTTCCAATAAAAATTAAGGAAGTCATCAACCTTGGTTATTTGCTTATAAGTAGCTTTATTTCTGAGGGCTAATAGGACTACGACTATAACTAGAATACCAGTGCTGCCCGTTGACCAAGCCCTTGCTTCTGCACCAGAAGCTAACTGCCCTGCAAAAACAATTGCTAGAATAACTAAAGCAGTTATCTCTGTGAATAAATGGGGTATAGTAGTTTTTCTATAGGTATCTCTTATGTAAGGTAACAGAGCTAATAACGAAAGGAGAATTGTCCCTGCTCCTATAAGTTCTTTCATGTATTAAGTATACAGGAGCGCTTTTAGGCGATCTAAACATAATGTGTAAATCAGCTATTTATATTAAAAATATAGTTTATGCTAAAAGCTTTAACCAAAGGTGTGTAGGTTTATTAAATAAATCAGAGCCAAAACCTCTATACCTAAAAACCCGCTGGGGGATACATACGTTTGGTATGAAGTATGCAATTGATGTGGTGGTATTAGATGATAATTTTGTTGTCCATGCAATAAAAACCAACCTCAAACCTTGGAATATCTATTTATGGAGCCCTAAGTTTAAACATGTACTTGAATTGCCACAGGGAACTATTCAAGCTAAAAATATTGTAATAAATTCTCAAATCGACTTAGCAATATAAATTCCTACAATCGTCAAGTAATACCTAGAACACTAAAAGGGAAAAGATTGGGAACTTATTTAACTGAGGTACAGTTGAGTATAGAACGCAAAACGGGCATCTCATCTCCTTTCGGTAAATGTGAATGCCCGTCACAAGAGTCTTAACCTTTCGGTTTTATTTTGAAACAGCCCAAAAGAAGCTTGATCACTTCAGGCTCGCGCCCTTGTGGCCACGACGCATCTTCCTTAACTGCTTGCTTTGCTTGTTCTTCGAGCCAATCGAGCTCTTCGTCGGTCCAATAATCGACCACTGGTAAGAAATAGACAAAGAAAAAACCGTGCTCACATTCAATTGTTCCACTCAACATGCCGCTGCGCCCACTAGCTAGATGTTTTGAGTCTGCCATGTTGTTCTCCTGATCAGACTTGCGATTCTAATGAATGTTCTGGGTATTGTACTTACTGTTAAAAGTATCGTCAAGTACTATGGGGTACTTACTCTAGTTGCTAGAAAACTCAATAATCCATTCGATTCCGAATTTGTCTCTAAACATCCCCGCATAGGAACCCCATGGGCTGTTTTAACTTTCATTTACTCGCCCCATAACTTCTGGAACATCGTTGGCAATAAGAAGTGTGGAAGCGCCTATAGGTAGGGCAATATACATTATTTTATTTTCTTCTTTTTCTGAAGGTTGGAAGTCAGCGTTTGCAATATCTTTGAAACGCACTACTTTAGAAAACTCTCCGCCGAATACAGATTTATAAAAAGTAAACGCCTTCTGCGCATTGCCGTTGAAATTTATCCAAGTATTTAATGTTGCCATTTGCTAATGATATCAAATGAAGGGAGTAACAATAAACTGATTTTTGGCTTCCTCCACTTTGGTGGAAGTAGGAACTTTTGTTTTTAGTATTTGGAAATTAGATAACAAAACGGGCACCAGTCAGAAGTTGGGGATACTGTACTTCTGAAGGTGCCCGTTGAATCTTAAGCAGATTCACGCTAAGGGTAGTGCGTGATCAGCGCATTGCGAAGATGGTCGCTCCCAAGCTGACCGTGATGAGAGGGTCTTCGTCTTGCGGGATGGGGATACCCAGCTCCACGAACCGAGTGTGCACCGCTTTGCAGACCGGGCATTTCTCGGTGTGACGGAGCCAGTCTCCCCAGGAGACAACGCTCGGGTCCGGCCCAAACGCTTCCGCGAGGAGGTGGTTGGAGACCTGCGTCACATCCATGTGGGCGATCAGTTCATAGACCCCTGTGGGGATGGGAAAACGCGTCTCGTCCACGTGGATCCAGATCCCGCCCGCCAGCGTGTAGATGTCCACGTGCTCGAGGGCCGTCTCCTTCCCGATGTACGCCTTCGGCGCTTCGGAGCTGGAGAGGACCGGGATGTCGATCGAGGACTTGGAGACGTATGCCTTGACCCAGTCGATGACGGCCTTCACATACTCGTCCCCCTTCTGCTCGTCACCGGCCCAGATGTCCAGTTGGAGCAGGTCGTGGCCGAGGTCGCGCAAATTCTGCTCATTGTCCATACCCGCGTGGAAATAAACTGCGTATGACATGTCAATGCTCCTTGGCAAAAGCCACTAATTTGGATGCGCGTATTATAGGTTATTTAATAAATAAAGTCAAACTATAGGTCTTATAGCTCCCATAGTGGATGAGGTTAAAATTTTTATAGCTCAGCATTGATATTAATTGAACAAAACGGGCACCCTCATATCCTTTCGGAAAATGTGAATGCCCGTTGTAGCTTTTTTATCCCCAAAGGGAAAGGTATAACTACCTACCTTGTGCAGAGTGCTCTCAGCCGCGGTTTATCCTCACGGAATTCCCGCTTCCTTGCACCACGATGTTGCCATGTCCCCTTACCTGCAAAGGGCCGGACAAGGCTCCCATCTGCAACGTGGCTCCCGGTACAAACGAAGTGCTGCAGTGCTTGCAGCGGAGAACTTCGCTTGTCCAAGACTGGAGGATGACGATGGTGTCACCCGAGACTAAGAAGTGTGAGCCTTTTTTCTCATTTGGTAACTCAACTTCCCCTCCGCACTGCGAACACTTAGCAGGCACAAAGCCTGCATCCGTAATGTCTGGCATGTAATATCTCCTGAGTCCTGAATAGTGAATTTGCAAAATTATAATATATTTAAGAGTAGTTGTAAAACTATAGGCCTCCTATTTTCAATGGAAACCTACAGAGCTTTGTTTGTTTGGTCACCTTAACTGATTTCCTCAGGTGATAATATTCGTAGCGTTTTCTGTATAGCAGGTAAATGCTCTGTTTCCCAATGCCAAATGTCATCTTCCAAAAATCTATAAGCTGTCTGATCTTTTCTGGTTTTCCATACAGGAACTTCCCAAAGATTTTCAGGCAAAGTTTCATACATACTTAGAAGAGTATTTCCTAAAGTAATGAATTCTTTGTACACTTCTTCCCAGCTTCTATTCTTTCTCATCTCAATCCCTTTAGAATTAAATGCATCAACATCCGGTTCCCAATAGGGCTCTTTGCCTTCTTTTAAAGCTGATAAGCAATCAATATCGTGTACCATCCAGTTGCTTAAATGAGCAACTATATCTTTTAAATTCCAAGTATCAAATAAAGTAGTTAATCTTTGGTTTTCAGGAAATTTATCGATTGTGGATATAAGGTTTTGTTTAACTTGCTTTAATTCAGCGATTTTTTCTTGCATCTACCGAATTATACTTCACATGAAGCGTGGTTAGAACTTTTGGCTCCGACGGTAGGATTCGAACCTACAACCATCTCCTTACACCTTACCCCATTGTTTCCATTGGGAGTGGACTATATCATCACCTTATTCGTTTTAAGAATTTAGGTGTCGGGCGCTTAGTCTCTGAACCTTCCACAAAGAAAGTCTTCACCTTCTAGGGGCTTGGCTGCGAATTACCATACTAGATTGTGCTTACTAGCGTAGGCTTTTCGACAATTCACCCGATTTTCACTTGTGGATTTCTCCACAAGGCTGCAGTAAACCTCCATGAATTTCTCTATGACAATTTGCACAAACAAGAATTTATAAGTTCTTGGACATAAAGATTCATGAGGTTGTCAATGTGCCACAGGGAGCCGCGCTACCGTTGCGCTACGTCGGAATATGCCAGCTTTTTTCAAAGCAAGGGAATTTTAGCTTATTAGGACGGTGTTTTCAACAGAGATTTAATAAGAGTAGATCAAAGAATTTTAAATATGTTTAATGAAGCGAAAGGCGACGGGCTTAGGCAAAAAGCCCGTCGCTTTGAAGTCACGAGTGTGCCAGCGAAAAATAGTACTCTGGAAAGAGCGCTCTTGCCGTATCTTTTGCGCGCTTGATTCTTACTCCTTCCATTACTTGAACAATCGTTTCAGGAGTTACCTTGTCGCGCGCGTTTGGGTCTATCGTTACCTTTATTAGCTTTTTTGAGGTTGGATCCCAAACTCCGTACCCAAGTCGGACTCGCTGGCCTGTCCAAAGGTTTACTGCAACTTTCATATCACACCCACCTCTGAGTCAGCTTTTGGTGCAATTGATTCTGACCTCTTTGCTTCTGGCTTTTGGCTCAGCGTGTTCTAGCACGGTGAACTGCTGCCGAGGAGAGGGGGAGCCAATAGGGGCCAAGCCGATTTTTTGGCCTTTCTCAAAAGTCCTGGGTTCGTCCAGCTTGGCGACGATCGCGTAGAATGACCCCAGGTTTGGTGAGTTTCTGTCTGTGGCCCGTCCCGTTCCAATTCGTTTCCATTCCCCTTCGATAAGGATAAGTAGGTCCATGTGCCGTTCCTTTCTCCTGTCTGATTTTGTCTCAGAATTATTACTCACAATCGTCTTTATTGCAAACTTAATTATTCCTTTTACCTACAAATAAAAAGCCTCTTACATTTTCTTAAAAATTATTCAAAAAACCATTGCAATCCGTTCCCCAATAATTTATATTTTGGGAGTTAGAAGTTCTAACAATCCCTGCCCCTCCCAGAATTATGATTCTATCTGATAGAGATTTACTCACAGAGATTAAGTCGGGGAGGCTATCTCTTACACCCTTTAATAAAAGCCATGTTCAACCGGCTAGCATCGACCTCCTTTTGGATTACGAATTTAAAGTCTTTAAAAACTTCATTAAGCCTTATCTTGATCTAAAAGAGCCCGTTTCTGACTATATGCAAACTGTAAAAATTAAAAAAGATGAGCCATTAATTGTTCATCCAAGAGAATTTGTTTTAGGTACTAGTATTGAATATGTAAAAATACCAAATAATCTGCTAGCTAGGCTTGAAGGAAAAAGCAGTCTTGGAAGACTTGGACTTATTGTTCATGCCACTGCAGGTTTTATTGATCCAGGTTTTGAAGGTCAGATTACATATGAGATCACAAATCTTTCAAATATTCCTCTCGCAATCTACGGAGGCATAAAAGTAGCTCAGATGTCGGTTCACACTTTATCAAGCTCTGTATTAACCCCTTATGGAGCAAAATCCCTTAACAGTAAATATTTAAAGCAAAAAGGACCAACACCAAGCAAAATGCATTTGAACTTTAAAAAGAATAAGGATGTGTAAGATGTTTACAAAAGATGAGAGGCAAAAGTTATCATATTTTTTTACTTCCCTTGATAAAGATGTTTTTGTATTAACCAACCTTCCTGAAATTTTAAAAGGAGCTTTGTTTTCGCGTTACAGTAGGTCCACAAAACCTCTAAGACAATTATTTCTAGATGAATATTTAAAAAATGAAGAGCTGGGGATTGATAATACTGCCCTTTCCCAGACCTCTTTTGACTCGTCAAAAATATTAGCAACTGAAAAAGCGGAAAAGTTTTTCTCAAAGTGGCTTGCAGAATATGGGGATGACTCTATAGCAGAGCTTGGTGGGGTTCATGTTGGGGTAGAAAATGTAAGTGTCCTTGCAACAAAATCAATGGAAGACAGACGCGTTGGTGTTTCTCCGCTTGAAAAATCCACTAGATATGTTCGTTTTGATGACAAGGTTAATGGAAAATACAGATTTTATTTTGACAAAAAGATAGAAGCCTCAAAATTTAATTCTCTTTACGAGAAAACAATGAACGTACTTTTTGACACATACTCTGAGCTTTTAGATCCTATGATGGAGTATTTTAGAACAAAGTTTAAAAAGCCAGAAGATGCTTCAGAAAAAGCTTATGAGGCCTCAATCAGAGCAAAGGCTTGCGACACTTTAAGAGGATTATTACCTTTATCTACACTTACAAACATGGGGCTTTTTGCAAACGGGCGTGCATATGAATATATGCTCACAAAGATGTTTGCAGGCACTCTTACAGAAACAAATAGTCTCGCACAGAATATTTATACAGAGCTTGATAAAGTTATCCATAATTTTATAGAAAGAATAAAAACTGAAAAAGGAGAGAACTATGTCAAGTATTTAATTGAAACACATAACTTGATAGAAAGCCTTTCTAAAAAGGTGGATAAGAAAACTATTTCCAAAGTTGATTCTAATCCAAAACCTCAAGTAGTTTTAGTTGATTTTGATAAAAATGCTGAAGAAAAACTTTGTGCCTCTATTTTATTTTCGGTTTCAAATAAACCTCTTAAAAGTTTACTTAGTCTTTCAAAAAAACTTGGCAAAAAGAAAAGAACAGAACTTATAAAAGCTTATGTAGAAAAGAGGGTAGGCAGATGGAATAAAGTTGGAAGATCCTTTGAAGAGCCCTACTTTCATTTTGAGATAGTCTCAGACTTTGGGGCATATAAAGATCTTGAGAGGCATAGAGTACTAACCCAGGATAAGCAGCTCTTTAGTTGTGATCTTGGATATGATATGCCACAAGAAATCAAAGATGCAGGGTTTGAACATAAATACAAAAAGGCAATGGATTTTGCAAAAAGCACTTTTGTAAAAATATCTGCAAAGTTTCCTCTTGAAGCCCAGTATATTGTAACTCATGGTTATAAGGTTAGATACAGAATGAAGATGAACCTTAGAGAAGCATTTCACTTATGCGAATTAAGAAGCTCTCCACAGGGACACCCTGGTTACAGGTTTATTGCGCAAGAAATGTATAAAAGAATAAAAGAAGCATACCCACTTTTTGGAGAGGTTATGAAGTATGTAAACATGGAAAGCCCAGGTCTTGAAAGACTTTCTTCAGAAGTAAGAAAGGAGGAAAAGCTGAAAAAGCTTCATAGTTAATATGCCAGTTAATAATAAATATTTAAAAAAAATGGATTCCCAAATACATAAATTGATTGAGCAAGAAACAAAAAGACAGGTAGAAGGCCTTGAGATGATTCCATCGGAAAACTATGTAAGCAGGGCTGTTCTTGATGCTATGGGGTCAGTTCTAACAAATAAATACTCGGAAGGGTACCCTGGAAAAAGATACTATGGTGGAAATGAATACATTGACCAAATTGAAAACCTTGCGATTGAGAGAGCAAAAGAATTATTTAAAGTTCCATATGCAAATGTGCAACCGTATTCAGGAAGTCCAGCAAACCAGGCAGTTTGTCTTGCACTAATAAATCCAGGAGATTTGATAATGGGAATGAGTCTTTATGATGGCGGCCACTTAACACATGGGTGGAAGGTTAGTTTTAGTGGAATATATTATAAAAGTATCTCTTATCATGTTACAACTCAAGGCGCAGTAGACTTTGCTGAAGTAATAAAACTTGCCAAAGAGTTTAAGCCAAAACTTATTTGGGTTGGAGGCTCCGCCTATACAAAGGAGTATGAATTTGAGTTATTTTCAAAAATTGCAGATGAGATTGGAGCTTATCTTGTTGCTGATATAGCGCATGTAGCAGGTTTAGTTGTAGCAGGGGTTCACAAAAGCCCCGCTCCGTTTGCGCATGTAATCACTACCACAACTCATAAAACGTTAAGAGGTCCAAGAGGTGCAATAATAATGGTTACCAAAAAAGGAATTAAAAAGGATTTACAAATTTGCCAAAAAATAGATAAAGCAGTTTTCCCAGGTCTCCAAGGAGGTCCTCACAACCATACAACAGCAGGAGTTGCTGTTGCTTTAAAGGAGGCGTCAACAGACAAGTTTAAAAAATACGGTAAGCAAATTGTTAAGAATGCAAAAGTGTTATCTAAGGCTTTAAAAAGACACGGTTTTAATCTTGTTGGAGGCATTACAGAAAATCACTTAATCCTCATCAATTTATCCTCAACAAATGGGGTAGGGAGTGGGTACTTTGCGCAGGAGGTTTTATCCGTTGCAGGTATTACTGTTAATAAAAACACAGTTCCTTCGGAGCCTTCATCCTCCTATTATCCTTCTGGGATCAGGCTTGGAACACCAGCACTGACCTCAAGAGGAATGGCAGCAGACGAGATGGAAAAAATTGCAGATTTTATTTATCAAGCTTTAAGTACAGTTCAGATAAAAAGTCTCCCACAAGATAAAGATGAAAGAGCACTTTTTGTCAAAGAATTTAAAAGTAAAATATCAAGAAACAAGGAGCTCCATAAGATTAGAACTGAAGTTAAAAAACTGTGCAAAAAGTTTCCTATTCGTATCTAAGAGCTTCTATTGGCGAAAGCTTTGACGCCCTGATTGCCGGAGTAATTCCAAAAACAATTCCAATCAATGCAGAAACTCCAAAAGATAAAAATACAAAGAAGTAATTAATTTCTGTTGCTAAGAAGTTATTAATAATTAACGAAGCCCCCATTCCAACAAGAACTCCAATTAAACCTCCTATCAAACTTAGCACAACAGCCTCAATCAAAAATTGAATAAGAATATCAGATCTTCTTGCCCCTAAGGCTTTCCTAAGGCCTATTTCCCGTGTCCTTTCCGTTACGGAAACAAGCATAATATTCATAATCCCTACACCTCCAACTAAGAGCGAAATAGCTGCAATGCCGCCTAGCCCTGTTGATAAAACTCCAAGGATTCTGTTTACAAGATTCATTGTTTCTTCCTGTGTGTAAATTTTAAAGCTATCTTTTACATCAATTTGTCTATCAAGTACTTTTTGAACTTTATCTTTAACATCGTTAATATCTTTACCTTCTTGAGTTTTTATATAGAAAAAAGATGGCTTGTCCACTCCCAAAAGTTTTTTTGCAGACACCGAAGGCATAATTACTATATTGTCTTGGTCCTGCCCAAAAATACTTCCTCTTTTTGCTTGGACTCCTATAACCTTGTATTTTTTGTCTTTAATTATTACTTCCTTTCCAAGCGGATTTACATTTGGGAAAAGTTTATCTTTTAAAGTAATTCCTATGACGGCAACATCTCCTCCTTCGTCTTTTGAAAATGGTCTACCTTGTGCAACAGAAATATTTAATGCCCTAAAATAATTTCCCGTTACGGCCATGATTATTGTTCCGGTTACTTCCTTATTTTTATATTCCGTAGTGCTTCTTGCTTGAATTCCGGGAATTACTTCTGTGACTTCAGGAACTCTTTGCTCTATTAAATCAGCGTACTCAAATCTAAATCTATTTACCGCAACCTCATCGGGACCTCCGCCTTCGCCGTTACCTGGAAACACAGAAAGAAGATTTGCCCCAAAGCTATTGAGCTCGTTTCTAATTGTTTTTCCAAGGCCAGAAACAATTGAAACAAGAATAATAACCGCCGCAACTCCAATGATCATTCCTATCATAGTTAAAATCGATCTAGCTTTATTTAATTTGATAGCCCTTAATGCAAGCCTTAAAATCTGAAAAACATCCATTTTATTTGCCTTTCCTTACGTCCTCAGTTATTTTTCCGTCGCTAACTCTAATTTTTCTGTCGGTAACTTCCGCAACATCTGAATCATGTGTAACTATTACAACTGTTTTTCCTTCTCTACTTAAGTTAGTGAGCATTTCCAAAATTTCTTTTCCCGATTTGCTGTCTAAATTTCCGGTAGGCTCGTCAGCCAAAATAATTTCAGGATTGTTTATAAGCGCTCTAGCTATTGCTACTCTTTGCTGCTGCCCTCCTGATAATTGCGAAGGTTTATTTGTGAGCCTGTCACCAAGGCCTACTTTAACCAAAAGCTCTTTAGCTCTCTTATCTAGATCTTTTTTGTTTTTACTGTACATTGCAGGAAGTTTTACATTTTCTATTGCCGGGGTCTTTGCAAGAAGATTAAATGACTGAAAAATAAAACCAATTTTTTGGTTTCTAATTCTTGCAAAGTCGTTGTCTTTAAATTTTGTAACATCTGTGCCTTCAAAAAGATAAGCACCTCCTGAAGGGGCATCAAGCATACCTATTACGTGCATAAGAGTTGATTTGCCTGATCCAGAAGGCCCAATAATAGAAATGAATTCACCTTTATTTATCTCTAGATTTACGCCATCTAAAGCTCTCACTTCTACACCTTCTAGTTTGTAAACTTTGGAAACATTCTCCATTTTAACCAGCATAATTATTTGGAAGTGCTATCAGTTGAGACAGTAACCTTTGCGCCTTCCGTAAGTTTGTCACCTCTGACAAATTGTGCGTTCTCAAAAATGTCCGTGGTTTCTTTTACCTCAGCAAAATCATCGGTTACAAGACCTTCCTCAATCCTGACTTTGTTTGCTTTTCCGTCTTTGATTTTCCATCCGTATGGGCCTTTTTCGTCTTCATCAATGTATTCAACAGGGAGGGTTAAAACATTCTCTCTTGTTTGGGTCATGATTTTTATGTCTCCTGAAAGCCCTATTATTTTAAGAACATCCTCTTTTTCTATTGCTACTTTTACTTTTACAGCAGTTGCTCCGCTATCAGTAATAACTGTTTTTGCTCCAACCTCGGCTAGCGTTCCAGATATCTTTTCGTCACCATAGCTGTCTAGGGAGATCTCCACTTTTTGACCTTTTGATACTAACCTTACGTCTGTCTCATCAACCTCTGCCTCAAAAACTATATTTTTTGGATTTACTACGGAAAAAAGCTTTGTTCCCGCCATAACCTGCTGCCCTTCGTTTATACCTTCTAGTGCCAAAATTCCATCTACCGGCGATACTACGCTTGAACTCTTAAAATCTGTCCAAGCAGATATGTAGGTTGCATAAGTTGCGGAAACATTTTGATTTGTGTAGGTCTCTTTGCTTTGAAGCATTGCAAGTTCGGCTTCTGCGCCTTTTAGTGATGCCTCCGCGGACTTCCAAACATTTTTGTCTTCCGTGTCCCTATCGCTGTCATATTTTTCTTTGGCAACTATATTTAGCCTCTTCTTTGCGTCTACATTAGCTCTTGCAGCTGACAGCTCCTTTTGGTAGGTGTCCTGCCCACTTTTTGCAAGAAGGTATGAAGAGTAAGCAGAATCTGCTGCAGCCTTCAAAGAGACCGGATCCAAATCTACTATGGCTTGACCCTTTTTAACTTCAGTGCCGTTCGCAAGATTAACTTTTTTGACGGTTGCTGAAACAATAGAGTACTTTGTGCTTCCGTCGGTCACCTTTGTTTCACCAGAAGCGGAAACCATTTTGGTAATGGTTCTTTTTTCTACCTTTGATTCAGTCACTTTTGTTGCCGCCGTTTTTGTTCTAAAAATAAAGAATGCTCCTATTGCAACAACAATAAGAATTACGGCCACAAGTTTTTTATGAGTTTTAATATACCCAATCACAGGCTTATTCTACCTTATTATAAGTATTTGACCAATGAGAACATATCGAATATCATCAATACATGTCATTAAAATTACAATGCTCAAATTGCTTTAAGGCATTAAGTGTGCCTTCAAGAATGAAATTATATTTACACTTGGAAAAAGTTGGGGAAGCAACGGTAACCCAGCTTGTTAACGGTTCTGGCTTAAAACAGCCTACAGTTTCTTATCATCTAAAAGAGATGGAGCACGGGGGTGTTTTGTCCTCAAGAAAAGAAGGAAAAGAAGTTTATTACAAAATTGCGAATGCCTGTCCCCATGACAGCAAGCAGTGCGTTATCACAGGAATTTATGCTAACAATTAAAGACCTTAAGGTTTCAGTAGAAGACAAAAGTATTCTAAAAGGCGTTTCATTGCATGTTAAGCATGGAGAAGCCCACGCAATAATGGGCCCTAACGGTTCTGGAAAAAGCACTCTAGCCCAAACTTTGATGGGCCATCCAAAATATACCGTTGAGTCTGGAAGCGTTTCCCTTAACGGGAAAGACCTATTGGAGCTTGATACAACAACAAGAGCTTCTGAAGGTTTGTTTTTGGCTTTTCAGTATCCAAGTGAAATTCCGGGAGTTACAATCGCCAATTTTTTAAGACTTGTTTACAACAATAAAATGAAACGAACAGGTGGTAGGGAGCTGTCACCAGCTCTTTTTAGAAAAGTGCTTGAAGAAAAAATGGAAGAGCTTCATATGAATAAAGCTTTTGCTCAAAGATATCTAAACGAAGGGTTCTCAGGTGGAGAAAAAAAGAGAATGGAAGTTTTGCAAATGGCTATTTTGGAGCCAAAGATTGCAATTCTTGACGAAACTGACTCGGGGCTTGATATCGACGCTCTTCAGATTGTTTCGCACGGAGTAAATCTTTTAAGAGAAAAGCTTGGAATGTCTGTGTTGATCATTACTCACTATGCAAGGATTTTAAATTACATAAAACCAGACCATGTCCATGTTTTCAAAGATGGAAAAGTTATCAGAGAGGGCGGGGCTGAGCTTGCTATTGAGCTTGAAAAAACTGGATATAAAAACTATGACTCAAACTAATCCAATTGATGACTCCTATAAACTTGGCTTTCACGACGATATTAAATACTCTTTTAAATCACAAAAAGGGCTTAATGAGAATATTGTGAGACAAATTTCTCAGATGAAAGGGGAGCCCGAATGGATGCTTGAGTATAGGCTTTCCGCATACAAAACTTTCTTGGAAAAGCCTATGCCCATGTGGATGGCGGACGAAAAGGATATAAATGACATTAAATTTGATGAAATTTATTACTACCTAAAACCCACTGATAAACAGGAGAAAAATTGGGATGATGTTCCAGACGATATTAAAAGAACTTTTGACAAAATTGGTGTTCCTCAAGCCGAGAGAGAGTTTTTGGGAGGAGTTAAATCCCAATACGACTCAGAAGTAGTTTATGGTTCTGTGTTAAAGGAGCTTGAAGACCAAGGTGTCATATTTTTAGGAACAGATGAGGCCCTTAAAAAATACCCAGAGATTTTTAAACAGTATTTTGGAACTGTAGTTCCATCTAGAGACAACAAGTTTTCTGCGTTAAACAGTGCAGTTTGGAGTGGGGGCTCCTTTGTATACATTCCAAAAGGTGTAAAAGTAGAAAGGCCTTTGCAGGCTTACTTTAGAATTAATTCTCAAAACGCAGGTCAGTTTGAAAGAACTTTAATAATTGCGGAAGAGGGGAGTTTTGTACATTATGTAGAAGGCTGCTCTGCTCCTTCGTTTAGTAGTGGCTCTTTGCACTCGGCGGTTGTAGAAATAATTGTAAAAGAAGGTGCTAGGGTTAGGTACACAACAATTCAAAACTGGTATAAAAATGTTTTCAACCTTGTTACAAAAAGAGCTATAGCCCATAAGAATGCAACTATGGAATGGGTGGACGGAAATCTTGGTTCAAGGCTTACGGTAAAGTTTCCTTCGGTATATTTGGTTGGCGAAGGGGCAAAAGGTGAAATCCTTTCAATAGCGTATGCCGGAGAAGGTCAACATCAACACGCAGGCGGAAAAATAGTTCATGGAGCTCCAAATACTTCGTCAAGAATTACATCCAAATCTATAAGCGCAAAAGGAGGTAGGGCTTCTTACAGGGGTTTAATTTCTGTAGTTCCGGGAGCCACAAATTCCAAATCAAGAGTTGAGTGCGACGCTTTAATTCTGGATTCCGATTCAAGAACAGACACATACCCAGTTATGAAAATTAAAGAGCCCGAAGTGAGTATTGAGCATGAAGCCTCCGTAAGCAAGGTTGGAGAAGATCAGCTTTTTTATTTAATGAGCAGGGGATTATCAGAAGAAGAGGCTATGAATCTTGTTGTCTCTGGATTTATTGAGCCAATTGTAAAAGAGCTCCCGCTAGAATATGCAATTGAACTAAACAAGCTCATCGAGCTTGAAATGGAAGGGAGCGTTGGCTAAATATGGCGCACAAAGAATTAAGATTTGAAGAAATTAAGCCAAACAAAGTTGCGGTATTAAAATATGATTTGCCTTACGAAAGGCTGGAAGTTACTGAGCCTGGACTTACCCAGTTTATTTTTGATGTGCCAGATTCAAATGTCTCAAAAAAAGTGGATGTTGTCTTAAAAGTTGAAGGTGCTGAGGCAGAAGTTTTGGGTTCTTATGTTGGAAACGGAAACCAAGAAATTGATCTGGAGGTTAACAGTATTCATGAGGTTCCAAACACTAGATGCTTAACACAAATTAGGGGCGTAATGACTGATCATTCTGATTCCAAATTCAAAGGAATGATTGTGATCAGAGAAGGGGCTCAAAAAACCGCTTCCTACCTTGATCATGACGTCCTGATTTTGGGAAAAAATGCTAAAAATCAGTCAGAGCCAGGACTAGAAATTGAAGCTGACGACGTTAAAGCTACACATGGAGCTACAACAGGGAGAATTCTTGATGAGCATTTATTCTATTTAATGAGTAGGGGGATATCAAAAAAAGAATCAGAAAAACTTGTTATTGAGGGGTTTCTATCGCCCGCGGTTGAAAAAGTACAAGATGAGGAAGTTAAAAATTATTTATCCATAAGACTTCAGAAGGCTATTGAACAGGCCTGTTAGAATTAACATATGTTTGATGTAAATAAGGTAAGAGAGGATTTCCCAATTTTAAAAAGAAAAATAAATGGAAAAGATTTGCACTATCTTGATAACGCAGCAACTTCCCAAAAGCCCCAAGTTGTTATTGATTCAATCTCTGATTATTACTCAAATCATAATGCAAATGTCCACAGAGGTATTCACACTCTTTCAGAAGAAGCCACCGATTTATATGAAAACGCTAGAAAAGAAGTTCAAAAATTTATCAACGCCAGGTATCCGGAAGAGATAGTTTTCACAAAAGGGACTACAGACAGTATTAATCTGGTTTCCTCAGCTGTCATGCCTCTTTTATGGGATTCCGGGAAAGAAAACGCAGGGGACGAAATGCCTGTTATCAGCTTCACTGAAGTTGAGCATCATAGCAATCTTGTACCATGGCAAGAGCTTGCAAAGAGGGCCTCTATCAAACTTGAGCCAATTCCCGTAACGGGAAAAGGATTTTTAGATGGTAATCCAAAAGATTTATTTTCTAAAAATATGAAAATCCTAGCTATCACACACGCATCAAATTTCTTAGGTTCCGTGTTGCCCCTTAAAGATATAATAAAAACTGCACACTCTGTGGGGTCTTTGGTTGTTGTTGATGGGGCTCAAGCAATTCCTCACATGAAGGTAGATGTCCAGAGTTTGAATTGTGACTTCTATGCTTTTTCGGGACATAAAATGCTGGGTCCTACAGGAATTGGAGTTCTTTACATTAAAAAGGAAATTCAAGAAAAACTAGGTGTCTACCAGACAGGAGGGGGAATGATAAGAGAGGTGTATTCTGATAGAGCGGTTTGGGACCAAGCTCCATATAAATTTGAAGCTGGAACACCAAATGTTGAGGGTGCTGTTGGGCTTATGGCTGCTATCACTTACTTAAAAGGTTTAGGCATGGATTCCGTGAGAGATCACGAACTTTCCCTGATTAAATATTCACTTGAAAAGCTTACTGATCTTGGTGATATTGATATTTATGGTCCAGAAAATGCAGAGGACAGGACAGGAGTCATTTCATTTAATGTAAAAGGAATTCATTCGCATGATCTGGCATCAGTTTTAGACTCTGAGGGCGTTGCAATTAGGAGCGGGCACCACTGCACAATGCCAATGCACCTAAAGCTTGCCATACCTGCTTCGGCAAGAATGAGTTTTAATGTGTACAGCACAAAAGACGATGTAGATGCACTTATTTCAGGAATTGAAAAAGCAAGAAAGATTTTACTTTGATATGGATTTATATAGAGAAACGCTCTTAGAAAATTTTAAAAATAAAGCTAATAGGGGAAGGATTGAGAACCCTTCGGTTAGTAAAAAAGGTGCCAATCCCTTATGTGGGGATTCAATTGAGCTTGACCTTGTTGTAACAGATAGCGTAATAACAGATGTAAAATTTGAGGGTTCCGGGTGTGCAGTTAGCATGGCAGCAACATCCATGCTTATAGATAAGGTAATTGGAATGAAAGTTGAGGAAGCAAAGAAAATTACAAAAGAAGATTTAATTAACAATATTAATCCCAATTTAACTTTAAGCAGAATTAAATGCGCATCTTTAGGGTATAGTGCGCTTATGGAAGCGTTAGCTGAAATTAAGTAATTGAAAGTAGAATAAAAAACTTATGGAAGATAAAGCAAAAACAGAGCAAAAAATAACAAAGGATTCTAACCTTGGAGAGATTGTTCAAAAATATCCAGACCTTGCGGAGGTTTTACTGGATTATGGACTCCATTGCGTGGGCTGTTTTGCCAGCGCCTACGATTCCATTGAAATGGGGGCAAAGGTTCACGGTATGACGGATGCTGAGATTTCAGAAATGGTGGGGCGTTTGAATGAAGTTATTGAGACGGGTGAATAACCAAGCTACACTTATCACATGCTAAAGCCTTTGATTCTTGGATTTTTTCTAAGTTTAGCCCTCAGCGGACTATCCCTATTTAATCAAATAAACGTACTATGCGATGCCGGAAGTTTTGAAGTGCATGAAAATACATGTAAAAATGGTGAGGTTTTATACATTACAAGGGGCTTTCCACTTGCCTTTGAAATGAAGCTTACCCTTATGAATGTTTTAGTTTTTATGAGCAACGCTTTTGTATTTTTTGCAATTATTCTGATTGTTCTTATACTTACAAAACGAATTCGTTTGCTAAAATAAACAAACCTAATTTTATTATGGAAAATTCACAAGCCAAAAATTCACGAAAAGTTGCAAAGGTAGTTGTTCAAAGGGACCTCTGTATTGGTGCAGGTCCTTGCGTTGTAGTAGCGCCAAAGTCTTTTGAGCTGGATGCAGAAAACAAGGCGATAGTTCTTGAAAATCCCGACGCTACTGACAATGAGCTCCTTTTGGCAGCTCAGTCTTGCCCCACTCAAGCAATATTTCTTTATGATAAAGACGGAAACCTGTTATCAAGGGCGTAGCCGTTGTAAATAAGGCGCTATTGTTGTAAATTTATAGTGTCCGGAAGGGCAAGATTAGGATCCTGTCTTTGGAGGGTTGGCAGAGCGGTAATGCAGCGGCTTGCTAAGCCGTGACGGTTTATAGCCGTCCACAGGTTCAAATCCTGTACCCTCCGCCATAAGAAGCCTAATATGGATTATCTTAAGACTGTTATAGGTGTTTTATCCCCAAAACCTCAAGAAAAAGACTCACCAAAAAATGAGTTTGTACCTCCGGTAGCGGATAGAGAAAAAGATGTCCCGCCAAATAGAGAGGTTTTATTTTCTTGGGAGTCCCCTGAGAGAACATTTGTTCCAAGGTCTAGAGAATACTTTAGAAGAATCATTTCCCTTCTTTTCATTGTTAGTGCTGTGCTTATACTTGCAGGGCAGTTTTTGCTTGTAGCACTTCTTGTTGCACTTGCCGTTCTTTATTACGTTTTAAGTTCGGTTCCGCCTTCTAATGTAAAACATGAGCTTGATAACTACGGAATATTTTATTTGGGCAGGCAGTATTATTGGCCTGAGCTAAAATTCTATTTTTTCACGAATGAAGCCGGCGAAAATATCCTAAATGTTGATACAAGGGATCCCTATCCAGGAAGGCTCATTTTGCTTCTTGGAAAAATTAAACCTGAAGAGGTCAAAGAAGTGATGAATAAGTATCTCCCGTTACGAGAAGTTCCCCCAGAGACCATGTTTGATAAGGCTTTCAAGTCTGTTTCCAGCAAATTAAACCTTGATTAACTTCTGTGCTACACTCAAATAGTTTTACTCTTAAGGGTTCTTTGCGCCTGTAGCTCAGGGGATTAGAGCGCAACTTTGCGGAAGTTGAAGTCGGAGGTTCGAATCCTCTCAGGCGCACCAATCATTTAAATATTTGAAAACTAAAACTTAATGGTCTTGCATGAGATATATTTGTGAGGCCCTTTTGGTTACCCTCTAGGGCCTCACAAAACAGTGTTGCTGATGACACAGAAAGGTCACGAATTCTTCAGAAGTCTACCGAGCCCGCCGACGGAGTCCTTACCCCTGAAAAACATGAAAAATACATCGGCCCCTCTCACAAGAGCTGACCCAACTGGGACCTCGCTTGCCCGAATTGGAGTTTGATAGTCATCCTCCTGCTTCAAGGCAACAACGGGAAAGCCGTCTCTTCCCATGCGTTTGTACAGAGTCCATTCTCCAAGGTTGTAGACTTTGGAAATTTCTGGATCCCACTGGCGGACTTTCCTCATCGTTCCTTCAAACGTGTCGCTTTGAGCCGCTCCTGACAGAAGGTGCATCCTGATCTCAAAATCAGGTGCCCAAAAAGCATCGAAAATCTCCCTATCCCCGAATGGCTCCTTTGTAATCTGCACAACACCCCCCAAATGAGGTCTTATAGTAGCAGACAACTGTGATGCCCATCTTGACAACTCCTTATTAAGAAAGATTGGTCTGTAGTTAAAGACTATACCTGATTCATCCAAACAATTCAAATACTATAAGTTATATGAAAAAAAGTGTTGCGTGATTCTATAAAAAAAGAAACGGGCCCTCTTTGATCCAAACATGTGAGCTGAGACAGACATGATCAAAGGGGGCCCGTAGACAAGAGCAAGCAGCTTCTTATGGCGCTGGGATTCGCTGGGGAACTTGGGCTTGGCGGGATCTACTTGGGGGCCTCGGGTCTTCTAGCAACCTCAAACGCCGCCTAACCAATGGGGCACTGAGTCCCTACTAGCTCCCCGCGTGGCTCCTGACCGGAACAGGTCAGTTCGCGCTTAGCCTTTACCATTCTCTCTCAATCCGATTTAGCTGCTTCTCTATATCCCAGATTAGGGTAAGTTCACTGAATTTCAGCAAACTTTTTTAGTACTGTGACTTTACAAAACTACCGAGTTCTTGTCAACTTTGTGGCTACGTAGCCACAGGTAGTTTGCGCTTTGAAATGGGCCACCCACAAGCAAGTCTGCTTTGCTGGACTGAAGCGACTTTGCCTCTCTGTCCCAGACCTGCAGGTGGGTGGCCGGGCATCCGCGTGTACTGTTTGGAGTAGAGCCGAGCACTAAAGAAAAGTTTAAACCTACCACAGTGCCCCGTGAGTTTCTGGGGAGTAACTTAGGGGCTAGGAGTAATGTGGTCAAGTAAGAAACTTCTGGGATCTTTTTCTGTGCTCAGGTTGTACACGCAGTTTGCTTCGAGTGTTGTGCCAGAAAGTTTACCAAACCCTCAATACCTGTCAACATAACCTTGTAATAGTACAATCCATGTTGCTATAATATACTTGCTATGAAGAAGTTTCTAAAAACCGAATATCTAGCTTTCATGACTCCTATTATTGCCGCACTTATTTTTGGCTACTTTTTTGGGCATCCTCCCGTTAAGGGAAACTTATATTATGTAAAAAGAGTTGTTGACGGCGACACTATAGAACTCGCAACAGGCGCTACAGTAAGACTTATTGGTATTAACACTCCAGAGACTGTAAAACCCAATTCACCTGTAGAGTGTTTTGGCCCAGAGTCTTCAGAATTTAGTAAAAAACTAATGCAGAGAAAATACGTCAGGCTTGAATCTGATAAGGACAACATGGATCAGTATGGAAGAATTCTCAGGTATGTTTATTTGGATGATCAAATGGTGAATATGGAACTTGTTCGTGAAGGGTTCGCAAAAGCTTACTACTTTTCACCAAATAATAAATACAAAACAGAGTTTGACCTTGCACAGACAGAAGCACAGTCAACAGACAAAGGTCTTTGGGGAAAGTGTACTAAATAGTTATTAGGGCCGGGGAGGGCGCCCGAACGACCGCCCGCAGACCCGTAAGGGTCGAGGACAGGGAGGAAGGGTGCCCTCCCTGTGCTAGTTACATGTTGTACTTTTCCATCAAGGCGTAAGCTTCTTCGTCTGAAAGGCCAAGCTTCTTTGTGTCAGCGCTTGAGGGCAAGTACCTGTACTTTTTCATATCAACATGAAAAGTATTTGTGTCCTTACTAGTTGAGACGAATACTCCTTCGGATTCTAAAAGCTTTTTTTGAAGTTCTTGAGGACATTCTGGATTTTTAATGCTGATCATTCCGGCGTTGTTCAAAACTCTCCACCAAGGAATCTCCTCACCAGAAGAAAATAAAAACCAGCCTACTTGCCTTGCAGCTCTTGGCACACCTGCCATAAATGCAACTTGGCTGTAGCTAACAACTCTTCCTTTTGGAACGCTTTTTATAATTCTAAAAATACTATTTTTAAATTCTGACACAGGGGGATTTTATCAAAGATCCAGAATAAAATATGCAATCGCAAAATATACACCAAGGCTTGTTAGATCCTGAATAATTGTTGCTAATGGCCCTGTTCCAAGAGCCGGATCTTTTCCAAATTTTTTAAAGAGGGTTGGGATTATAATTGCAACGGGCGAAGCTACTGCAAAGTTAATTACCATTGTTAAAGCAAGTATAGTAGCAACTTCTGTACTTCCCTTCCAAAAATATACTATGGTTCCAAGAGAGAGTCCTACGATAGTTCCAAGAATAGTGGTTGAGCTAAGGTCTTTAAATATATATTCCAAAAAGTTGAACCTGTCTTTGATTGCCATTGTCCTGATAAATAAAGTTTCGCTTTGAACATTAACAGCCCCTCCAAGATACACAACCGAAGGGATAAACAGTGCAAGAATAATGTTTTTTTGGAGGTCTCCCTCAAACATATGCAGGAAAGTAGCTGATAGCATTCCTCCAAGAAGGCCCACAATTAACCATGGAATCCTTGCTTTTACGGCATTAAATACGGATCCAGAAAGAACAAGGTCATATATTTTTTCATGAGAAAGTCCTGCATGCCTTACTGTTTTTGCAGAGTAAAGTTGGCCTACCAGCTTTAGAAGAGATTCGGCGCTAATTATTCCAACAAGCCTTTTTTGCTCGTCTACAACTGGAATATCGGTAATATCGTGGTGGATTGCCAGCGCAACAGCCCTGTCTACCGGTGAGTTTTCAAACACATACTTAATATCTATTTCCATTTTGTCAGTTACCTTTTGACTGTAATCAAGTTCAAGAAGCTCTTGAAGTGACATCACTCCAACCAGTTTTTTGTCCGAATCAGTAAAGTAAATATGGTTTAGTTTTCTATAGTTTTCTGGGTGTTTAACAAGGTGCTCTTCAATGTTTTGAACAGGTTCATTAATCAAAAAAGTTGGAATTCCCGCAGTGATAAAATTTTTGCTAGGAGTAACATTTAGGCCGACAGTACCCATTCACTTATTATAGGCGAAAAGGCGCATATGTCCTAGCCTTCCTGAGGCCTGCTAATTTGAGAGTGCCTGTGGTAGGTGATAAACTACGGATTACGAGAGTAAAAAATGTGGAGGGGTAGCCAAGCGGTCATACGGCGGCGCTCTCGAAAAGCGTTTGGGGGCAACTCCAACGCGGGTTCGAATCCCGCCCCCTCCGCCAAAAAATATGAATTTAGAAAAAGAAGTTATAGGCGAAATAAATAAAGACATTTTTACTTCAAAGAAATCAGAATTTATAAACAAATTTGGTAACCCTGTGATAAAAAGGAGGTTGGGCATGATGGTTTTTGATAGAAATAATCCCCAAGTGGATACAAGAGTAAGAGTTACGAACGGCAAAGCTGAGATCATGCAAAAAGTTATCCAGTCTGACGACGGTCATGGGCACTCCGAAAAATTAGAAATTTCAATAAAAATACCAGATAACGTAGAAGCGGCTTTTGATGCATTCAAAACATACAGAAATTTACTGGCTAAAAATTACAGTGAAAAACTAATTCTTCTTTTAGTTCAGACAGAAAACTTTATTTGGTCAACAAAAGATTTTGAATTAAAACTGAGTTATCAATTTGGGAAAAATGATTATTTCACTTTTGAAATAGAAGCATTGTCTGAAGGTTGTGATGTAAGGGAGACTCAGAAAAGTCTAGGCTTAGCCCCAATTGAAAACCACGCTAGCCCTGAGAGAAAAATCTTTAGAGCAACCCAGGTTGATCTAGATGCAAGTAAAATGTCTGACCAAGAAGTTAAAGCAGTGATCGGACACTATTTTTAATGACAGCCTTAATCACAGGGTCCTCATCAGGAATAGGATTAGAACTTGCCAAAATCCACGCATCAAAAGGCGGGGATCTTGTTCTTGTTTCGCGGGATATTAACTCCTTAAACTTACTCAAAGCTCAGCTAGAATCAGACTTCAAAGTCAAAGTTTATGTTTTGGAGAAAGATCTTTGTGTCCCCAATTCGGCTTTGGATGTTTTTAATTTCACACAGCAAAACAATCTGCAAATTGACTACCTGATCAACAACGCTGGGTTTGGCCTCTACGGACTTTTCAAAGACACCGAATGGGAAAAGGAATCTCAAATGATAAACCTAAACATGCTTACCTTAACTCACCTCACAAAGCTATACCTTCCTCAAATGATAAACAGAAAATCAGGAAAAATAATGAACGTTGCATCAACTGCGGCTTTTCAGCCCGGGCCTCTTATGTCAGTTTATTATGCTACAAAAGCTTATGTTCTAAGTTTCTCTCAGGCTCTTGCAAACGAAGTTAAAGAATACGGAATTACCGTTACGGCACTTTGTCCTGGTGCAACACAAAGCAATTTTCAAAAAGTTTCAGGGATGGATAAAAGCGGACTTGTGAGAGGCAAAAAACTTCCAACCTCAAAAGAAGTTGCTGAGTTTGGATATAGCGCAATGCTAAGAGGAGATCTGATTGCTACACATGGGTTAAAAAATAAAATAATGACAGTCTTGGTTAGGTTTGTCCCTAATAGCATTTTACTATCAGTCACAAGAAAAATTCAGTCCTGATTTGTCACACGTTATGTGAAATAATGCATGTATGTTCTTTAAGCTTTATTTTATTGCCCTTCCTGTCTTCTTTGCGATCGATCTTGTTTGGCTTGGGCTTGTTGCAAGTAAGTTTTACAAATCTCAAATAGGATTTTTAATGTCAGAAAATGTGAATTGGCCAGCAGCAATAATTTTTTATCTACTGTTTTTGGTTGGACTTGTTGTTTTTGTAATAGCGCCTTCAGTTGAGAAAAATTCTCTGAGCCACGCCCTCATATACGGTGCTTTCTTTGGTCTTGTAACTTACGCTACTTATGATCTTACTAACTTAGCTACCATCAAGAACTGGCCAGTTCTAGTGACTATAATTGATTTAATTTGGGGCGCAACGCTTTCTGCTTTAGTTTCCGTAGCAACATTTTTTATAGCCTCTAAACTTTGATGCACTACTTATATTTGGCCTTAATTCTTTTTATTTACATGAATCTTTGGTTTGTGTTCTCAGTTGTTAAACGCAGAAATGACTACGCAGACGTAGCCTGGGGTCTTGGGTTTGTTTTGATGGTTTGGTCCTCATATTTGTTCGGTTTAAAAGGTGCTGAAGATTTTTACATTCAAGGGCTTATAGCCTGCCTTTTGGTTACTTTATGGGGATTGAGGCTCTCATTACACATCTTCAAAAGAAACAAAAATAAGCAGGAGGATTACAGGTATAAAGCGTGGAGAGATTCGTGGGGGAGTCTGTTTTATCCAAGATCCTATCTTCAAATTTATATGCTTCAAGGCGCGTTTTTGTACTTAATAAGTTTGTCCTTTATTTATATAAACTTAAACCCACTTAATAACGGGTTGTTAATCACCGATTTTTTGGGGCTGGCAATCTGGATTATAGGTTTTTACTTTGAAAGTACTTCAGATGCTCAGTTATCAAAATTTATAGCTAATCCAGAAAATAAAGGACGGGTAATGAAAAGTGGCTTGTGGCGGTATTCCAGGCATCCAAATTATTTTGGAGAGGTGACAATGTGGTGGGGACTATACGCGCTCAGTCTGTCTACAGGGTTTTGGCCTATTATTTTGGTTAGCCCGTTAACAATATCATTCCTGATACTGTTTGTTTCGGGTGTTCCGCTTTTAGAAAAGAAGTACCAAGGCAATCCTGAGTTTGAGGAGTATAAAAGAGTCACTAGTGTATTTTTTCCTCGTCCACCAAAGAAAATGTAATTTCTCTATAAATAAATTTTAGAGTATCATAGCAATATGAAGTTCTTGAGAGACATGGATTCAACAACACTGATTCTTATTCTACTTGGCGTAATTACCGTACTTGGTTTAACCGTCTTTTACTTTAACGGAATTCCAAAATAATAGTGGGAATATTAGATAGTCTAAATAATTCGTACATTCAAGCAAAGAAAAATGCATCAGAGATTCTTAAAAAAAGAATGGCTAAAGTTCCTTTTGTTGAAGAGGTGCTTAAATTGCCTTCCAGAGTTCCTCCACATCAGAGAGCTGTAAATGCAATGGTTGCAATGCCTCCTGTTGTAAATTCGTATCCTCACATAGAAAAAAACGAATGGGCTTTAAAGCTCTACGGAGAGGTAGCGCATGAGAAGCAAATTAACTGGGAAGAATTCACAAAGCTACCAATAAAAGACTACACAGTGGATTTTCACTGTGTCACTTCTTGGTCAAAGCTTGATCAGAAATTTTCAGGGGTGGATCTCAAAAGTTTATTTGACCTTTGCTCACCTACTGAAAAAGCTAAATATGTAATTTTTGAGTGTATAGAAGGCTACACAACCAACATTCCTTACCAAGAACTCAAAAATAATGTGGGGTTTGTTGCAATAAAAATGGACGGCGCAGATATACCTGACAATTTTGGAGGTCCAGCAAGAGCCGTAGTTCCTCATTTATATGGATGGAAAAGTGCAAAGCATCTTAAGGCAATTAGATTTTCTGAAAAAGATGAACCTGGCTTTTGGGAAATAAGAGGGTACAACAATCACGGAGACCCATGGAAAGAAGAGCGTTACAACTAATTTTTATCTTCCAAGCAATGCTTCAAACGCTACTATAGCGGCACTCACATGCACATTTAGCGAATAATTTTTTCCAAACATTGGAATATAAACCGCCCCGTCACATTTTGAAAGAACTTGAGGAAAAATACCCTTAAATTCGTTGCCAAGAACAAAGCATGTTTTTTCTGGATATTTAAATTGATTAAATGGAACTGCCCCTTGGCAAATCTCAAGAGCTATTAGGCTGTAACCTTCTGATTTTATGTATTCAAGAGCATCTTCTATTCGAATAAATTTTCTGAATTTAACTCTGTTTTCTTGCCCTGCCGCAGTTTGTAAAACATCCGGGTCAGGAGGAGTTGGCGTATTTCCTGTCAAAACAAGATCCGCTTGGCAAGCTTCTGCAAGCCTGATCATGGATCCAACGTTTGAAGCGTTCTGAAAATTTTGAAGCAAAAACATAACCTTCACTTTTGGTGGGTTCTTTTCTACAAAATTCTCATAAAGCCTTTTTATTGGGACATGCTTCATTGGTCTCATTGATGGTTATTTTAACTTAAATTTGTATAATTAGCCCATGAAGAGAATTTACCTATTTAGACATGGTAGCGCATACAACAATAACGAATGTCAGGAGGCAAGTTATTCATTAAATAAAAGTGGGGTAACTCATGCGGAGGCTCTAGCTGAAAGGTTTAAGCATAACAAAGTTGGCCAAGTTTTTTGTTCTTCACTTGAGAGGGCAAAGGACACTTGCGAAGTGTTTTTAAAGCATCACCATGGGAAAAAGCCGGTCATGGATTATAGGCTTAGGGAAGTTCTGGATGAAAAATGTTTTTATAGACACGAAGGGCTTGTTACAAGAATCCACGAATTTGATTCAATTAGAAGTGCAGTTTATAAGACTCTTTTATCAATAATTCATGATTCAGACGAAGGGGATGTATACATTTTTACTCATGGGCACTGGATCATGTTTGCTGTAATGGCAGTTTTGAAGTCCGATCCTAGGGCATTTTTTAACATGAAGGTGGATTTTGCTTCGGTGACGGTTCTTGAAGCAAATGATGAGGGAAATATTGACCTTGTGCTCTTTAACGATTGCAGTCATACAAAAGGTTTAGAACATGGGTGCAGCCTTTAGTAAGTCTGCTATAATCGAGCAGTTAAGTGCCTTGCTGAAACAGTAAGGAAAAATATGGAGGGGTCGCATAGTGGCCTAGTGCGCAAACCTGGAAAGTTTGTTGGGGTGTAAGCTCCTCGCGGGTTCAAATCCCGCCCCCTCCGCCAAAAATTGGATTAATATTTTGATCTACTAAATCTTTAAACCTTCAGATACTAGATTATCAAAATAAAATTTTGCTTTTGAACTATTTTCTGGAACTTTACTTTTCACTTCTTTGAGCTTTGAAAATATTGATTCCTCCATTTGATAGAGTTCTTTTTGGAATTCAGAAGCAGGTTCTCTTAATTCTGTAAAAGCCTCACCTCTAATAAGCCTGAAAAATTCGTACATTATTACAAGTTTTGGGTATAAAATTTCAATATCTTTATCTGTTGCGGTATCTAGTTCTGCATTTATCAAACTGTAAATATCCTTGCTTAACTCCTGGTATTTTTTGGCGTCAATAATATAGTTCATTGAATAATTATACATCAGGGGATTACCACCTCATTTTTGGGTTAGATGCTTGAGCAGGACTCAAAATTTATAAGAATTGTTGTTGACTATTATATTAGCATTTGCTAATTTATTATCTATTATGAAAAACAAAAATAATTTTAATCCATTAGTTTTCTTATCCTCCTTAGGTGCTGGAGGCATTGCAGTGATGCCGTTTGTATTATTTCAATACACGGTAAGACATGGAGAGGGTTTAATAACTCGCTCACAGTTATGGTCAGGGGGGTTCAAGTAGTGTCTTTGGCATTTACTATCTGGTTATGGAGGGTATCATGGTGGTGTTTTCGCTTTTACATGTTGTTATAACCCTTATTTATTCTGGTGGCTTGTTGAAATGGGTGGGTACCCCTGACTTTAAAGATTTTATTAGAAACCCACTTAAGAACTCTGCAATTCTAGCTCCGTTAGTATCTCTATTAATGACAATGAACTTATTCATAGGGCCTATTAGATATTTTGTTTCAGCCTTATCAGCTAACTTTCAAAGTTTGTTTTTGCCTGCCTTTAGCATTTGGTTTGTTCTATTTATGACAGCACTTCTATTAGAAGTGAAGCTTCTGAAAACATCTTTTGAAGAAGGTTTTAATATTTCAGAAATGCATTTTGGATGGTTACTTCGCCCATTTTTATTGAGTATGTTATCAACAGTTGGTACGGGCATTGCAGCTATGAGTAAAGACTCAAGTATAGCTAATGCAGCTGCGTTTCTGTCCATGGTTTCCTTCACAGCGGGAATCTTTCTTTTTATCGTTCAGCTGGTCATATTATTTAAAAATTATCTTACCGCTCATGGTCTTCCTGAGAGTAGCTCGCAGCCCAGTTTCCTTATAGTTATACCAAATATCACGCTCTTTGCTATTAGTGCTTTTAGATTTGGACACTTCTTGGAAAGGCATCACAGCTTTCATGTGGGTGCGTATTTTTACATAGTCTTAGGTCTAGCTTTTGCCTTTGAGATTTGGTACTTAGTTTTTGGGCTTTCTGTACTGAGGGGGTATTTTAAAAAATCTCATTTTAAGGAGTTCTATGTTACTCAATGGGGACTAATCTGCCCTTTAGTTGCCTTTGCCGTGCTTGGGTCCTTTGTTTACAACGTTGTTCTTCAGTCCCCGATAATTTATGGGGGGATCTTAATTGCTGCGGGTTCAGCTATAGCTTTTTATTTTGAACTTATGTATAAGCAGTTTAGGTACTATAGGAAGTAGCGTTTATATTGTAAGCTAGGTTTTACAAAAGAAATCTCTCAAACATAACAAAGGCAATATATGTCATTATGAGAATGGCCGCCTCAACTTTTCCAAGGCCCCTTCCTTTATAAGAAAAAAACGAAAACAAAGCCAGTGTTCCTATCAAAAAGCCTAGGGAAGAGGTTCCAGCCAAAGTACTAGAAGAAATTGGGCTTATTATGGAAGTGACTCCAAGCACAAGGGTGGAGTTGGCTATTACGCTCCCTACAATGTTTCCAAGCACCTCATTTTTATGGTGTGTTTTAATTGCTTTGAGGCCAAAAGCAAGCTCTGGAAGAGACGTACCTATAGCAGTGAGGGTGAGCCCTATTAATATTAGGGGTACATTCGCTAGGATACCTATCTGCTCTGCTACTTTTACAATTAAATCCGCAGATGTAAGAAGTAGCACAACTGAAAAAATGAAAATTCCCGTCTCTTTGAGTACATTAGTTCCTCTTATCTTCTCAATTAACCCTTCTACTGGTGTGCTTCTCCTCAGTACAAGCACCAGGTAAAAAAAGTAACCTAGAATAAGTATTGTGCCATCTAGTCTAGATAGAGTCCCATCAAGCATAAGAACTAATGGGAGGGTTCCAAAAAACATTGTAAATATTACATCTTTATTCTTAATAATTTCTTTAGTACTTATTGCCCCTCCTATTAGAATTGGAATTGAAATTATGATTGTTAAATCTGCAATATTGGATCCCAGAACATTTCCGTACGATAGGGATGGGTTGTTATCCAATGCGGACACTATCCCTACCATTAGTTCTGGTAGTGACGTTGCAAAGGCAATAACAAGAAAGCTAATAGTGTATTCGGAGATACTAAAATGCCTGGCTAATTTTGAGGATGCCGCAATCATGAGCTCTGCCGACTTCACAAGAAGTAATGAAAGTACTAATCCAGCTAGTATGTAAGTGAGTATTGTCATCCGGTCCTAAGCCCTACCTTCACAAGCTCCTCTTCACTTGGTATATCATTAACTCCGTGCCATTCCTTGGTGAACTTTAGGTACCAATTTGGATTTAGTTTTCCAAAAAACAGCAAGTCTTCCATGATATCGAATATAAAGTGGCTCGCTACCCCAAATAGAAAAGCTGAGGTTATGTAATGACCTTGATCTAGGTATTTTGCGCCAAACAAAACTGCTAGTATTGGAGTGAAAACATTGTGGAGATAGAGTCCTGACAACCCTTTATGGTATTTAGTCATAAAAGAGTATAGATTCTTAACCTTTCTTTTTTTAATGTAGCTTCTGACTATAGATGAATACGGGCATTTAGCTCCTGTTTTATAATAAAACAAAAAATGCTCTAGGTCAGGAAGTATGGCCCCTAACACACCTGCATATAAAAGATGCGAATACACGTATAAGTCGGTTTTGAATATTACAATTCCCGCAGCTAACCCTCCAAAAAGTATGTGTAGTGGGATATGAAAGTACTCGCTGAATTTCCTTGCATATACCAATATCTTTCTCATAATGATATTCTACCACTTGATGCACAAGCTCAAAAACTATAGTACCAAGATAATCGTGCCTCATCCTCTCCTTATCAGATTTCAACGAGCTAAATGTATAAGCGTAGATTTTGATGGGGTTTTAATTAGCCCCTACTCCTGGTCGTACTGGTTCTTTTCAGGGCCCAACATACTTCTACCAGAAAGCAAATTTTTTAAACACGTAGAGAGGGCGTTTACCTCTATAACAAGTGGGTTTGGCAGACCTCCTATGGAAGGCTGTTTTCAAAAATTAACAGAGTTGAAAGACAAAGGGGCCTTTTTATATCTGCTAACCTCAAGAAGGCGTTACATAGAAAAAATGACTTTAAGTTGGTTGGATAGGCATGGCATGGGCAATTATTTTGACAAATCAATTTTTAACTATAATTCCTTGACTCCTATTGATCATAAGGTATTGTCCCTTAGAAGTAATTCTCAGATTCAAGTTCATGTTGATGACAGCCTTAAAACTATCCTGGTTTTATCAAAAGAATTTCCGGATAGGTTATTTGTTTGGATTACTGCTGGCTACTCCAATAAAAAGAAAAACCTGGGAATTAGAAACGTCCTTGAAGTGAACTCTTGGCTTGAGCTTTAACCTTAGCTTGTTTGTATTTTATATGGGTGGTATATAGATGATATGGAAAAACAGGATCTTGAAGAGATAAAATCAAGAACCGACATTGTAACTTTAATCTCTGCATACACTCCGCTTACAAAATCGGGAAGAAATTATAAGGGATTGTGCCCTTTCCATAACGAGAAAACACCTTCTTTTATGGTTTCACCAGATCTTCAAATTTTTAAGTGTTTTGGGTGTCAAAAGGGTGGGGATGTTTTTAACTTTATTCAGGAAGCTGAGGGTATAGAATTTGTTGATGCGGCGGTATATTTGGCCGAAAAAGCTGGTGTTAAAATTGAGCTAAAAAAAGGCTCCCCTCAAAATAAAGATAGAAAAGATTTAATTAAAGAAATAAATCACAGAGCTTCAGAATTTTATCACTTCATCCTTACAAAGCATCCACTTGGAAAAGATGCACTCGAATATATAAAAGTGAAAAGAGGTTTATCTGACGAAATGCTCAAAGCATTTAATATTGGTTATGCACCAAATTCTTGGAGAAGCTTAAGTGATTATTTACAGAAGAAAAACTATCGAATAGATGACGTTGTGGCATCAGGACTTTCGATTACAAAAGATGGGGGAGGGGTTTATGATAGGTTCAGAGGACGAATTACTTTTCCTATTAATGACGTAACTGGAAGCACAATTGGGTTTTCTGCAAGAGCTCTTGGGGACGAGTCACCAAAGTATTTAAATACGCCAGAAACCGAGGTTTTCCATAAAGGGAAAGTGCTTTATGGAATAGAAAAAGCAAAAGTATTTATTAAAAGAATGGGATTGGCAGTTTTGGTTGAGGGACAGATGGACGTTGTTTCTGCACATATGGCGGGATTTGGTAATGTTGTTGCATCTGGGGGGACTGCGCTAACTCTTGATCATCTGGAAATTTTAAAAAAACTCACAAAAGACATAGCGTTTTGCTTTGACACTGATTTTGCAGGATTTGAGGCTACTTCAAGAGCCATTGAACTAGCAGAGAGCGTAGGCCTAAATGTGAAAGTCGTGGTAATTCCAAAGCCATTTAAAGACCTAGATGAGTGCGTACGAGCGGATAAGGAGGTTTTTGCACAGGCTCTTGAGCAGGCAGGGTCTATATATGACTTTTATTTACTATCTGCCTTTACCAGAAACAACGTCTTTGACCCCCTTGGCAAAAAGAAGATTGTAGACTTTTTGGCTCCGCTACTTGCAAAAATCAAGAATCCAGTGCTTAAGGAGCACTACATTAAGAAGGTCGCAGTGGAACTCAATACATCGGAAAGCTCTATTTATGGCCTGGTTGAGGCTTTTTCGGCCAAAAACCAAAATTCTACATCCTATAGAAACGATGCTGTGAATGCTTTTGTTGGTTCAAGTTTGCAGGGTACAGCCTTGCAGGAACACATTCTTTCGCTTATACTCAAGACCCCACTTGACTTAGCACAGACTAGCCTATATAAATTAGGCCAGCGGGATTTCACGGACAGATCCCTAGAAGGTATTTTTATTGAGTTAAAAGAGCACTTGTTGGGCAGAAAAAGAAAGTTTGATGTTAAAACTTTCTGCGCTAAACTAGATACAGCTCTTTCTCAAAGAGTAGAAAGCCTTTACCTAAGGGACACTCCGTTCTCTGATGACGAATCGGAAACCCAAAAACTAAGGCAAGAAATCTTGGTATCATTAAAAAGGCTTAAAGCCGAAACCGTAAAGCGGGAATTAAAATTAATATCAAACAAAATAAAGGAAGCCGAATCCTCGTCTAATTTTGAGGAGGTGGAAAGGCTGACAGAAGAGTTTAAAAATGTTTCTGAAAGGCTGATCTAAATTATGAAAAACACAAAGGCTAAGTTTAAAAAAATAAAAGATACAAAACCAGAAAAAGTAGAAAAAAAATTAGCCACAAAAACAAAAGCACCTGTTCCAGCCAAAGTGGATGTAAAGAAAGGATCAAAGGAGCAGGTAGCTGAAGTTGTAGCATCTGTAAAAGAGCTATCTCCCAAAGATAAAGCAAAAAGAGAGCTTAATTTAAAAAAGCTAATTGTTAAAGGTAAGAAGCAAGGGTTTTTGACTCAAGAGGACGTGCTTGCACTATTTCCTGAGGCAGAAGAAAACATTACTGAGCTTGATGATCTCTATGGAAAACTTCTTGAAGCTGGAGTTGACGTTTTTGATAACACCGCGATTGAGGAAACCGAAAAAGAAGAAGAAGCTCCAGTAGAAATTGACCTTACGGAATTCACTGTAGATAAAGCAGTTTCCACAGATCCAGTCAGAATGTATCTAAGGGAAATTGGAAAAGTAGCGCTTTTAAAGGCTCCAGATGAAGTGGCTTTGGCAAAAGCTGCAGAAAAAGGAGATAAAGTTGCAACTGATAAGCTTATTGGAGCAAACCTTAGACTTGTAGTCTCTATCGCAAAAAAATATATGGGTAGAGGACTTCCTTTCCTTGATTTAATTCAGGAAGGGAACATTGGGCTCATGAGAGCGGTTGAAAAATTTGACTGGCGAAGAGGATTCAAGTTTTCTACATACGCAACATGGTGGATCAGACAGGCTATTACAAGAGCAATTGCTGACCACGCAAGAACAATAAGAATTCCTGTTCACATGATTGAAACAATAAACAAATTCAAGAGAATTCAGAGAAAGCTTGAGCAGGAGCTTGAAAGACCTCCAAAGCCAGAAGAAGTAGCAAAAGAAATGGGAATTGATGTGGAGAAGGCAAATGAAATCATTAAAATTTCTCAAGAACCTACATCAATTGAAACTCCAGTAGGAAAAGAGGAGGATTCAAAGCTTAAGGAGTTTATCCCAGATCTTGATATTGAGTCTCCTTTTGAAGCTGCAAGTTATGAGCTTTTAAAAGGTCACTTGGATGAAGTGTTGCAGACACTAAATCCAAGAGAGCAAAAAGTTCTTGAATTAAGATTTGGACTTAAAGATGGAAGGCCAAGAACTCTTGAGGAAGTAGGAAAAGAATTTGGTGTCACAAGAGAAAGAATCAGGCAGATTGAAGCCAAAGCTCTGAGAAAACTCAGACACCCCTCAAGAAGTAAAAAACTTAGAGATTACCTTGGATAGTAAGTAATTTAATCTTGGGGCGGTTATGAAAATAGCCTTAGTAACAGACACTTTCTTACCTCAGATAAATGGCATTGCAACCTATGTTGCAAACATTGCTGAGGAGCTTGGAAGAAGAGGTCATGAGGTACTCATAATCGCTCCTAAGATTAAAAATCCCCACAGAAAAAAGTTTTCAGCAAAAAATGTAAAGGTAGTAGAGGTGGTATCAGTACCAGTGGACTTTTTATACACTGAATTTAAAGTTCCCGTTATGGGATTTCCTAAAGTTCTATCTGCGCTTAATGATTTTAAACCTGACTTAATTCATTTTCAGATGCCCCTACCTCTTGGTGTTGATTCAATTCTTTGTTCAAAGATTTTAAACATTCCGTTGGTTTCTACCTTGCATACATTTATGACGGCGTCTGAGTACTTACTCGTTTTAATGCCCGAAAAATTTGCCAACAAGCCTGTTACGGACTTTATTATGAATCTTAGTAATTTTATGTACAGCGCTGCGGATTTAAGAATAAGCGTTTCAAAAGAGTTAATCACCGAACTCAAAAAATCAGGTTATAGAAAAGAAGTGAAATATATCCCAAGCTGCGTTTTGCTACCTGATCCAGAAAACAAGAAGCATGTTGACGTAAAAGCATTGAAAAAGAAGCTTGGGCTTAGGACAGATCTTAAAACGGTACTACATTTTGGAAGGATTTCCGGAGAAAAAATGGTAGGGGAGGTAATTGAAGCATTTTCAAAGATGAAAACAAAGGATTCCCAGCTTCTTATAATTGGAGACGGTCCTGTAAAAAAAGACCTAGAAGGCTTAGTCAAAGAATTAGATCTTGAGAAAAGGGTAGTTTTCACTGGCTTTATTGATCATCAGGAGCTTGTTTCATCAGGCATTTTATACGTTGGAGATGTATTTATTACGGCCAGTACTACTGAAAATAACCCAATGGTAGCTCTTGAATCCATGGCTCACGGACTTCCTCTTATTGCTCCTGCTGCAGGTGGGCTAAAAAGTCTGGTAGATGGAAACGGGTTTTTAGTTGATCCCCATGATGTGGAAGGTTTTTCAAAATCGTTAGACCTAGTTTTGTCAGATCCAAAACTCCACTTAAAGTTCTCAAAAAAGTCTTTACTTCTTGCTGAAGAAAGATCCGTAGAAAATGTTGTTACAAAGCTTCTTGTAGAGTACAAAAAAGCAATTCAAAAAAAGCAAGCCTTGAGATTGTAGGCTGGTTTAATTTACAATATTGCTTGATGCCCAAAAAAACTGCCATAAAACCCAATTCAAAGTCTTCAAAAAAGGCTCAAGACAATGCTAAAGCATCTTTTTGGCCGTCGTTCTCACTAAGCAGGCATGTGCTTAGAGACATAAAAACTATTTGGTCTTATAAAATCACAAAGCTTTTTGCAGGACTTTTAGTTCTGGTTCTTGTTTCGCCATTTATTGTTGCCTTTTCATTAAATTTGCACCCAGCAAAGAGTATAGACTACGGCGTAACTTTTAGCCCGCCCTATGCCACTTCGCTTGGATTTGATTGGCGAAAAATGTACATTGATATCCTTGATGACCTAAAAGTTAATAATTTTAGGCTGGTTGCATACTGGAATAGAGTTGAGCCAGAAGAGGGTAAATATGACTTTTCCGAACTCGATTGGCAGATTGATGAAGCAAGAAAAAGAGATGCAAAGGTAATACTTTCGATTGGAAGAAAAGTCCCAAGATGGCCTGAGTGCCATGATCCAGAGTGGCTCAAATCAAAGTCTAAAGCAGATCAGGAAAAAGCAACCTTGAAGCTCCTAGAAGCTTTGGTGACTCATTTCAAAGGCTATGAGAACATCTCCATGTGGCAGGTTGAAAATGAGCCTTATTTTCCGTTTGGTGAGTGTACTCCTCCAAGATGGGAATTCATAAATCAGGAAATGGAGCTTGTAAAAAAGCTTGACCCGTCAAGACAAACAATCACGCAAGATAGTGGCGAAGGGGGATTGTGGAAGCCAACTTACCTTTTGAATGGGGAGTATCTTGGAATCTCAATGTACAGGCGAATTTGGTACGACTTCTGGGGAGTTTTTCTAGGGCACAGCATATTTTTTGAGTACCCGCTTTCTTATTGGTCTTACCCATTAAAAGCTCGAATTGCAGGAGTGCCACTTGAGAAAGTAAAAGTTCTTGAACTTCAAGCCGAGCCTTGGGGTGATGGCGCTGTTGATAATCTTTCGCAAGAGATTAAAGACAAAACTATGTCTAAGGATAAGTTTTTAGAGACAATAAGTTACGCACAAAAAACCGGAATAAACACATTGTATTTCTGGGGAGTAGAGTGGTGGTACTGGGAAAAATACTCAAACAATAATCCATTCTTCTGGGAAGCCTCCAAAGCATTCTGGAGATAGAGTAGATAAAAAGAAAGGCCGGCACCCTCTCTCCCTGTCCTCGACCCTCACGGGTCTGCGGGCGGTCGTTCGGACGCCGGCCTTTGCTTGTTATTTACTTAAGTTTTAGAGTGCCTTTTAGAGACTCCTTTATTTTCTTGGCATTTTCTTTGATTAATGGTTCGTTTTTGCCGTATTCTTCAACTACTTTATCTACAATCTTTTTGTAAGATTCTTCTGTTAACTCTTTTGTTTCAGAGAGTCTTTTTTCAAGTTCGATTTTAAGTTTATCTGTTACTTCCTTAAGTTTTTTCCTAGTTTCTTTTCCTTCTTGTGGTGCAAAAAGCACGCCCATTGCAGTACCAACTAAGGCTCCAAGAATAACTCCGGCTGGGAACAATACATTGTTTGAATTTTTATTATTTGGCATACGTAGATTATAGCATTCTAAGAGAATCGCTAAACATAATTCATTCAAAAGGTTATAATAAAGCTCTAATTGTATGTACAAGATAGATAAGAAAAAGATTTTAATAGCAGTTGCTTGGCCGTATGTAAATGGAGACTTGCACATTGGGCATTATGCTGGTTACTTATTGCCGGCAGACATTTCTGCAAGGTTTCACAGGCTGATGGGAAGAGATGTTCTAATGGTCTCAGGCTCAGACTGCTTTGGAACACCCATAACTGTTGAAGCAGATAGACTTGGAAAAGCTCCAAAAGACATAGTAGAAACTTACCATCAAAGAGACGTGGACTTAATGAAAACTCTACAGATGTCTTATGACCTTTACACAAAAACAGACACACCAAACCATAGAAGACTAACCCAGGAAATATTCATAAAAATGATGGACGAAGGGTACATATTTAAAGATAAGTCCACCCAGTACTATTCGGATACTGAAAAAAGATTTTTACCGGATAGATACGTAGAAGGAAAATGTCCAAAATGCGGTTTTGAAGGTGCACGAAGCGATCAATGCGATAAATGTAGCGCAGTTCTTGATCAAGGTGAGCTGTTAAATCCAATGAGCAAAAATACAAAGACGCCTGTTTCGTTAAAAGAAACTGAGCATTACTTTATAGACTGGACAAAACTCCAAACATTTCTTGAGTTTTTTGTTGGGGATCCAAAACTTCACCCTCTTGGCTGGAGAGATTGGGTGCTATCTGAAACAAGAGGCTGGCTTAGGCAGGGCCTTAAACCCAGAGCAATAACCCGTGACTTGGACTGGGGAGTTGAGCTACCGGCAGAGAGAATTCCTGGAACTTTGAAGATAGAAAACATGGAGAACAAGAGAATATATGTTTGGTTTGATGCAGTAATCGGTTATCTATCAGCAAGCATGGAGTGGGCGGAAATTCATAATGATGACTGGAGAAGATTTTGGTATGGAAAGCAGATTACTCATTACTATTTCATGGGTAAAGATAATCTTATTTTCCACGCTCTTTTCTGGCCTGGACAACTCCACGTGTACGATCCTGAGCTTCATCTTCCTGATTTTTTGGCCATTAACCAGTTTTTAAATCTTGAAGGTAAAAAGTTTTCAAAAAGCAGAGGAGTTATTGTTGACACAAAATATTTAGTTGAGAAGTATGGAAACGACATAGTTAGATTTTACCTCTGTCTCATAATGCCTGAGGAGAATGATTCCAACTTTTCATGGGATGATTTTTGTGAAAAAACTAACAATGTTTTAATTGGAAACATAGGCAACCTTTTTAACAGGGTACTTACATTAGCTAAGGGCGTAGATTTTTCTAAATATTCTGTAGATGATATTTCCTCAAGAGATAAGCATACTGCCTTTTCCTCTATGGAAGATGTAGAAAACTTTGTTACAGAGACTTACACTGAGTGCCTAGAAACTTTGGAGCAGTCAAAATTTAAGGCATATTTAACAGCAATAATCTCGCTTTCAAGCTTTGCAAATTATTTTATGAGCATTAGGACTCCTTGGAAGTTTAAGGAAAATAATGTGGAGTGGTTTGAAAAATCCATGTTTAATCTTGTAGTTGTAATTGTTGAGCTTTCTTATCTTTTGATGCCTCTTCTTCCGAATGCAGCTCAGAGAATGTTTGCAGACTTAGGCTTGGAGTTTCCAGCCACATGGCCTTCAAAAGATGAAGACTTACTAGCATTCTTTATTGCCAAGGCAAAAAGCGTTCGAATAGAAAACGCCGCGCCTATTTTCTCAAAAATTGATCTTCTAGATATTGATGAAGAAAAGAAAAAGCTCCCTGAAAAATAACAAGGAGCTGTTTTCTTTTACTTCAATTTCTTTTTAGTTACTCTTTATTTTCACTAACAGTTAATGAAATTGCAGTTGTTTTTTCTGCTTTATCTTGGTACATGTAAACTGTCAAAGAGGTATTACCTTTCTTTGAAGTTACTGTAGATCCCATACTGCTGTTGTATGTAGATTCTTCCTTCCATCCTGCATCTTCAAGTGCTGATTTGTAGTATGCGTTTACCGTATCAACATCATCGGATGTAGAAAGTACAGCCATGTAGAATGTGTTTCCAATCTTTGTGCTGGACTTTGAGCTTGATACAACTTTTGCGCCGTCATAAAGTGGTACATCTGTTGGGAATCCTTCAGGTAGCTTACTGTCTCCTACGGAGAATGTGGAGCCATCATCACCTTTGACCTCAAACTTGCCTTCGTCAAAGTTGGTATCAATATCTATTTTTTTGCCTGTTTCTTTTTCGATCTGATTCTCAATTACACTTTCAACTCCTTTTTCAGTAAGTTTGGAAGTAAGTGTTTTTGATGCAGTTCTAGCAAAGAGTGCTCCGGCAACACCAACTACAATGACTAATACAAGGCAACATCCTAAAATTCCTAGAACTACTTTGAGTGCTGTGTTTGATTTGTTGCCCTGCGCAGGTTGTTGAGGCTGTGTTGGTTGTGCCTGTACTGGCTGTGAATTTTGTACTTGTTCAGACATAATAACAATTTCAAGAGGCGGAGATTTTACCCCCGCCCCACAATATTCCTTACTTAATTAACTTAAACTGACCGATAAGTGGTAATGGTTTCATTGTTCCATTTACCACATTCATGATTCCAAGAACCATGTAAACAAGTCCTCCGATTGCAACAATAGGAAGGATTAAAAATCCTATGAGTACTACTGAAAGTACTGTTGCGGCAACGTTTCCAACTACCAAGAAAATTAGGAGGTTGAGGTGTTGGTTGGCATGGAATTTAGCAAACTCATTGTTCTTGAGTTCATCCATTACCATAGGTAAAAAGAATAAGAACGGTAAAACATAACCCAAAATTGCAATTAGCTTTGCCTGGTCCATTCCTGTACCTTGTGTGCTTGGTTGTGCATTTTGATCCATTAAATATCACCGCCTTTCTAATCTAAAAGCATCATATTACCTAAAGCATTGCAGAGCAAGCGCAGGACTAAAGCTCTAGGTCTGATAGCTTATCTTCACCAAAATCATCAGGATTTGCGTCCTTAATGATAGTGTCTAGGGAGTTTAGCTCCTGATCAATGTCAGCTTTTGGATCTTCCGGAATAGCCTTTTTTGAATCATTTTCAAGCTCTGATTTTGTCTGCTCTGGCGTTTTTTCCGTAACAGTTTGCCCTTCCTGGTTTTGAACAGCAGGTGTTTGTAAGCTAGTTGGCGCTGGTTTTGCTTTAGTGGCAACCAAATACCCCACTCCCGCTAATACTAGGATAGCCAGAAATACAAAAAGAATATTTTTTGGAGAATTCATATATTTATTGTAACTGTCGTAACCAGCCGGTCAAGGTTTTGACCGGCGCAGGTTACACTATAAACGATATTACTGGTTTTCAGAGGATTTACTATCCTTAATCTGCTCTCTGAGGCTCTTCATTTCTGGCCTGATTGTTTCAATGATGTATTTTCTAATTTCTACAGCATCCTGAAACACTACAATTCTTGCTGCTTTAGCTTCATTGAGCTTTGCAACAAAGTCTCCTTGTGAGGCTCCACATGTGTAGTTCTTTGTTTCCTCAAGCTTTGATATGAAGGTCTGATAGTCAGAAGCCATGTCCTGTATTTTGCTATCAAGCTCTTTAAGGTAAGTCTCAAGATTTCCTGTGCTATAGCCTTTTTCTTTAAGTCTTGCTACAAGATTTGTGACAGCCTCCTTGATATGCTTATACCTCTCAACATGGTTTTCTTTGTTTTCCTGGAATTTAGAGAGTTTATTTTGAATTCTTCCCTCAACAACATTACATCTTTCCTCTTTTTTCTCCTCCCTCTCTTCTTTTCTTTCTTCTCTTGCGTTTTCTCTTTCCTCTTTATTTTCTTGCATTTGAGTTCTGAACTTTTCTCCACCTTCGTTAAAATCAGGCTTTGTAGAATTCTCAGCAAATGCTACTCCTGATGAGAGCAAAATTGCCGAACCTGCCAGACCTGCTACTATTTTGATTTTGGTTGTGTTAAACATACTTTCACCTCCTTAACTTGTATATTACAGGGCAAACTTAAGAAAAAGATAAGAAAAATGAGGATCCCTTACCCAGCTTGCTTTCAACTCTAATCTTGCCTTTATTTTGCTCTACAAGCTTTTTTGCAATGGCAAGCCCAAGACCACTTCCAGATCCTTTGTTTCCGGAAACTCTATAAAATCTTTCAAATACATGTGAAATCTCACTATCTGGAATTCCCACCCCCTCATCCGCAACCACAATCTCAATGAATCTTTTTGTTTGGACAGCCTTAATATGTATTTTTGTGGACTCAGAAGAATACTTGATACCGTTATCAATGAGAATTAACATAACTTGTTTTATCTGGTCTCTGTTCGCTCTTATCATAATACCTTCTGAGACTTGAGCTACAATATCAATCTTTTTTTCTTGAGCTTGTGCTTTCATTTGACTTGCCACCTCTGTTATTAATTCCGATATTTTTATGTCAACTACTTGGCTTTGGCTACCGTTTTCTTTTCGAACAAGGAATAGCAGTCCGTCGGTAAGCTTTGACATTCTTTTTACCTCCTCCTGAATGCTTAGGAACGTCTCTTTGTTTTGTAAAAAAGATTTGTTGTCAGTTCGCTTTAATGATTCTATTTCCATGTTAATTGTAGTAAGTGGGGTTCTGAGCTCATGAGATGCATCCTGCGAAAACTCTTCCTGTCTTTGAACCATTTCTTGAATTGGTTTAAGAGTGTAACCACTTAAAAAGTAACTTGCAATTGAAGCTCCAAACAGTACTGCTACATTAAAGGTCATTAAAGTTTCAATAAAGTCAGAATCAAATGCTCTAAGCCTGTTTTCCATAAGTTTGGACAGATTAGGTCTTTGTGTTCTATCGCTTAAAATCGCATCAATTTTTTTAAAGGCTCTTCTTTCCGATTGAATTGCAGCAAAAGAAAATGCGCCAAGCATTACGGCACTTAAAATGATATATAGAAATGTCAGTTTTAACCTTGCTTTTAAAAATTCGTTCATTTACCCTTCAATTTTATACCCAATTCCCTTTACGGTAATTATTAGTTTATCTGATTTTGCAAAAGGTTTTTCTAGCTTATTCCTTAAGTAACCAATGTATACATCTACAACATTTGAAAACGGATCCGCTTCTCCTCCCCAAACATGCTCAATAATCTGAGTTTTAGACACAACTTTACCTTTGTTTCTTAAAAGATACTCAAGTAGGGCCATCTCTTTTAAAGAAAGTGCAATCTCCGTTTTTCCTCTTGTTACATTTTTTGCAACAGGGTCAAATGTGATATCTCCTGCTGATAGAACTGGGGACCTATTTTCCTGTGGCCTCCTAAGCAGGGCTCTGATTCTTGCTAGAAGCTCTTCAAAATCAAATGGTTTTATTATGTAGTCGTCTGCTCCATGATCTAACCCTTCGATTTTATTTTTTACGGCATCTCTTGCAGTTAGCATTAGTATTGGGATAAGTTTTTTCTTAGACCTAAGCCTTTTACATATTTCCAGTCCGTCCATTGAAGGTAACCCAAGATCCAAAATTACAAGGTCATATTCTTCATTCAGTGCTGCTTCCAAACCATCCGCACCGTCTTGGTATGTATCTACTGCATACCCTTCTACCTCTAGGGACTTTTTGACGGCATTTGCCAGTTTTTGTTCGTCTTCAACAACCAGTATTCTCATGTTGTAATTATATCTTTTTGAATAAGAAGAAGCTAAGAGCCTATCTACGGCGTTAAATTTGGGTGTTATAATTTTTAAAGTATGGATAACCAAATAGTTCCTGATATTGGTTCTACAGATGAGGTAAAGCAGTTTAATCAGACCGATTTTGGAAAGATATATTTTGACCTTCCAAAAGAATCTGCAGCTCCAAAAACAATTGATGAGCTTGCGGCTACCTTAAGACTTTGCAGTCAAAAAAATCAAAAAGTTAAAATCAGAAACACAGGCCATTCCGTAAATGGGCAGACTCTCACAAGTGATTTTCAAGTGAGTCTTGTGAATTTGAGAGGAGTGCAATTTGATAGAGACAAACTTGAAGTTGTGGTTAAAGCAGGAACTCCTTGGCATGAAGTCTTAAACGGAATTGAGTTTCCAAAATTTTGCCTTCCAGTTTTTCCTAACAACCCTGGGCAGAAAATTCATATTGGTGGGACAGCAAGTGTTGGCGGTGTAGGTCCTTATTCTTCAAAAAGTGGCGGATTTTGGAATCATATTAAATCAATAAGAATTGTCACAATGTCCGGTGAGATAATTGAGTGTTCTAAGGAAAATAATTTTGACTTATTTAAGTACTCTTTGGGAGGGTTTGGTAGGATTGGAGTTATTGCCGAGCTTACACTTACTGTAGTCCCAAGCAGAGAAAACGTTGCAGCTTTAGCTTTTTTTGATCCTACATTGGAAGGTCATTTTAAACATCTAGAGCAGGCGTTAAAGCATAATGAGGCTGACGGAATTTTTACTTACCTTCAGGTTTCTGATACAGAAAAACTTGAGCCTTTTAGAATTAATCCCTGTGGATCTTTTTTGGTTAAAGAGCTTGAAGATTACCATGATGCCTCAAAGACCAAGTGGCATTTTGCAAAAGATTTTTTTGGAGAAATAGAATTTTCCGTAACTGAAAAGGTTGGGGATCCAAACAATTTTGATTTAAGTTTTGGTTCAAAATATATAAAAAAACAGCAACTGGTTTATTTCTTCCCGCAAAGTGATGAAGACGTGGAGTACACGGATCTTTGTCATCCATGGAGTGATTACGCAGTTTCAGGCCCTGATTACATTGAGTTTTTAAAAGAAGCAAAAGTTGTAATAAGAAGATTTGGTATGGAGCAGTTTTTGATGAAACAGCACTTCTTAAATGATTCGTATACGGCTGATTTTGTTGGTTGTTATATCATCAAAAATAATAAAGAAACATTTTTCCCACTTTCGCTTGATTTAGAGGGAGAGGATTTTACATACCTGTTAAGTATCATGCCAACCGTTCCCCCTTCGTATGTAAAAGATGCCCTTGATATGGTAAGCGACCTCACGGATTTATGTTACGAACTTGGTGGCAAGAGGTATCTTTATGGTGTGCATGGATTAACACAGGTTCAGCTTGAGAAGCACTTTGGTAAAGATATTCTTCAAAAATGGGGTGAACTAAAGCAAAAGTACGATCCTAGAAAGCTTTTAAACATTGGAGTAATTGAGCATTTGGACGCTTAGTTTTATTTAGTCACAAAAAGAACAGAATGATCCTCAAGATTGATTGGAGTGCTTTGTCCCATCATTTCTATAAAAGCATTTAACGAATACAGCTCCACCTTGTAACCTTTGTCCTCAAGGATAGGCACTAATACTTTGTAGTTTTCTAGTTTAAATGCTGCCCCAGCACTAAAAAGATGGTCGTTTATAGGTTCTGTGATATCAATAGAAATAAAGAAACCGTTTGGCTCAATATAATTCTCAAAGAGCTCATTAATTCTGGCTAACATCCCTCCTGCAAAATTTATTGCTGTGTTTTCCTCTTGGTGGGTTGCATCAAGAAAAGCCTGAATATAGTCACCATATTCCTGCTTTGAAAGATCTGTAAGCTCAAAGTTTTTAAAAACGGCTTTTCCTATTTTTTCGTACCTTGCATCTTCTTTTGCCCAAACACTATCAAATCCATATGAGGTTAGCACTGCATTAAACTTTGATTCCGAATCAAGCCATTCGGGTTTTGGCAATTCTTTTGAAATGTCTACTGGGGTAGGGGCATTTTTGATCTTCAAAAAACTGCAGTCAAGTTTTGCCAGCAGGTTTTGAGAGGGGAGTGCAACACTAGTAAAATCCGAAAGGGTAACATCCCAAGCTTTGTGCGTTTGGGAAGCTAGTTCTTGATGAATAATTTCCCACCTGTTCAATCTTTTTCCGCTTGCAATCTCAAATAACTTTATTTTTTGAGCTTCGGTTTTTTGTTCGATAAAACTAAGAATTGCTTTTTGAAGAGGCACGTTGGAAACAAGGATGTCTGCAACTCCGTTTTCCGTGAATGCGCCTGAGGTATTTGAACTGTAATATTTGTTATTTTGTTTGTTAAAAACTTCCATACTTTCTTTCTCCTGCAATCACTACATTTTTTAACAAGTTTAAGATTGTGAGAGGACCTACTCCTCCAGGTACTGGTGTGGCATACCCTGCTCTGCTTCCAAGTAAAATTTCCTCAGATGCTTCTGGATTCGGAGCCCCGCAGTCAACAATGAACGCCCCCTCTTTTATGGATTCGTTTGAAATTACATTTTGTTTTCCGGTTGCTAATACAATAATATCTGCAGTTTTTGAAATTTCCTCTATTTTTATGGACTTGGAGTGGAGAATTGTAACAGACGAATTTTTTGAGAGCAGAAGTGCCGCTAATGGCTCTCCAACAATTGTTGACCTTCCAAAAATTACAGCATGCTTACCTTCTAATGAAAAGTTGTCTTGAGATGTTAAAAGATCTATCACTGCAAGAGCGGTTGCAGGGGCCAGGGCTGCTTTTGAGTTTTGAAATAAAAGACCAAGGTTTCTAGAGGAAAGTCCATCTACATCTTTTTCTTGTTCAATTAGATTTGATGCCTTTGTAAAATCTAGGTGTTTTGAAATTGGAGCTTGAATAAAAAACCCATCAACTTCTTTATTATTGTTTAGCTCGATAATTTTATTTTCTAGTTCTGGTTGTGTCACCTCTCTAGGAAGTTTTGTGAGAATTGCATTTATTCCCACTTCCGTTGCTTTTTTAAGTTTCATTCGAACATAAATTGTTGAAGCCTGGCCATCACCAACTTGTAGGATGTGTAAAGTTAGCTTTCTGCCAGCTTTCTGCTCAAAGGCTAATGCTCCATTTTTTATGTCTGTAAAAATGTCTTTTGAGATTTCTTGGGAATTTACAACTTTTGTCACAATGGAATTATATCCCAGATGGGAAGAGTAAGGCAGACTGGGGTTGGTAGAGGAGACGACAAAGCGCTCGTACCAACCCCATATGAGGTTGTGTCAAAGTCATTCTCCTGAAATGGCGTGAGTGCAGAACAGCACAAATGCCAAACCAAGAGCTACCACACTCTTGATGTCGCAGTTTGGAGTAGCGTGCACATAGACGCACACCCCTCCGATTGTCAGTACTGCGACAACCAGGCAACCAACCACCTTAAGTTTACTCATTTGAGGCCTCCTAGCCCTACTAAACCTATAGTAATTGTAAAATATCTGCCAAAATAAGTCAACTACTATGGGGCTAGTTGACTGGATACGGTTCATATAGTTTAATAGCTTCGTTATGCCAAAAAGAGTGTACCAACCAAAAAAGAAGAAGAGAGTCAGAACACATGGCTTTAAGATCAGAATGTCATCACCTGGCGGAAGAAATGTTCTTAAAAGAAGAAGAGCAAAAGGTAGAGTTCGCCTAACAGTGTCAAGACATTCCAAATGATTCTTTCTAAAGATTTAAGACTTACTCAGACTTTTCATTACAACATTGTTAAAAAGTACGGTAAGAGTTTTCATGGAGATTTTTTAATTATCTCTGTGCTGAAGGATATTAAAGAAGCTGCCCACCCTTCGATATTTGGCATCATTGTAACCAACAAAGTAGATAAAAGATCTGTTGAAAGGCACAGAATTAAAAGAATAATTTCAGCCTGCATAAGAGAAACAAAACCAAAATTTCCAGAAAATCAGTTTTTTATAGTTGTCATTGCAAAAGGTATAATTACAGGAAAGAGCCATGAAGAAATTAGTGCTGACTTTAATAAAGCTTTATCAAAAATATCTTTCGCTTGATCAGGGGTATTTAAGGCATTTCTTACATATTCCGGATGATGCTAGAATATGCAGGTTCACGCCAACCTGTTCTCAGTACACTTTTGATGCGATCGATAGGTACGGCCTAATTAAAGGAGGTTTTCTTGGGACTTGGAGAATAATCAGGTGTAACCCTTTTACAAAAGGTGGTGTTGATCCTGTAAAGTAAGTTTAGGAGATTTATGAATTTTTTTAGCGAAATTTGGAACACAGTATTAATTAACCCTCTTCTGAATGCGTTGTTCATCCTTTATAAGTATGTAGGAAATATGGGAGTTGCCATTATTCTCCTTTCGCTTGTTGTAAAACTTGTGACGCTTCCTCAGGCTTTGAGTTCAATGAAACTTATGAAGAAGCAAAGGGATTTAATGCCAGAGCTTGATAAGCTTAAGAAAAAATTTGGCCACGACAAGCAAAAACTTGCCGAGGAGCAAATGAAGCTCTATCAGGAGGCTGGAATAAATCCTGCGGCAGGGTGCCTCACTCAAGTATTTCCAATTCTAATTTTTATTGCGTTATTTGGTGTGATTAATATGCTGTACGGAACTCAGCATCAAAGTCTGGATGTTATCAATTCAAAACTGTATTTTGACTTTATAAGGTTAGCTAGTGGCCACGCAATTGACTCAAGCTTTTTATATCTTGATCTTTCAAAGCCTGACAAGATTTTTATTTTGCCCGTTCTGGCTGCAATTCTTCAGTTTTTGACATCAAAAATGATGATGCCTGTAGTTGATAAGGCGGAAAAGGCCGCAAAGAAGGCGGGTGACGACCAGGCCGACCTTATGTATAATATGCAGGAGCAAACGCTCTACATGATGCCTATCGTCTTTTTGATTGTAGGTTTCTCGCTGCCTTCCGGTGTTGTGCTAAACATGTTAGTCTCAACACTTTTTTCTTTAGTTCAGCAATACTATGTGAGTGGCCTTGGAGGTCTTACTCCGTGGGCACAAAAAATCGGAATTGGCCGAGCTAAAGTTTCTTGATAAGTAAGTATTTTTTAATAAGGATATATGAAAGACACACAAAATCTGGAAAATCTAATCAGGGAGACAGTAGAAAAAATCTTGTTTTTTATTGGGGTTGTAGCAAGCGTAGATGTGGTAGCTGATGTTTCAGAAGAAAACACATTTCACATAAATCTCAGTGGCGATGACCTAGGTGTTGTTATTGGATACCATGGTGAGGGTCTTGCATCGCTTCAGCACATCTTGAACTTGATAGTAGGCACTTCAAGCGAAAAGTGGCCACATCTTATTGTTGATGTGAATGGGTACAGAAGAGATAGAGAAGAGAAAGTCAAAGAGATGACAAAGGGTGCGATAGATAGAGTTAAATTTAGCATGAGGCCTGTTGAGCTTCCTCCAATGGTAGCTTTTGACAGAAGAATTGCTCACCTTGTAGTTTCTGAAACCGAAGGGGTTGCTTCAGAGAGCGTTGGCGTTGGTTACAACAGAAGAGTTGTAATTACACCAAAGCAAGACGAAGAATAAACCTAAAGTCTTAAAATATGAAATTTACCTGTCTCCAGGAAAATCTTGTCCGTGGGCTTTCTATTGTCAGCAAAGCAGTTGCTACAAGAGGTTCGCTTCCTGTTTTGTCTAACGTCCTTATTTCCGCGGTCGACGGTAGAGTTAAGCTTTCTTCAACAAATCTAGAAACCTCAATAACAACATGGATAGGAGCCTCTGTAGAAGAGGAGGGTGAAATAACAGTCCCATCAAAAGTTTTTCACGAATACGTTTCAAACATCCCCCCTTCGACAATAACAATTGAAGGAAGCGGAACAAATTTAAAGATCTCAAGTGACAAAGTTTCTTCAAAATTTGTAGGAATTGATGCATCTGAGTTTCCAAATATTGCAGCAGATGCAGATGAGGTTCACTTAACAATTGATCCAAAAGTTTTTGGCGACGCTGTCCTTGAAACTGCATTTGCTTCGGCAGCAGATGAGACAAGGCCGGTATTAACAGGCGTATTGTTAATTGGAAACGATGAGGGGTTGTACCTAGTTGGTGTTGATGGGTTTAGGCTTGCAGAAAGATCTGTAGCTTCAGAGTCCGGAAAAATTAAAAAAGAGTTTTCCGCAATTATTCCTGCAAAGATTCTCTTGGAGGTTGCTAGGCTTACGGCTTCGTTGAAAGAACCACTAGAGGTGTCAGTTAACAAAGACAACACTCTTGTAGTGTTTAAGTCCGGCGACGTGGTTATTTCATCAAGGGTTATTGATGGAGATTTCCCTGCATACAAAGGACTTATTCCACATGTTGATACAAGAAGCGTTAAAGTTAAAATGGCCTCAAAGGATTTGGCAAGCGCCCTTAAACTTGCGAATGTATTTGCAAAAGACTCCGTAACTGTTGTGAGATTTAAGATAAGTAGTGATGACTCCGCAGTTTATATCCTTTCATCAAATTCGGAAGTAGGGGAAAACAGCGCAAAAATTGATGCTGAAGTTTCAGGTGGGGATTTGGAAATTGCATTTAATTCAAAGTACATTCTTGACGTTCTAAGTAACGTAAAATCTGACGAATTTATTTTTGAGTGTTCAGATAAAATTGGTCCTGGAGTGCCAGGGGTTTTAAGACCTTCAACTAGAGATAATCACCTTTACCTTATAATGCCCATGCAGTATTAAAAAATTGATGAGACCCCATCGTTTGGCGCTTTTGCAACATCAGGTGTTGCAGGAGTTTGCATTTGTGCGCTTGAGACAGGCCCTGCATTTGAAGTTTGTTCTGTTGCCACTTGAACGGGGGCTTGTGGCGCTGGTTGAGACTTTGGAATGTTGATTATTGGTTTGTACACTGCTTTTCCTAAAGTTGGCGTTGGTTCCGCTAGCGTACCTTTTTCTCTTAACTTCAGCACATCAGTTGGCTTTGTTGTCACCAGTTTGTATTCTTCGTCAGAGGCCTCAACTTTCATTGCAACGTGATTGCTTCCTGCAAAGAACAAGCCTTCTCCAATTCCTGCGGATAATAGAAGCCTTTTTTCTCCTTCGGAAAGATAGAATACTTCTGCAAGCTTATCTATTGCAGCAGGGTGCTGTTTAAGGAGTACTTGAATGGACGAGTTTGTAATAATTGCCGTTCCATATTCGCTTGATAAAAAGTCTCCAACGTCCTGTGTAATTGTTGTAAGGCCAAGGAAATACTTTCTACATCTTTTTGCAATTCCGTAAAGGAACGTTGCCGAGTCTTTGTTCTGCATTAAGTACCAAGCCTCATCTACAAGCAAAATTCTCTTTCTTAAATCTCTCTTAATTCTTGTCCAAACAAAGTCCAGAATAATGTAAATTGCGATTGGTCTCAAAACATCTTCAAGTGATTTTGTGGAAAATACTGTAAATCTGCTTTCAAGGTCAATGTTCGATCTCTGGTCAAAAATTCCAGCAAGTGAACCTTTAATATATCTTTCAAGTCTTGACGCTAGACCTTTTGCTTCTGGCTCTTCCATTCCCAAAAGCACTTTATAAAGGTCTTCCATAATTGGAGGTTCTTTCTCTTTTTGTGTGACAGGGTCTGTGGTAATTCCCTTGATTCTGTACGTTTCTACTAAGGCCTTATCCAAAAGAGACTCTTCAACATTTGTCAGTGTCCCGTAAATAATTTTAAAAAGCGTGTGCAGTGAAAGTATTTTTTGCCCAAGTTCGTTTTCACCTTCTACTGCAATTCCTGAAAGATCAAACGGATTAATTCTTGATGGCGAAGAGGAAGAGAACGAAATGTAGTTTCCTCCAACAGCTTCTGAGAGCCTTCTATACTCTTCTTCTGGGTCAACCACAATTATTTGTGCTCCAAAAACAAGTGATCTTAACGCTTCAAGTTTTACAAAGAACGATTTTCCAGCTCCGGCTTTTGCAAACACCACCATATTTGCGTTTTCCATTGAGAACCTATCAAAAATAATGAGCGAGCCGTTGTGCATGTTAACCCCGTACATAATGCCTTCGTTCTGAGTTAAGTCTGACGAGGTGAAGGGGAAAGTTGTAGCAAGGCTTGTTGTATCCATGTTTCTTGTAATCAAAAGTTTGTCTAGGCACAGCGGAATTGTAGATTGAAAAGCCTGCTCCATTTGAAGCGATGCTACTTTTGAGATTAAAAGAAGTGCTCCAAGAGTGGACTCAACTTTTTTTGTAATGTTGTTAAGTTCTTCAAGGCTGTCCGCCGGAATTGTTATATAAAATGAAAACTGGAAGAACCTCTCAATTCCTTTAACAAGCTGTTCCTGAAGTGACTGAGCGTCTTCAAGGGCTGCTCTAACTGCTGGGTCTACAACTTTTCCTCTTTCGGAATCTGTTTTTACCGTTGCTTCCATTTCCGCAATTTTTCTTCTGAGATCATCGAGAATACCTTTAGATTGCACTGGGTAGCAAAACATTGAAATATCAAGCGTGTGGTCAAAGTTGATGAGGGGAGATAGCCAGTTAGCTCCTACAAATCTTGGATACCCTGACACAAACAAAGTTCTATAATACGAGTTTCCAATCCTAATATGAGTGAAGTCCACCTCAATACCTGAGGGCGCAATAATGTCTTTAACCGAAACCATGCCTTGCGCAATTGTCTGCGCAGCTTTTTCAGCAGACTTATTCTGTGCGCTTGTTGTTTTTGCTTTATCCGATTTATCAAAAAGTTTAAAAATATCCATATTATTCCTCAATAATTGCGGGTTCCACAATTGGAACTCCATAATCTTCAATTCCTGTTCTAATTCTCTGGTCATGAAGTGAGATTGGGTTGTACACGTCAAAGAATAGCTCTACAAGCTCCTGTGTGGTCAGCTGTTTAGCTTTTATATTTAATCTAGCAAAGTCTCTGACTATTGAATCCCTCTTTGGGTACAGCTCAGTTTCTGCTGTCTTGATCGAACTGGGTACATCCACTTTAACTCTCTTTACTTTATTTCCCGAAAGAGTTTTTAAAAAGTCCAATGGCCCTCCATTAGGTGCAGCCATGATCATACCTGTTCCTGAAGGAATTGCTACGTAAAAGCTTTTGTCTAAAACTTCGTTCTTTTTAATAAGCTCCTGAACAAATTTTCTGTAAGCCTCTGCTTGAACTCTAAGAAGGGGATCCCTGATTTTATTTTCGATTGCTTGAACTTTATCTATATAGCTTGAAATATCAAGTTTCTTGCTCCTCACTACAATTTGGATTGGATAAGTAAGCGAATTTAGTAACGAAGAGTACGCAGCAATAATTGCATCTTGTTCTACTTCGGATAAAAGGTCAAAGTTTACAGCGTTTGTTTTAAGTACAAGAACACAAGCCCCAGTTTTAAGAACAACTAGGTCTCTTGAAACTGTCTCAATCTCTAAATGATCTTGTGTGCTTTGTATAACTGCTGACATATTTGATTAAAGTTTACCAATAAACTCTACTGGTGGTAATACCTCTCCTTTCACTTCAACACTTGCGGGCTCAAAAGTTTGTGGTATGTCCTCATTCGGTTTTGTAACCTCAATTTTATACCTGCCGTTAGTAACCGGCGTTGTGATGCAGAATTGCCCAAGTTTGTTTGTTTTGAGTGCTCTTACCACATCCTCTTTTGAGTCTTTAATTATAACAACTGCACCTTCAACTAGCTTACCTTCTTTATCTTTCACTATTCCGTTGATCAGATTTGGTTGATTTGCAAACGAAGGGGCTTGAGCAAAATTTGCCGGTTTAGCCTCTATTGGCGCCTCTTTTATTGGTGGCGGGACTACCGGTTTTAAAATTACGGGCTGTGGTGTTTGCTCAGGTGCCTTTACTGATGCTGGGTCTGGTGTTGTTTCTGGTAGGTTTAATGGTTCAATCACAATCCCCTGATTTTTTGGTGGTTCTGGTGCTTTTTGTATTGGCTGTGGGATATCATACGTTTGCTTTTGTGTTTGCACCGTCTGATAAAGCCTCTGTTGAAGCTCGTTTATTTTTTGTTGCAGAGCAGAGATTTGAGTGTCTGCAACTTTCTTTTCATTCTGAAGTCTTAATAGCTCCATCTCAAATTTTTGCTTGTCGGCGGCACTGGAGTCCTGCATTTTTCTTTTGAGCTCTTCGATTTCTTTTGATAAATTATCGTTTGAGCTTTTTAGCTGGTTTGCTGCAGATTGGACTTCTTTTTTTGTTGCTTCTGTTTGAGTTGGTGTTTGAGATTTTAGATCTAGTTTGGCTCCAAGCTTAGCTTGCTGTACTCCTGCCTCTTTTTTAATTCGGTCAATAAGACCCATTAAATCTTTAGTCTTTTTTTCAAGATCTGAGTCAAACTTTTGCTCTTCATTGACAGTGTTTAGGACTCTTTCGCCTCGAATGGGGAGAACCAGTTCACCTTGCTCTGCTGTCAGGTGTGTGAACCGCCTACCCGTTAGTCTGTCCGGAGTGATTGAGTTGTATGGTGTGTAAGTAATCTTTGGTTTACGGACGTTATCATTCACTCTGAATGCATTTGAGACTGCCGTTGGGGTTAGCTGAGTTTGGGATTTGAATTCTGGTTTTGGAGATTCTTTTGGCAAAATCTGAGGTTTTAGTTCAGGCTTTGAGGTTGCGGTCTGCTGAATTTGAGCCTGCACCTGAGGCTGTGTCCTAATTGGTTGCTGAGTCTGTGCTTGGGCAGGGGTGGGTTGCGCACTTACAGGGCTTGGAGTAGGCACGCTACTTTGCGTTTGTGTTGTTGCGGTTGGCTTTGGCATTGCGGGCTCCTTGCTAGCCATAGGTGGTTGCGATTGGGTTTGCTCTGCCAACTTTGGTTTAGGCTCCTGTAATTGAGGTTTTATTTCAGGTTTAACTTGAGGCGCTGGAGTTTGTGCTGGTGTTGTCTCCATTGCGTTTTCCTCTATGCCTTGAGGCTTGTTTTCTTGAAAGTTTTTGTTTATGGAGGGCTCTGTTCGAATTGGAGGTAGGCTTGTATCTTGAGCTAATGGGGTTGATGCAACGGGGGTATCAATAACAGATGTTTGCTGAGACTGGAACGAATGGTAAGGCTTAAAAAGCGTTGCCTGTTTTGTTGAAGCTTGAGCCTGGGTTGTAGTTGTACCCTCAAACGAGTCCCTGACTTTTTGTATGTATTCGGCTTCTCTTTGTTCCATTGGGTCAAGAATGTGGTCGGTGACTTCTCTTTCAAGGTATTGTTCCAGTTTTCTTCGGCTTGCTGTTGGGGCAACAGCAAGCATTTCGTTTTTCAATTGATTTGCATTTTGGTATAGAAAATAGCTTGGAGGCTCAACCTCTTTTTTCCAGATTCGCTGAGTGGGGGAGTAAATGGCCAAAAAAAAGTTAACTACCCAAATGTCCATGCTTCTGTCTTGAATTGGGAGAAAGGCTACGGCAAGAGCAAGGCCAGCTACGCAGAGGGCTAGAGGGATGGCGATGAACTTTGGAAGGCCTGAGGCAAAGGTTCCAAAAGCAAAAACAGCGCCTAGGACAAGATAGGCAAACTGTCTCATGGTCAGCTCTCCAATGACTTTAAATTCCACCTGCATTATATTCTGTGGAACTGCATGTTGTTTCACACCTAGTGATACTTCAGAAATGGGCATGGTATACCTCCCATTATAACTTGGTCAGGGTGGTTTTAGGAACTAACAAATGTTTTTAGGCTTGAGATGCAAAAATTGCTGTTTAGCCAAAAAAATTTATAGCCATGCCAAAACCTGTAATTATCAATACGGCACTAATTTACAGCGAAACAGAGGATTCTACAGCTTTACGCTTGAGAAATCAAGCAACCTATAGTATAATATGCGTAACAAAAAACATTTATCTATTCATGATACCTACAAAAGGAGGGGTACATCATGAAAAGTATTTGGAACTTCATCAAGGCCATTCCCGGGAGGATCGTGCACCTAAGCGCAATTGCGGTCATCGCGATCTCGCTGAACGCAGCACGTCCACTGGTCCCATTTTTCATGAGCCAGCCCCACTGGGCTATCATGATCGGTGGGGCGCTTGCGTTCTTCGCGGGATGGACGTTACGTTCCGCATCTATGGGTAACCTCTCCGGCAGGACGCTTGGAGTGGTTTCGGGAGTTTTGATCACGGGGTTCGCCCTTGGTTACAATTTCCCAAACATCCCTAAAGTACAAGGTGTTGGTGATTTGATCATCGCTACCGGGAGGTTTTTCCAAGCAATTCCGATGGCTGCTTGGAACTCCCTGGGTCTGATGCACCTAGACCCAATCTCCCTGCCGATCGACCCCGATTACCCCTTGAGGGACGCTATGACGGCGTTTCTATTCATTGCGTCAGGGGTGTTTGGGTCGTACGGGAGGAAAGGGGCCTAGGCAAAATAAGGCGGGTTGGACGAAGATACTAGTTGTGTTTACACAGCCAAGTCTTTGTCCAGCCCGCCTATTCGTTTCTAAGGTTTAATTTATTTTTTCTTTGGCCCTTTTAATGCCTGATCAATCATTCCAGGTGCTTTTATTGCAAGACCGCCCATAATTAAAGTTATTGAAGGGCCTACAAAAGCTCTCATAGGTACGCTAACTAAGAGATTTGCTCCAGGGACCGTTGTACTTCCTGACCAGTCTGTACCTAAAGTTATTGCAGCTCCAAGCATTAAGCAGAAGAAAATTGACGCAAGGGCTAGTGATGATGAAAGTTGAGTAATAAACCAATCCTTTATTCTGCTTTCTTGGCCTGGTAGGGCTCCAATAGCAAAAATGAGTGGTGCAAAAATGGTATACAGAACTATCTTGCACCAGTTAAATATAAAAACAAATAAAGAGATAATCAAAACTGCTAGGTAGACTATAACTGCAATAAGTAGAATAACTAGCCCCCCTAAGTCCGCCCAGATGCTGTTGTTTTCGCCAGCTTCCATTAAAGATCTAGTAAGAAATTCTGCATAACAGGTTGCATAGCTAGTGATATTTTGAATTGTGCTGGCACCAATCAAAGTTGGACATTGGGTTGATATGAACCCACCGCCACTAGTGAATGTATCCGGATTGATAGCATAAAGACCTGCTTTTGTAGCAGGAATAATAAGCTGGGCAAACATGCTTCCTAATGGATATGAGAATGCAATTAGTACAGCACTAATTGCAATTCTTGGAACAGCCATTTGTGCTGTCACTACAGTTTGAGCATCTATTTTTTGTCTTAAAACTATCATGATAGCTATGGCCATTACAAAAACCGCTAACATTCCATATGCAATGTTTCTAATCCCTCTCCATGCCCCCAGCACTGCTGCATACTGATTCAATGACCCTTCCTGAGCATATGCACTTCTAAAAACAATGGATTCCTCAGACGCGTTGTTAATAAAATACGCTAGATTTATGGGAGGAGGCGCCTCTGAAAAACCGTCAAAAGCTTGAGCAGTAAAGGCCATGAGGCTTCCATTTCTTCTGAGGTTCAGATTTGCCGATTCGGATCCTAAATGGAGCATTCTCAAAGAGCAAGAATCCCTATTCAAGAAGATTACATCAATTAACGCGTCGCTAGTGCAACCTATCAGGCCATATAATGGGGCATCAATACCCATTGCTGTGATCATTGACATTGTAGTGGACCTGATTGAAGTTTCCTCCTCAAAGAATTCTGAGATTCCCCTAAATACATTTGTTGAAATTGAAAATCCATTATCTGCATTGGCAACTCTATAAGTTCCAACTACAAAAGTTATTACCGCAAGAAAAATAATCAAATATTTAATGTTTTTAAGTGTTTTTGCTTTACCTAACATATAAAAAATATACAGCTGTGTGTAAATTATAGCAAGTATCTGTTACTATTAAGTTAATTGTAGGTCTATAATAACATAATACTATGGCACCAATATTTAAAGCGGGGTATTACCCTGGAGATAAGCCAATAAGAAAAAACCCCATCCAGCCTGTTGAAAACCTAGACCCTTTTATGGAAGCAGCTATTAATGCTATTTCATTCGATCGGGATGCATTAGGGCTTCCTAATCGAATGGCAACTCTTCTTGAAAAGGACTATAGAAATGGGTTTGCCATTAGGTATGGTATCAGGGATCAGAATTATGTAGATGACAATATTAACAGAAGCATTAACGCAGGGCTTGCTGGAAGCGACCTTTCAATTGAGGAGGAATATAATGAGCTTCCAGGCGTTAGAGGGGCAAAGATTAACTTAGATCCAGAAACTATTGCAAAAGTTGGAGCTGGCGGTGTTGTCTCAAATACATTTAAAAGCATGCTTGATGCAGGATTTGCATTCAAGGACTTTTCGCTCAAGGCAGAGCTATATGGATTATGGGATCCGCTCTTAAACCCAGGAGTCTCATCCGATTCTGTTCGGGCTGGTATGAGCCTGTCCTCTAGTGATTACATAAAAAGGTATCAGCCTGGAGTGACAGGTAAAATTTTGACACAACGTGATTTTTCAAATGTAGATTCCCTAAATTCATCAATACGAGCGTATGTGCTCTCAAGCGGATCGGCCGTGGAGGAGCAGGCGTCTTTTACACAGGTAAAATATTTTTATTTTCAGTCTTTTAGGCAGGCATTTGAAAATAGTCCAGAAATTGCAAATATTGATGCCGATATTTTAACTTCAGATGCAAAATCTAGGCAATACGTTACTGATATTTCAACTCTTACATCAACACTAGCAACAACGTCCGATCCTGCTACAAGGGCTGTATTATCACAACAGCTTGTACAAGCACAGGCTAATTTGGCAGGAGAGCAGTCAAAAGCGGCTAATTTACAATCTCTGAAGGCAGAGGCTGATGATTTAAAGCAGCTCTTTAGTGGAGTTAGAACTCCTGAAGACTTAGTCAAAGACGCAAGGAAACAGAATCCAAAGGCTGGATTTAATATAAAAAAACTAAGGGCTAACGAGAGAAGGTTGATGGATAACTTTTGGAAGGCTTCGGTTCATGGAAAAAATACCTCCATTACAAGAATGGCTGGAATCATGGGAGATAGGCGGCTTATTGCATGGAGCAGACTTATAGATTATAGAGAACGCGTTTCGGAAACCAGTGAGGTTATAGATGCAATTGCAAAAGGTGAGTTTTTTCAGCAATTTATTTGGAAAAAGTATGTCCTAAAAAGATTACCTTGGATAACACCAACATACGCATTCTCAAAATTTTTTACAAACCCGGGAGACTTCTTTTGGAGAGCCTTTGTTAATGGGAAAATACCGTTGCCATTTACTGAGGCAACACTTCCTTTTTTTAAAATTCCATTTGTAACAGGGTTGTTTAATAGGTTTGGTGCGCTCGCTGACAGGCTTGTTGGGTGGGTGTCAGATCTTATAGTTAAAAGATTTGCTAAGGTAATCAATTTGTTTGGTGGCAATGTTATTAAATCAGCTTTTAGTAAGATAAGTGGTTGGTTATATGGTGTTGGGGCAGGTTCTGGGGTTGGTTTACCCGCGGTTGTTGTTGCGGCTATAACCCAATATTTAGGAGAAAAAATTTTTGGTTTATTTAAATCCATATTTGATGGCGACTTTTTTGAGTACTTGGAGAAGCTTCAAGCAGAGGCTGCCCGGTTGGTCAGATTTTTATTTGGAGTAGTGCTACTGCTCATCAGTTCTTGCCTAGTCTTTGTTACAATTGCTACTTCAATCCTATTCCTTCCTTTTTCAGGAATGATGGTTCAGGACTATGGGTCAGGAGGAGGGGTAGAAGAGACTGACGTTGATTGTCCATTCGTAGATGAAAGCGAGCTTCCAAGAGATGCTAATGGCGTGAGACTTGATAATGTTAAGCCTCTTGAAGATATGATAAACGCATTAACAAATACATATGCTAATCCTAAGAGATCTCCCATGGGTGTAGGTACAGCTAACGAAGACAATATAAGGAAATGCTATGGCTACATTATTGCAAGGGCACTGCAGACGGCGAATGATCCTGCTATTGCTTTGGCTATTTGGATTGAAGAGACGGGTGCAAGCAATTATGAAGTTTATAACTTCCCCATTGATGATTTTGGATGCGGTAGGCCCATAGAATCCAATAACTTTATGGATCAACTTGAATGTTTCTTAAGATTACAAACTGCATATGCTACAAAACCAAGCCATGCAGAGTGTAGAGCTACAGAACCTTCAAATACCGAGCTTATTGTGCATGAGTGGGGGCAGATATTTGCTTGTGGTGATTTAGCGTGTAGAGAGGGTAGGGCATATGATTTTTCTTGCTTGGCTGTGTGCGGTACCAATAAGACAGCCCCAGAATGTATAGACGGCACGTTGTGGTTTGATAATGTAAACACAATTTATTCGGCTGTATCAATTGGGGACAAAACTTTGGATTTAGATTGTATTTTAACGGGCTCTACAATAAGATGGGATGACACTTGTAAACAGGGCTCAAGAATTAATGTTGATATACGAGGGGTGACAGGATTACTTGGACAAAACCTGCCTAACTTTTTTAGGCGAATAGGGTATAAGGAAGTAATTTCTGATTATGATGACTACATTATACAGTGCTACGAAACCAGAGTAACTTATAACACAGGTTGTCCTCTTGCCTCCGGTAATTATCTGCATTGTGGTTTGGATTTAGTTGGAGATACTGTGGATGGAATTTATTCGGTGGAGGGTAAGGATGTTCGATCTCCATATCGTGGGACTGCCGTAGTGGATACTGTAGGTTATGATGCCGCAGGGTATGGAAATTATGTTGTCCTTGAGATTTCTGGTGATGGGGGAGATGATGACTCCAATGAGGACTTCTTATATATTTTAGTTGGGCATTTAATAGATGGTTCTATAGGGGTATCCGTTGGAGAGCAGGTGGCATATAATGATTTTATCGGTCGAGTAGGGTCTACAGGTCACTCTACAGGGCCTCATGTGCATTATGAGATCAGATCAGGGGGAAGGTCTGCTGCTTATCAAGTTAATCCCTGTTACGTGGTGGCCTTCAGTGGGGAGTCCTGTCCTGGGACGACATTTGGCTCAAGTTGCTCGACTGCAATGTTAGAATAATGAACTTTATGAATTTTATGGATCAAACAAGAGTACTTTTAGGTGATCTGTTAGGTACAAAAAAAGTATTCATACTTATATTCATCTTAATCCTGTCAGTAGCTGTAATTTCTGCATTTAGGTACACATCTTATATTGAAAGAAAAGTGGTTGAAGACAGATCTCTTGAGATAGCATCTGCCCAGTTTTCGGAAGCATTGAAAAAAAAAGCCCCTCTTGGGTTAAAGGCTAAAAATTTAGTAATAGGAGGAAATTTCACACAAGATCATATCCAAGAAATAAATAATGGTAGTTATGTCATGAAGTACTCCTTAATGGATCCAACTAAAATGGCAGGCGTGCTTAAGTTGAGGCATGTCTCTTCAAGTAATGTTTTTTTTCTTGCAGAGGGTAGCGGGTCACTGGAGGATTTTAGGTCGGATTATGAAGCTTATCTTAATTCAGCTGTAGGATCAGATGCAAAAAATGTTAAGTTTGAAGTGAAAGATACCTCTGTTCCTGGTATTAAGATTTATGAGGAGCGGAATGTTTTTGAGCTTAAAGAGTATACCTTACATGTTAATGGGTCTCCTGTTTATCAACTAGACTATGTTAATCATATTACGGTATACAGAGAGTCAGAAGGCTCAGAAATCTTTTATGTTAAAATGCCTCCTTTCTTTCCTCAGCCTAATGTTGAGCTGATTAAAAAAGATTTTGTTTCCGGAGTATATAACATGCAGCCGTTTATTCCTTTGGACCCTTCTCTTAGTAGCTATATTTACAGGGAGCTTCCAAAATTCTCAGTTAGGGATTTTAAAATTATTGATACATCTGCAAGTAGAGCCTTCTTTTTTGATAATTCTTTAGGTTATATGCTTCCTGTTTTAACAAAAGAGGTGATTTATTTAAGATCTGAGGATGTTAAAAATCCAAACTATTTATTTGTGTACTTTGATTAATACTATTCTTTAGGGGTTTCAATTGGAAACGACGATAGTCTAGATATACATTCTTTAGCTGCAGTGACCGTTCCAAGACCCTCGACACCATATGGCGTCGGTACGTCTGAGTTTCGAATGTTCGCTTTTGTAGTTGTAGTACCTATACCCCCTATACTTTGTAATGGAGTTATTGGGCTGGAAAGAGAGTCGCAAAGTACTCCACTCACAGCTCCAAGCTCCTTAGCTCTTGGAAGTTTAACATTTGCCATAGAATTGAATGCTTTTTGTGTACTACATCCTGGCGCTTGCGGATCGCTTTGGCAGTTAATAATATCAATAAATTGAGAAAATGATGCAGTAAAACCTCCTTCAAGACATCTTCCGTCTGAGTCTTTTCCTCCTGTGCACTCACATTCCTGTCCAAAAAGATGCACATTATAAACATTACCTTTTGGCTTTTGTTTTGTTTGTACCTCACTGTCTGGCGTAGTGACAGTTGAAGCAATTTTGGTCATATTTGTGATTGTTGATACAGGTGAAAAGGAGCCTCCTCTCAGATTAACACTAGTAATATGTCTATACTCATCAATTCCCGAACCTGGGGAGCACCCATATCCTGAGCAGCTTCCGTTGGGATCCACACCTTCTCCTGCTATACTTGGGGTTAGTTCAGCTCTGTCGGGATCAATATCTTTAAGTCTATAGTACGGAAAAAATTCTGGTTCAAATGAGGTTTCATTAAACTCAAAGCTAAGTTCTTGTTGTGCAATATACATTGGAGGTCTAAAGTTTCTAGCAGATACTTTAGCTCCACTATTGTCATAACAAATGTCAGGATTCTCAGAATATAGTTGTAGTACTTGCTTTTTTAGTTCTTCTGGATTTGAAGTTTTGATTAATCCTCCTCCGCAAGCTCCCTGATTCATCCCACGGAATCTAGCGTTGATGTCTCTTATATCGTCACATGAAGGAGCAAGACCATCTTTTGTGAAAGCAGATGGGTCGCATCCAAGAGCTGTGCTTGTACCTTCAACAAAAGCAGCTCTGTCGGTTGTTAAATCATCAGGGGTGACTGTGGCACCAGATACGTATGCTACAAGCGCTTGAGCGCACATAGCTGGGTTTCTTAAACAAGAAAAGCCTGCATTAAGTATTGGGATTGCATTTCTCCAGAGGTAATCCACTGGGGTCTTATCAAGCTGGTTTATCTGATTTTCACATGTATTTTCATAATCGGTTTTATCTACCAGTTGTCTCATACATACATCGTTTTCTTCACAGAAGCACTGTTCGTTTGTACACCTTGTAGCCCCACTTATATATATCGGAGGGATAGTGACGTCCTTTGTTATTACTCCAGTTTCATCCTGCCACACAATTCCTTTTAATACTTTAATTTCCTTACCACAAAAAACCCCTATAAACAGGGGTTCTTCAGGTAAATCTGAAATCTTGTACTCACCGCGAGGGCTTTTATTTCCCGTGGATAATGTAGAGTTGCTTTCGGTATATGTGTATCTTCTGGTAGCCTTGTATTTCCCAGACTTATTGGCAAGATAGGGATCTTCTATCCAGGCAATCGTAGCACCTATGAGCGGTTTGATTTTTCGCTTAGCAAGAGGTATCGAGGATTCTTCCTGGGTTGCTATTTCTCCCTCATCAATTGCGTATATTTCTCCTAGTACAGAATGTTCTCCTCTTTTTGAAGGTCTCCTTTGACATGTTGATTTGTGCTTGGCCAAATCACACGGTGCCCCCTCTTCATCACAATCTGGATGGTTGTTGTCCTCATTATCACAAGTTGATGGGTCGTCTTGGATAGTCTGACATCTACCAATGTCCCCTCCATTTTCAGCTACGCATCCTCTATGACATGCACCGTTTGCTCTGTTTTCGCAAACAGGTGCGGTGCTAGAACAATTTTGAGCATACACATTATCCTGACTGTTACATGCAAAAAACAAGTTCATCAAAATAAATATTGAGAGTGTTGTTAATCTGTGCATGAATTTTTTCATACTGTGTTTAAAATTATTGAGTGAATGGGTCTCCATGCAAATCTAGAAAATCTGAAATTGATTGCAACGTTTCTTCTAATCCGGCTACGCTAGAACCTCCAATAAAAATTCTAATAAGAATATTAATCAAACTGACTGCTCCTAAAACTGCTACAAATCCTATCAATCCCCATGTTAAGCTCTTTTTTGCCGCCTCGATTGCTTTAGAATCTCCTTCTGACAGCGAGTATTTTATGGATCCATAGAGAGTTATTATTATAAATGCAAATCCTACTGCCCCGAGGAGGTAGTTAATGCCCGTAGTAATAGGACATGCTAGCTCACTTAAAGCTGGTGGGTCCGAAACGGTGCAATTGAATTGAGCATAAGCTTTGTCTGGAAAAAGGCAGAGAAACCCAAATAATATTAATGTTAAGCTTAAATATTTTTGGCTAAACAAAGAAAAAAAATTTCTAATTTTAAATTGAGCTACCATAATCAGTACCTCCTAACATCCTTACTATAATCGCCCTTAATGAAACTGCAACCAAGGCTATAAATAGTGCAGTTATTGCAGCAGTAAGGTAGGACTTTGCCCCTGCGATTGCTTTAGAATCCCCCTCTGACATTACATACTTGATACCAGAAATTATAGATGCAATTAAGGCTGCTGCTAAAGCTATTCCAATTAGCACATTCGTCACGATACCCAGTACTCTTGAAACAGAAAAATTATATTCCCCAAAAGGACCCTCGACCTGGTTTAAAATCTCGCTCACGTGAAGATTCTACTACAACTATTATTTTCTAGCTACCTAAGAAAGTTGTAACTACCCACTTAAGGAAGCTAATACCTAAAATTGCCATTACAACGCCTGCAGCTGCTGCAGTAAGCTCCTCATGCCCTAATTGTATTTTTTGTGGGTCTCCTTCACTCATTAACATGTGATATCCGCCCATTATTGCTTGGTATGCCGCTATTATGACGACTAATGCCCCTACCGCCGTTGCAACGTAGTTAATTAAACCCGCTGGGTCCATTGCTACCGGAAAGTTGGGAGATGGCGGTGGGTTCTTAATAAGCTCAATTTCCTCCTGCATCCCTTGGCATATTGCACTGCATGATCCCAGGTTATTGTGAATACAGGCTGTATCAGTGCTTCCTGGAGCACATTCAGAGCAACCACTACCTAGAACGCACTTATATAGTTTAGTCTCACTAGCTGTAGAAACACATAGCCCATCATCTCCACTCGCATTGATTTGATCGCAATCGCCTCTATTTCCTGCTCCGCTGTCGCATGTTTCATTAGGTCCGCAATCTACGGGGCTTGAGCAGTTACAGGAGGTTGAAGCTCCAGAAGGGTTTTGACATGTATAGTTACTAGTATTGTTATTTGTAGGCCTGCACAAAAAGTTTGCACTTGCAGACTGGCAACAGCCTAAATTTCTTAAAGCCCCTGGAGCACTTCTACCGCAAACTTGTCCTGGTGCAATACAGGTTACCTCTGCAACGCACCTATTTTGTGTTACATCACATGTGAAGCCGGAGGCACATTGGCTTGATCCAGGGCTGTTACATTCCACACAAGTGCTTATTGTTTCGCCTGGATTTTTACAGTGTCTGCCTGAGGGATTACTTTGACAATCCTGATCTCCTCTACAGATAACACATTCTGCGGTGTCCACATTACAGATATTTCTAGTTTGATTTTGACATTGGGAATCATTAGAGCATCCTATAGCCTCACAATTACTGCTACTGGTCCCTTTTTGCTTACAATAGGGGGTACTCCCTGGACAATCATTATTATCTCTGCAAGCTACACAAATACCGCCTTGACCATTACAAACTGGAAAGCCTTGATTTCCCATACTTGCGCTTGTATCTGCAACATAGCAAATTTTATTTTTTACATTACTGTTACAAGAGGAAGGTTGAGCGACACACGTATAAGATCCGCTTGCGGTTACTAATCCCATTCCACACTCACCGTTCACAGCATAAGCTGGTTTTTGAAGAGTGCTAATAATCCCAATAACTATCAATAAGACTAAAGTAACATTGTTTAGTTTTGAGATTACACTAAGTACCTTCTGCATAGTTATATACCCACGGTTGTCCTTGCACTATCAATGTTTCCTCCTAAGGCACTAACAATTATAGATCGGATTGACATTGCAGCTATGACTATGACAAAACCTATAATCGCATTGGTGAGCCACTCTCTTGCAACCATCGTGTTTGCTTTATCCCCTTGGCTCATGATGTATTTAATACCACCAAGAATTAAATAAATAATTGTAAGTGCAATTCCTGAGCCGAGTGCAATATTGTACACTACTCCAAAAATTGAACTTAAACTTGTAAATCTATTGTTGAGAGGGTCAACAATATTTGAATCTACTTGTGCATATACCATACTTTTATTATAACCACCTTTTTATTTCTGTAAACTCGAATTACACTCGTATCTATTAAAACCAAAACAGGGCGGTTGTCCGCCCTGTACATTGGAAAGAAATCAGTTTTTATTAAGCGGGTGTTACTCCACTCACTGCAGTGTTGGATGCGCCTAGAAGATTTCCTACGATTGATCTAATCACGAATGCTCCAAGGACTACAATAAAACCAATGATTGCGTTTGTGAGCCATTCTCTTGCTACTTGAGTATTAGCTTTATCCCCTTGGCTCATGATGTATTTAATACCACCAAGAATTAAATAAATAATTGTAAGTGCAATACCAACACCCAGCACTACATTCATTATCATACCAAATAGATTTGGTAGGTTGGTTAATGTTGAACCTTCTAATGGATTTGTTGGGGTTACATCTACATTTTGTGCGAATACCATGTTACACCTCCTTCAATAGTTTCAATAACTATAAATAAGTTTATACTATTGTTCTTGAGTGTCAAGAACAGCAGAGTATAGCACATTGTACATTGCATTGCTAATGGGTTTGCTGAGGGCCGCTATTTTGAAATCCACAGTCTTTGTAGACAATCAGGAAGCGATTCTTAACAGTTATCAGCTCCTTCTGGCTACACCTATTCAAGATACTCAGGGCTACCTGGTCTTGGTCGTAATAATATTCAAAATTTCCCCAAGTGTCCGTGTCTGTTACAGTATAAACGAACCTATCAGAATTTGATTCCTTAAGTTTTTCAATTACACTTTCATTATTCTTGTATATGAAGTTGCCGTCATATAGTAATGTACTCTTGCTTATTTTAGCGTTTGCTTTAACTGGAGTAAAAAGGCTTAGAGGTATAGCTTTCTCAGATTGGGAGAAGTAGCCCTGTTTTCTTACAAAAGCTTCAATAGGATGTCTATCTATTACGCCAGTTAACTCAGTGGATGCTAATTCTCCAATTTTTTTACTAACAAGTTCATAGTTCAGGTAACCTTGGTTTATCGCTACAAAGTTTAAAATGCTGTTGATCTGAAATAGGGTCACAAATCCTACTGCTAGATGCCTGTGCTCACCTGACTTTGAATATAAATCTTCAAGCCCCCACCCAACTACTAGAAACATCGCAATAATAAGTTCTGATATATAGCGTTCTCGTGCTATTCCAAACGAGAATGAATAGAAGATAAACCCTACAATAATAAATAGCCAAACCTTTTTTGTTGTCAGCCCGTTAAGATTTTTTTTGGCTTTGAAGGCTAGAAGTAGGCTTGTCAAAAAAACAATTTCGGATAAGTAAAAATCTTTTTTCTTTGAAAGTATTCCGCCTATAGAAAGATATGACACTTTCATAGGTGTCCTGACCTCATCCCCTTGCCAAGAAAAGCGGTTTTGATTCAGCTGAAATTGCTCTGCCCCAACAGTTGTGGCTATTAGAGCAAAAGCAACACTCACTGCTCCTAGAAGTAATACTGCAGAAGGTTTTATAGGTTTCTTGATGACTACTACTGCAAGAAGAATAAAAGCCTTAACAAAATTAATGTATCCTAAAATAAGTATGCATAAAGTTGTAGCTACTGCAAGAAATAAGCTCTTTCCTTTAGGGTCCAGCATATACTTGAGAAGTAGTAGTGCTGTTAGTAAAAACAATGGTAACGAAACGCTATCTTGCTTTATCGATGTTGCAACATACATCCAAGCAGGGCTTGAGGTGAGGAGCAGAAGTGGGAATTTAAGCCTGTATTTTTTTGTAAGCCCGCTCTTGTCAGAATATATGATTGCAATTAGTGACAGAAAATACGTAATGAGTATAACTGTTGCTCGTGTATATTTGGGATTTTGCGTGGGAAGTAGTTTAAGCAGATAGTAAAATCCAGGAGGGTGGGGTTCTGCCTTTATGGTATCCATCAACTCGTTAACTTCCATTTTGCTTATTTGGGTAACTATCACTTCGTCGTACCAATACGATGTACCTAGAGTTAGTACAACCAGAAGTATGAGAGCGTAAAACAAAGTTAAAGAAATTAAGGACTTGTGTAGACTTGATACTTTATTCATAACCCATTCGTATCAGTAGTATATACAGATTGTTAAGAAGGGCAATATTGACTCATCATGGTGTATAATCTATTGAGAATTGCTACTTATTTTATGATTAAGATTCAGTTAAATACTCTGTCAACTTTTCTCAGATTCTCTGCCATTTTATCAATGACCTTTTGTTTTGTAATCTTTTTATCTCAAAGTACATACCGTACTTTTGCAGACGAGCTCTCTGATGTTAATAAAAAAATCGAAAAGACAAAGGGAAAACTAGAGTCCTTAAGCAAAGATAGAGACGAGCTGATGTCAAAAATTGACGAACTTACAAAAAACCTTACCGCAACAAAAGAAGACATTGCAGAACTGGACGCAAAAATTAAAGACCTTGAAAAAAAACTTGCGGATATAAACGCACAGCTTGAGGTTAAAAGGCAGGAACTTTCAGTAAAAATTGACTTAAGAAATCTGGCGGTTAGAGAATATTATAAAGACAGTAGAATGACTGATCTGGATATCTTTTTGTCCTCGGTACCATTTGGAAACTTTGAAGAGGACTCAAGCAAATCTGGTGCTTCTGACCTATCCGGCTTCCAAAAATTCACTCAAACGTATGCTTCGCAAAAGGCTGTTTCAAATCAAATTAAAAAAACGATTGGGATTTTAAATACTGGAATCTCTGAATACGAATCTGACAAAAAAGAAGCAGAGGATGTTAAGAACAGTATTAATTCGCAAAAGGAAAAGCTTTTAGTCCTAAAGGCAAACTTGGTCACTGAGCAAGTAGAGGTTCAAGAAGATATAAATTCTCTTGATAACGAAATAAAAAAGGTGAACAGCAACCTCTCTGAACTAACTTCAAAACAACAGGATATTTTAAGGGAAAAGTTTGGAGCAACCTCGGAATCAAATACTATTGGAGACTCTGAAAATGCGTCGGCAAGCCTTCCAAACCCTTCGTTTAAACCTGCATTTGCGTTTTTTACTTATGGGTACCCGCATAGGGTAGGGGCAAATCAGTACGGTATGTATGGACGATCTAAAGCTGGGCAAAACTACAAAGACATAATAAAAGCGTACTTTCAAAATGTAGAGGTAAGTGGTAGTTGCGACAAGTCTAGGACGATTCCCGTAAAGGGATATGGAAATATCAAACTTGAGGATACTTACATGATGGGAATTGCTGAAATGCCTGAAGGTTGGGGAGGATCTGGTGGTTACGAAGCATTAAAAGCACAAGCAATTCTGGCTAGGACATATGCATTAAATTACATTTACTATTATTGGGATTCCAAATCAGGAACATTCAAGAAAAAATCGCCAGTTCCAATATGCACAACCCAGCAATGCCAAGTTTATAACGGTGGGAAAAAGTCTGGATATTGGAAGAAGGCGGTTGAAGATACTTGCGGTCAGACAATGAACTACAAAGGAGCTCCAGCTACTGCTTGGTACGCATCAACCTCAGGAGGTTATACAAGGTCTGCAGGTCAAGTGTGGGGCGGGGATAGGCCTTGGGTAAAAGGAATTAGGGACGCAAAGTGTTCGGGAAATTTGTTTGATTGCGCGTACGACGGTCCAAAATATGGAAATTCACCATGGTTTCATAAAGCTTGGGGCGTAAACAAATCCACTGGAAATGCGTGGATGAAAAAAGAGGATGTAGCAGATATTTTTAACGCGTATCTACTTTCGGAAAAGAAGAGTTCGTACAACAAATACCTTGCCCATCCAACAAAGGGAGGTTGGTCATACGATAAAGTTGAAGCTGAACTCGAAGATCTAGGAATTGACCCGGTAGGAGACGTTAAAGACATTACAATGAAGGACGATGGGACTGGGTACACTTCAAGCGTAGTGCTTAAATCATCAAACTACTCAAGTAAAACTTTTGATGGGTATAAGTTTAAGTCCATCTTTAATTTGAGGTCTTCCGGAACTTTGGTACTATGGACAAGTTTTTATGATGTTCTTATCAAAGATTAACCCCAAATCCAAGAACAACTTTTATCTATTTATCTTGGGGGTTCTCCTACTATTTAAATCTCCGTTTGATCCCGATATGTGGTGGCACATCAAATATGGAAGAATCATTTTGGAGACTGGCCACTTTCCGCTTTATGATTCGTTTTCTTATGCTTTTTCTGGCTATAGGTGGGCAAGTTCCTACTGGATTCCTCAGGTTTCACAGGCAATTTTGTCTGGCATAGGAGGATTTGCTCTAATGTCGCTTGTATATTCAATAGTTTTTTCAGTTTTACTTATTTGGCTACTTAATAAGGTACAGGAAAAATACTCTCTTGGTTTTTTTGAGCAAGCGTTGGTGTTAACCATAGTGTGCGTTGGATTCTCGTCTTTTGGGGTCACTGTTAGGCCTATGTTTTTTAGCGGGATTTTCATGTTTCTGCTTTGGCATATTTTTTCTTTACCTAGAAAATCTGTTCTCCAGAACGCAATTATTCCAGTTATTTTTTTGCTTTGGGCAAACATGCATGCTGATTTTATGGTTGGATTTGGGGTACTGCTTGCAGCACAGTTCTTTGATTTTGTAGAAGGCATCAGATCAAAAGCTAGTTTAAAAAAGCTTGTTCTACCAGTAATTTTAGTTGTCACGTCTTTTCTTGCAACTTTCATAAATCCTTATGGTGCCGAGCTTCATAAGACTTTACTTAATGATGTTGTAAACATAAAAAATCAGAACGGAAAGATTACAGAGTTTATGCCCGCCTCCTTAGATCAAGTTCCTTTCTGGTTTTACCTTGCGCTCGTAACACTTGTGCTGGTTGTTGGAGTTAAACATAGGTTTCTTCCTGCCCCCAAAAAGTTAACTGGTCTTGCAGTTGTCACAACAATTTTGCTCGGATTTGTTTCGGGATACTTTTTTAGGTTTTTATTTGTTTTTGCTTTTGATTATATTTGTATTTTTTCAAAGTCCCTCGGAAATTTTTTGGCTTCGCTCAAACTTAAACCTTTTATAAAAGCGTTTAGCATTTCAATTTTTTGGATAATGCTCATTCTAATTTTCCTTACAAACTTTGTTAAAGCGGTGGACATATCTGCGCTCAGTGCAGACAGAAAACTCCCGTACTACGCAATGTTATTTGTCAAATCAGCAAAGCCAAAAGGAAACATGCTTAATTTTTACAATTGGGGAGGGTTTTTGATTGAGTACCTTCCTGAATACAAAGTTTTCACAGACGGCAGAATGGCTTCTTGGTACATCAATAACGAATGGGTACTCAACAAATACTACGACCTTACTGTTAAAAAAGATCCTGAAAAATTAAATGCCTTTATAAACCAGTATGATGTAGGTTGGTCGATCTTTCCAAATGAAAGCACAATCAATGCTTATTTACAAAACGAACTTGGATGGAAGCTAGTATACAAAGACAGCGTTGCAACAGTACTTATAAACCCTTCGATTGAGTAATTTTTAAGAAAAAATAGTATAATCAGGCCATGAGAGATTACATGAGAGTACTATTCTCAGGATATGAATATAAGCCTTGTGACGCCCATTTTACGGGTCAAGATCCTGATGAGGAAGTGCTTCTACTCCTTAGAAGGCACATTATCACAAATCTTCCGTGGGCTTTACTAACCATACTTCTTTTACTTTTGCCATTAATTTTTCCTGTTGTTCTTTCGGTTTTTAAGTTAGACCTTAACCACTTACTACTTCCAAGCACCTATGTTTTTATGTTCTACCTGTTTTGGTATCTTTTGGTGCTCACATTTATTTTTGAATCCTACCTTAATTGGTATGCAAATGTGTACCTAGTTACAAACAAGAAGATTATTGACGTAGATTTTTTTGGCATCTTGCATGTAAGTGTTACACAAGCACCAATAACAAATGTGGAAGATGTGACTTACCATGTAAGCGGTATTATTGAGACAATGCTTGATTACGGTAGAGTTGAGGTTCAGACTGCCGGAGAAAAAGAGAATATTGACTTTGATAGCGTTCCTCAGCCTGCACATGTTCAGGATGTGATAGCAGATCTTGCTGCTTCACATAGAAAGAGGCAATAAATATGAAACAAGGAGAAGGGGTTGTAAATTTATTATCAAACCCAACCGCATCTGTTCCCACAATAGGAGTAAACCAGATTGTTGACGCGTCTTTGCCGTTGATTAAAGTAGTACTTATTGTTGCAGTACTTTTTTATTTGGGGTTTTCGCTTGTGACAATAAAGCAAACTTCCGTGCTTACAAAAGTAATCAAAACCAAAGCATCGCCTGTCCTTGCAACATTTGCATACTTTTTATTTGGAGCGGCTGTAGCAATCTTGATATTATCTATTATAATTCTATAAGGTAAATGGAAACTAAATTCGTTGTTAAGGTACAAAAAATAGGAGGATTTAAGCAAAACGAGCTTTCCTCATTCTCTGCCCCGCTCGTAATTGAGCCTGCAGATTCACTAACCACCAAAAAAGGGTGTTTATACTCTGTTATTGAACTCACTTCTACAGCAAATTTTGACCCAGGTCTTGTAGCAAAAATCATCACAGATGAGCTCCAAAATGGCTATTTTGCTGAGACTGAAGGAACCCCGCTTCAATCCCTTGAAAAAACCATCACTGTTGTAAAAGAAAAAGTCCTAAATCTATTTATGGATCCAAGAGCTGTTTCTCAGCCAGTAGTGGATTTTCAGACGGTTATGTCCATTCTCTGGGGGAATGTGTTGTATGTTGTGCAGTTTGGTAGAGGTTGTTCCTATCTGATTCGAGATGGAAGGATTAAGCCTATCAATACCTTGTCCGAAGGGGACTTTTCAATAACATCTGGAATGGTTAGAGATGGGGATATAGTGATTTTAGGTTCAGAAGGCTTTTGCCAGAATAACCCACCAGAAACTTTACTTAAAGGTGTTACTTCTTTTATGGATAAGCCAGAGGTTGCAGCAACAATCCTTAAATTCCATGTTGAGAGAGATGCTGACTTTGATAAGCAGATAGATATTAGGGATGTTTCAAAGGAGGGGCTTAGAGTTAATAGAAACCAAAAAAAGAAGAATAGAATTTTGGCTTTGGTTGGGATGGTTGTGCTTGTATTAGCTTTAATAACTTCTTCCTACTTTGCATTTAGAAAAAACGATCAAGTCTCCAAAAAAGAGGCCACACAAATTGCAGTTTCAAAATCAAAATCTGCAATTGATGAGGCTTCAAAACTTATAGGCACCGATGATGATAAAGCTAGAGCCCTTCTAGCTGAAGCTAAAAAAGAGCTTGAGACTGCAAAAGCAGGCTTTTCAACTGCTGAGGTTGACGAGCTTTTAGCAAAAAGTAGCCAGAAACTAGATGAAGTAAATAAGGTTAAAAAGCCTTCGGAAGACTCAGATGTTTTGTATGATTTTAGAGTAGAAGATAAAGACGCAAGCCCTTCGGAAATTGCCCTTTCCTCGGACTCAACAATTTTGGCGGTGGATTACTCAAGAAGTAAATTCTATAAATTTGCTTTTGGCGGGGCTGCAAGTGCATCCATTTTGGAGGCAACTCAAGCTGCAAAACCAAAGTTTTTAAATGCTACTGAAAGTGGAGCTGTCTTTATGGGAGAAGATTATTTTTACAGTTTTGATGGTGGAAATAATAAGTTCTCAAGGCTAGAAAAAAAGCCCGAGTTTTCACAAGCTGACGCTCTTGCTGCTTCTTCGTATATTGGAAATACTTATGCAATTGTTAAAAACACTATTCTAAAAAACAACACCGAATGGTCGGGTACAGACTCTGCTTTGTCAGACTCAATTTCAATGACTGTGGATGGGGACATTTATATTCTTACAAAATCGGGGAGTGTCATTAAATACAATTCGGGAGTTAAAAAGACATTTGAGATTAAGGGTTTAGAAGTTGCCATGAAAGATCCAGTTCAGATTATTACGTCTCCTGATTTTAAGAATTTATATGTACTTGATAAGGGAAATTCTAGGGTTGTAGCTATCAATAAAGAGGGTAAGCTCTCCGCCCAATACCCATTAAAAGGGGATTCTCAGGACTATAGAAGCATAACAGTCACAAAAGACGAGAAAACTCTTTATGTACTTTCAGGCTCAAAACTATACAAAATCTCCCTCTAATGTTACAATATAGATTAGTATGGCAAGTTTGGCTTTCAACAGAAAAGCGCTTCATGAGTATGAAGTTGTAGATAAATATAAGGCAGGAGTAGTGCTTTACGGGCATGAAGTTAAGGCAGTGAGAGAGGGAAACGCAAACTTTGTTGATAGCTATGTTAAATTTATTGATAACAAGCCAGTCATACTAAATCTACATATAGGTAGATACTCAAGACAAAGTGCTACAATTGGAGATCATGAGGAGACTAGAACCAGGCAACTTCTTTTAAATAAAAAGGAGATTGGACATCTTTTATCAAAGGTCAAAGAAAAAGGCCTTTCGATAGTACCTTTACAATTTATAACCGAACATGGACTGATTAAGCTTGAAATAGCTCTTGCAAAGGGAAAGCAGAATATAGATAAAAAGAAAGCGTTAAAAGATAAACAACAAGAAAGAGAACTTAGGAAAGAGGAGAAAGAGCTAAGAAAATCTATTTAATATGGGGATGCCAGGCTTTGATTAGAAGACCTTATGTTTGAGAGGCAGATCAAGATGCTGATTCTTGTAAAACACAGCAAAACTACAAATGCCGAAGAAGCAGATGTATACGCACCGGTTTACGCCAGTGTAGCAGCCTAATTTATTAGATTGCGGTTCTTATGACTCTTTCCTAGGTGAGATATAAGAGCTTTATTAAACTAGGGTGCGGGGTTTTTGTTTGAAAGGCCAGAAGCTCCAAGTGGTAAAGAGCCACAAACAATTACTTTCTTGAAAGGGTTTAGAAGGAATGTCTAGTCCTTCACCTTTGACAACTAACTTAGACTAAATCTGTAATCCCTTTTAGATATGAACTTTTAAGACGAGGGTTCAACTCCCTCCATCTCCACCATAAAATCACAACCTAATTTAATTGGTTACCCCAAAAGTACGATAAGCGTGCTTGAATATTATTTTCATACTTATTCTCGAGTAATAAAAATAATTCCCAAACAAATACATGTAACCTATAGTTTCTTATTTTTCGAATATACGGTATCATTACGACACAAAATCACTGTGAGTTCGCACCTAAAGATGGAGGGATTGACATGCAGACCTTTGTAATCGGGATTGTGAACATCATGACTTGGGGGCCTTTGATTTGGTTCTTTGTCATGTTTGGTCCTCTTCAGCGCTCTTTGCTTGGCGGGCTTATTGGCCTCTTCACAAAGAAAAAGGAACTAAAGATTAGAATCGGGAGCACCAAAATCAAGCGATTGCTTGGGCTGGTAGTCTTGAACTATGTAATAAGCTTCATTGGGGTGTGGCTGACTTCCATCCTGTTGAAGTACCTTAATGCTCCCACAATCCCAGGCAATACAGGTGGCGTTTTGGCTCGAATTGAGGAGCTTGGGATCGGAATGGTCGAGTATTACTGGAGGTTGTTCTATCTGACAGCGCTGCGTGAGGAGATGATCTACCGCATAGTTCCGTTCCTGATCTTTTACCTTATTGTCAGGGTGTTTTTCTGGCAATACAAAGACGGTATGGCGGTTAGGGTTTCTCGGATTGCGGTGCTTGTCCTAAGCTCCCTAATCTTTTCCATCGCACACTTAAGTCCAGATATTTCCCATGTGGCTACTACCTCCCTGCTCGTAGTCCTGCACTTTCTTTCTGGGCTCGTCTTCTGGTACACAATGGAGGAGGAAGGGGTTGTTTCTGTAGTAGCAGTTCACTACATTTACGATGTGTACGTGTTTGGAATTTCTCTGCTGATGGAAACTTTCCTGATCGGTGCCTAGCAAGATGCATGGCGGGCGCAGTCACATAGCTTTTTAGCTGACTGCGCTCGCCTCTTCTGTTTTCTGTGACATTCTTTTACTCGTGATATCATAAATTTATGAAGTACAATCCTTCTGGTGTTGGAGAAATAATCCTTGAAAATATAATTCTTGATCTAAACGGCACGCTTGCGGTTAACGGAGAACTTGTATCTGGTGTCCCAGAAAAAATTAGTATCCTTAAAAATCTTGGATTTAAAATATTTCTCTTTACGGGAGATCAAAGAGGTAATGCGTCTCTGCTTGCAGAAAGTCTTGGAATAGAGGTTAAAAAAGCTCTTTCGTCCGATCAAAAAGAAATGCTTACAAGGGAACTTGACATTGAAAGAACAGTTGCAATTGGGAATGCCAGAATTGATATCGGTACTTTTAAACCCTGTAAATTAAGAATTGCCACTCTACAGTCTGAAGGGATTCACTCAGAAATTTTGAAACACATAGATATTATTGTGCCATCGATAATAGACGCATTTAATCTTTTAATTGATCCTAATATTTTTAATGCAACAATGAGAAAATAAGATATGGGTGAAGCCACTTTGTGGGGCCCTCGCTCGAGCATATAATTACACTATTTCCAAATCTAGTGTCTACAACATTTCCCCCCCCCATTCTTCAATGGAATTCTTTTCTCACTACAATACCGTCAAGGGAAGCGTACACTTCTGTTCCAGCAGGTAAGCTAGGTCTACTCCTGGGTGCTTGTTGTCAAAAAACGTATAAAAGTTTTTCTGCCCAGGTGGTTAGAATTATCAAAACCAGGGGGGCTGGTTAATTTTATAGTTTGTACTTACCGGATGATTTAATATCACATACGAGTTATGTAGAGATGATCGTATTGTTGCTTAGTAGAAAATATAAAGCAAAACGGGCACCCTCCAAATCTAAAAATCTGATCTGATGAGTGCCCGTTTCTTTTGCTGCGTGGTTGCTGCTCAGCTCCGCCAGGTTACTATTGCGTTGATGGCGTTGTTGAGCACACTGTACTTTTTGGAGAAGTGTAGGTTGCTCGCCTGCATTGCTGGTCCCCTTGGCCTTTCAGGATCGAACAACAATTTCTCCACCACAATCTTTTTTGTGCAAAGAGCTTGTAGAACCTGAATAGGTCCCAGTCTCGCGAGCCCCATTGCTTCCGTTGTGGTCAGGGATAAGGCGGCTTCCAGTAACGGTCCGATTGTGGAAGGATTGTAAGCATCGGGGTTGAACTCTCCGCCATTTGCTTCACAAAGTCTCTCCAGGATGGTGTGGAAATCGCGCCATCATGCATTCCAGTTGTATGGCTCTGAAATGAGGTGCTGCACCATGTGTGGGGATTGGTACACGACCTCATTCGAGTACATGCCTGAAGTAGCCAGCTCAGCCATCTTCTGGACTACCTTTTCGATCTGCTGAAAGGTGGTGAGAAGCATTTCGTACTTCCCATGCCTCGCCTCCAGGATCGCAACTGGCGATCGAGTCGCTTCTGAAAAGAAGAAGTACTGCGTATTCATGTTTCCCCTTTCGTGGGTGTGTTAGGTTTGCTTTCACGTATTATAATATACTATAGGGTATATTTCAAATTAGTCCAAATTCGCCAAATTTATCAACGATTTGTGATGTAGAATATTTACATGCTGAGGGATAATCCAATAATTCAAAAGCTCATATCACTAGATTTACCAAAAGATGATTTTGCAGTTTTTGGAAGTGGTCCAATGTTTGCTCACGGGATTAAAGATTTAGGTCATGATCTTGATGTTGTTTTTGATGTAGATACTTGGCCAATGATAGATCCATTTTTGGAAATTGAAGGTCCAGATGACAATTCAGTAAAAGAATATTTTCAAAAATTGGGTTTTGACTTTAATAAAGCTGTTTTTGGATCTTCAGATGTACTTTATAAGGACTTATATAATATAGACATTCTTAAGATGCCTAAACTCACATTTAATTGATTCCAAAATTTGTTTAGCTTTATCTTTCACAGATAAATAGCTCAGTCTTTGCGTATTCAAAAAACACTTTTCTTTCTACCTTAAAACCTCTTGCAACAAGATGCCTGTAAAGCACATCTGGCGTGTGTGTCTTTGGTGCTGACTTTAAAGTATGTGCTTCAACAATTATCTTTCTAATCTTATCTACAGTAGACTTTTTCAACCCGTACAAAATCTCGTACTCAGAGCCTTCGTAATCAATCTTTAAAAAATCTATTGTCTTTAATCCATGCCTCTCAATTTGGTCTTCCAAAATCACCGAATCCATAGCAACTGCCCTTTTATCAACCTTGTTAAGTTTTAGGTTTTTATTTAATTGCGCAAAGTTTTGTGGCTCCGGCTCGTACGAATAAATAACTCCATTCGGATTTCTTCTAAGCCAAGCAACAGAAAAAGCCCCTATATTTGCTCCAATATCTATTGCAACAGTTTTTTCCTTTGATCTATTTATTCTATATTCGTTTGAAATAAAGACTTTATTGGCTACGGCCACATCACCAGTTTTTGGCCGAATTAAAAAGCTTCCATATCCCCAGGTTTTTAAAACATAGTCTTTAATAAACGAAGGGTACAGATAATCCAAAAACATGTCCCACCAGTTTATATAAGTCAGAAGGCTTTGAAGCGCCCAGTTTTTGACAAAATATTTTGCTTTCTGCGTTGTTATTGCAGATTCGTTTGCATGAGGAGAGTTTTTAGGCATAGTTCTATGCGAATATATATTTATTTTTATTGAGTGTAAAGAAAAGTAATTTGAAAGAAGCCCCTAGCCGATCTATACAATCGGCCAGGGGCCCTGCTTGCATGTGAGTCCCTTGTTTAAGGTGTAACACTTACTACAGCCAGGTTGTAGTGAGCTATGAGCTGTCTTACAAGTACTTCGTACTGGATCTTTTTCAGCTCGATCTCAAAGGTTTGGTCTCTTGAAATGACTGGAGCTTTGTTAGGTCTTTCAACAATCTTTGCCCCACTTAGTCTGGACAGTTCCTGTTGAAGCTCATCAAGCCTTGGGCTCACTCTTGTGGGTACCCTAACTAGAAATATCACATTTCCTCCTATTACCGGATTTCCTTACTTTGCAGATTTTTCGTCAATCCACTGTCGATACTTTTGCATGAGGTCTTCCTGCATTGCAGAGTCTTTGATTTCTGCAATACCTGATGCTAACTCTGTTAGTTGATCTTCCGAGGGCATTCGTTTCTGCTTTTGCAACTCCCGGATTGCCTTCTTGAACCCTTCGTTGTCCAGTTTTCTAAGCACTTCACCCAATGGGCTGGTGTCTTTATTATGCTTACGCACATTATTAAAGTGTCTTATGTAAGCAGTTGGAAGAATTACCTGAAGCGCATACTCTTTGAATTCTCGCAGGATTTGCTCATAGGTCTTGATCATGTGAACCTCCACCGATTTTGTGGGATTCTAGCCTAAAAGTTGTATTTCCACAAAACATGGGGGCATACTATCTAAATGACGCAGACTATTGCAGGGGGTTTTATATCCGCACTGATAATTTTGTTTTTCCTTGCATTTTCTGTTTGGCTTTATGGAGTCTATATAAATAACCAATTTTCTGTTCCGAATGCAGATCTTTCCAAATACAAAAAAGTTTTAGTTATATATCCTCACCCTGACGATGAAGCTTTTACAACTGGTGGGACCATCCAGCAGTTTAAAGCCCTTGGCGCAAATGTGACACTTTGCATTCTCACAAAAGGCGAAAAAGGAACAGACAACGCTTCCTTAAGCCAGCAGCTAAAAGAAATTCGAACAAAAGAGCTTGAAACGTCAGCAAAATTTCTTGGAGTTGATACTCTTATTCTTGAAGATTTTGGAGATGGGGAGCTTTCTAACAAAAAGACTGAAGTGGATCTATTTTTACACAATATTTTATCAGAGCAAAAACCTGATCTTGTAATTACTTATGATACTTCTGGGCTTTATGGGCATCCTGATCACATAACTCTATCAGAGATTGTTACAAATCAGGTTGCACAGTATCCCCATACAAAACTCTGGTATGCTTCGTTTCCTAAAAGGCTTTATGAAAAGCTAGGTCTTCCAGAGCACATGGCAACTGACCCTTCTTTTAAAGACAAAAGAAATTATCCAAATATAAAAGTTTTTACAGCTCCTTTTATCTCAAGCAAAATGCAGGCAATTTACAGTCATAAAAGCCAACTCCCTTCGTTTGTAAAAGGACTTCCAGTAAAACAGCTTCCGCTTTGGTTTTATTACTCCATGCCCCTATACGAATTTTTCTACGAGGTTTAGCCTGATATACTCAATGCATGAGTTTAATCTTGGCAATTGAATCTTCATGTGACGAAACAGCTTGCGCCGTAGTAAAAGATGGGGTAGAGGTCATATCGCATACTTTGGCTTCCTCATCAGAAATGCACATGAAATGGGGAGGAGTTATCCCTGAAATTGCAGCAAGAAAACAACTTGAATCAGTAGTGCCTGTAATTGACTCATGCATGGAAAAAGCAAAGGAAAATGGTGTTACTAAAGAGGATTTAACATCAATAGCTGTTACTGCAGGACCTGGGTTGATTGGGTCATTAGTAATTGGAATTGCAGCCGCTAAAAGTCTTGCTTTAGCTTGGAACAAACCTTTAATTCCAGTAAACCATTTGGTTGGGCACATTTACGCAAATTTTATTCAAGAACTTGATGGTACAAAGCTTCAGGACGGAAGAGTTCCGGAATTTCCCGCTATGGTAATGATAGTTAGCGGTGGGCACACTGACATTGTTGTAATGAAAAGTCATGGGGAGTTTGAGTACATAGGAGGGACGGTAGATGACGCAGCAGGGGAGGCTTTTGATAAGGCCGCAAGACTTCTTGGAATTTCGCCGTATTTAGGTGGCGTTAGGCTTTCTCAAAAAGCGAATGAATATAAGAATTCGGAATTATTTGGCAAAAGTGTAACACATCTTTTTAAGAGGCCTATGATTGACTCAGGGGATTACGATTTTTCTTTTTCGGGCATCAAAACCGCTGTTTTAATGAAGGTTAAGGAGGAGCTTGGAATTGATGTTAAAACCAGTTTTTCTTCGTCACAAATTAAGTCTGAGGATTTATCACAAGGCTTTGTAAAAATGATTTCTTACGAGTTTGAGGAGGCGGTTACAGATGTACTATCTGAAAAACTTGTTAATGCTTCTTTTGAGTACAAAGTAAAGTCAATTTTGCTTGGTGGGGGAGTTTCGGCAAATTCGGTTTTAAGGGAAAAGGTAGCACAAAAAATTGAGCGGGTAGGCTTTGATCACAAACCGGAGCTTTTTGTTCCTCCAACTCAGCTTTGTACAGACAACGCAATTTATATTGCCTCCTGCGCACACTTTAACAACAATCCAAAACCTCTTGAAAAGATTGACGTTATGCCGGGGCTCACCGTAATGGATAGGTTTTAGCCTGTATGGTATAAAATGGATAGATATGAAAATGAACGAAAGCTTCAAAGCGTTTGTAAAAGAAAATTGGATGCTCTTTGCGGCAGTGATTTACATACTGCTTCCCATAGATTTTATCCCAGACTTTTTGCCAGCTTTAGGTCTTACTGACGATCTTGGGGCTTTAGTTGTGGCTTTGCTTGTAAGATATGTTCAACACAGAAAAACGTTTGGAAAAACTAGCAACACCAAAAGTAAAAATAACAACTCAGAGGGGCCGTTTAAATCAAAAACAAAAATAGTAGATGGAGAGCTTGTTGAGGAAAAATAAAACCGATTATGGAAAAAAATTATAATTTTAAAGAACTTGAGCCTCAAATTTATAAGAAGTGGGAGGAAAGAAAAGCCTTCACTCCTAAAATAGATAAAAATAAAAAGCCCTTCACTATTGTTTTGCCTCCTCCTAACGCAAGCGGAAAAATGCACACAGGAAACGTGCTCATGATTGCTATAGAGGATATTTTAATCAGATGGAATCGAATGAAAGGGATTCCTTCATTATGGGTTCCTGGAACTGACCACGCAGGATTTGAAACACAAATTACCTACGAGAAAGCTTTAGCAAAAGAAGGTAAATCCAGGTTTGATTTTAAAAGAGCAGAGCTTTACCAAAGAATTTGGGATTTTGTGCAAACAAATAGAAGTGCTGTAGAAGAACAAATAAAACGAATGGGAGCCAGCGTTGACTGGAGCAGAAACACTTTCACCTTAGACCCAAGAGTTGTAAGTACAGTTCATGACACCTTTATAAAAATGTATAACGACGGGCTTGTGTATAGGGGAGAGCATATTGTCAACTACTGTCCCAAATGCGGAACAACTTTTGCAGATCTTGAGATTATTCATGAAGAAAGAAAAGACCCCTTGTTTTACATTAAGTATAAGCTTGTAGACAGAAAACCGAATGAGCCCGAATTTCTTGTTGTAGCAACAGTGAGGCCAGAGACTATTTTTGTAGATACACATTTAGCAGTGAATCCAAAAGATAAAAAGAATTCAAAATGGGCAAAAGAAAATAGAAAAGTTATTAATCCTTTGAGTGGTGTTGAGATGGAATTTATTGAGGACTCTTTTGTTGATCCAAAGTTTGGGACTGGAATAGTAAAGCTGACACCGGCTCACGATAAAAATGATTTTGAAGCAGCAGTTAAGCACGGACTTATGAAAGGCAAAATTTTTGCTGAAGTAAGCATTGTAGATACTCAGGGGAGAATGATAAAGAATAATTTGCCAATTGTTGGAGAAACTAATTTCAAAGAAATTTTTGGAGGGAAGAAAGTTTTGGAAGCAAGAAAAATGGTAATGGAAAAGCTTCAGACAGATGGAGCTGTTGAGAAGATTGATACAGAGTACCTTCATTCAGTTTCACTTTGTTATAAAGGCAATCACGAAGTAGAGCCTCTAGTTTTGCCAAACTGGTTTGTAAAAGTTGATGACGAGAAAATTTCGTTTAAAAAACCTGCTTATGAAGCTGTAAAAAAAGGCGAAGTTAAGATATATCCAAAGTGGAGGGAAAAGACATATTTGAGATGGATGGAGGAAATGAGGGATTGGCCGATTTCAAGACAAACTATATGGGGGATTCAAATTCCAGTCTGGTATCCCGTAACGGGAAATGAAAATCAAATTAATGTATCTTGGGTTGAAGAAATTACCGAAACAGGAGAAAAATTAAATCATACAAACACCTTGGGGTATTTTTTGGAAAACCTTTCTCATGAAGAGATAATTAAGAAACTGCAGAAAATTAAAGGAGGTTTGCAAAGAGTATTTGCAAAGCCTTTAGTGAGACCTATTCTTTCAAAAAATGACCCATCTACTGACTCTGAAACTTATTTTCCAGAAACCGATACTTTTGACACATGGTTTTCGTCCGGGCAGTGGCCGTTAGTAACATTAGGCTTTGGAGATCCTGAAAGAAAAGAAGACTTTGATTATTTTTATCCTACATCAGTTTTGGAAACAGGGTGGGAGATCATTAGATTCTGGGTTTCACGAATGATGATGTTCGGAATTTATTTAACGGGAAAAGCCCCTTTCCATTCGATTTATTTACATGGACTTGTAAGGGCGATTGATGGAAAAAAGATGAGCAAAAGCCTTGGAAATGTGATTAATCCTGAAGAATACATTGCGGAATATGGTGTTGATGCACTGCGAATGGGACTTATTTCAGGAACGGCTGGCGGAAAAGATTTTAATTTTCCAAAAGACAAAATAATTGCTTACAGGAATTTTGGAAACAAACTTTGGAACATGGCAAGATTTATGCTCATGATGCTAGAAAAAGCGAATGGGGTAGACGGTTCCAATGCCCTAAATGAAGCTAACATTGTGTTGGAAAATAACAATAAAGTAGGAAAACTGAATCTAGTAGAAGTTGATGATAAGAAGTCAAAAAAATTATTAAAAGATGAAGATAAAGAAATTCTTAAAAAACTAAATAGTGTTGTAAAGACTGTTGATAAGAATTTGGAGAAGTTTAGATTTTCACAAGCTGGAGAAGTGATCTATCAGTTTATGTGGCATGATGTTGCAGATGTATACATAGAACAAGTAAAAGTAAGGGAAGATAAAGAAGTTGCTTTGGGAGTTTTGATGCATGTATATAAAACAGGATTAAAGCTTTTGCATCCATTTATGCCTTTTGTAACCGAAGCTATTTGGGATGAGGTTGCTATAACAAATGAGATGTCAGATTTGCTACTTGCTGAGTCATTGTGGCCATCTTCTAGCAAGATATAGTTAAAAGTTTTATTTAATATTCCTCAAGTTAAGAAATGAAAAAGCCCCGGCAATCAGAGTTGAGTGTCGGGGCTTTGTGTGGGTTCCTGATCAGATTTCGTGGGTAATTCTGTACCAGGTTATTCGAAAATTGAGGGAGTTTAGAAATGCCTCCCAGCCCTCATCCCATTTCTTTAGGTGCTCTGGGATTGTACCTTTTGCTACTAGTAATATGTCTGTGTTGGCATCGGATCCTTCAACGTCGAACATACGCAAGAAGTAGCCTGCGTGCAGAATCATAATTCTTTCTATGGCTCTTTGAATCCTTTCAGGAGGGTTCTGAGCCCATTCCTTGCTCACGCATGAAACCACTTGCTTGAGATAGATCTCCATGCTTCCTGGATCACCTCTTTTGAATCGATCCCTAAACATCGGAAGGCTCGCTTTGAATATTGTGTCTAGAGTTCTTTCTACGAGTTCTGCGTCAGGTTGCATCCTGTGTCTCTCCCTATGTTACCTTGCGGTTGAAAAGGCCCGCGGGGAAGGTTGTGAGATAAATCTTCCTTCCTATCCACCGCGGGCCCTTAAGGTGTTGCTAGTGTTGTTGGGCGTTTCCCTGTTCCTGGCTGTGTATTCGTAATGCGCCTAGAACAGCACCCATCAATTGATTCGCAGTGCCTTCTGCTTCTTGGATTTCTTTCTGTTTGGCTTTCTGGTCCATGAATTGACCTTTTAACGCCTCAATTTGCTTTTTGAGGTGCTGAGGGTCTTGGACGCCAGGGAAGTTATACCCCCTTCCCTTTGCCACAAACTTGATATCTCCTGTGCTTAGTACCCTGATCAATACCGGATTTACTCCTCGGCCTTCAATCCAGGCAGCAAATCCAGATGTTAAACCAGAGAACCAGCCTCTATTTACATTGACACTCTCCAGATCCAAAAACTCAACCCCAGCTAGTTCGTCTCTGAGACGACTAGGTTGCCAGCCTTCATTAATGTTGATCCTTCCGGCATTCATATCCACTGAGATGAAGGCTGTGGAGTGTACAGCATAGTAGAGTGCGTAGAACCCAAGGGTAAGGGCGGCTATACCGAACAAAACCCAGCCTAAGCTTGGGATTTGGTCAAGCCAGCTTGTGTTCTCTTGAATCCACCATGGCATGGCAATGCTTGCAACCGCTCCTACATTCAGTAGTAGCCCTTTAGGCGTAAAGAGCGCCATTCCAAGCAGATTTCTTCTAACCTTAAATTCCGTCTCCGTCTCCGTGTGAGAGGTGCGGCTTTGCGCTTGTGGGCTCTTCACTTTTGGTGGCCCCAAGCACAGGCGCTGATTCAGCCTGGCTGGGTCCATCCTTTTCCTCAGGTTTGAGAAGAATCTGCGTAGCCAGGAGAATTATCCCCATGACAATTAGCCACGTGACTGAGGTCAGGATCCAGTCAAAGTTGAAGAGCTTCCAAATCGCGATAGTGATCGCATACATAAGAATCAGGAAGCCGTATCCTTTAAACGGACTTCCTTTTCCTAGGATAGTGATCAGTTTCTTTCCTTGTGTCGTGAGGGTTGTGGAAAGAGCCAGAAAGAACCCCAGAGCCAGAAGCCCAGAATCAAGCGCAGCGTCAGCAATGATGGCTGCGTTGTCTGGCTTGTAGGGAATATCTTTCATCGATCCCGTGTTGAATGTTTCCCAGGCACTCTGTATTCCGGTGTACGAAAAGTACACTCCAAATAACACAAAAATGCCGATAGGGATGAGCGCCGAGATCATTGTTCTCATGTTAAGGTCTTGAGCTGATTTCATTGGTAACTCCTTGTCTTGTTACAGATGTGAAGTCCGTAAGTTTGACATGCTATCGATTGGTTCCTGGGGGGGGCAATGTTTGCTGGAGGTTGGTTGGGACTTGGTGGGAGATTGGGAGGTATAACCTCGGGAGGCCCGCCCTTCACAATAGTCGCTGGTCCTTCCTCCATCCAGCCCGACATATTCGCTTGGATCTCTTCTAAGCGTTTTTCAGGCTCTCCTTCCAGTGGTCTTTGCCCTAGCAGGAAGTTCAAGTCCTTAGCTGTAAGAAGGACCACAACGGGTTGAAACTGCCGTGTGTTATCCGGCCAGCTAACTTGAACTTCAAGTGTTGCCCCATCGCTTCTTTCCGGGGCGTTTCCTGTGAACCTACCGGTTTGGACTTTCAGTCCATAGAGATACAGGAGCTCTTCACCGGTTGGGGTACGTCCAGAGATGTTGAGAACCTTCACCCAGAAGAGCACTTCATAGGCAATATGCACTCGTGGGTTGACTTTCAAGACTTCTTCAGCAACCTGTTTCAATCGCGTGGCATTTTCTGGCGTGACTGGGCCGTGAAGTTCATCAACCATGGGCTTGAGAGCTGTTGCTTGTTCAAGTACCCATATGCCAAGCAAGTCCTTTGGGTAGTTTGATACTGCCAAACGGGCCTGCTCCAAAGCTTTGTTGACGTCAGCGCCATCGCTACTCAGAGCATATGTATCTGGTGCCGCCCCCGGTTGCAGACCAAAGAGGTACTGAAGTGCCACATGGCTCTCGATCGAACCTGGTTTTGGAAGGAGCTCCGCAATCGGTGTTTCGACCACAGGGACTTGCACCGTTTGACCTGCTTGCGTAGGGACCAATGCACTTACTGTTGGGGTCACAACGCTTGCTGGAAAAAGGTTCTCGCCAGTGCTGGCAAAGTAACCTTCTTGAGCGCCAGGGGCAAGGTCTCCTCCCAATTGCTTTGTGTCCCCCACAAAGAAGAAAACTCCAGCTATGTATTTGTATAGGGAGTCCTTCATATAGGGGTTTCTATATGCCCCTGAAGCTGCGGCGAGAATAACTGACAGTGTGAGGATAAACCCAACCAGTGCCCTAAACAATTTGGTAGGGGATGTAATTAGTTGAGCTACTCCATCAAGGAAGTCTTTCATTTTTTCCTCGCTTTCCTTACGGCATAATTCCGTATTCTACAAATTCGCTCTCAGTGAAGAGAGGTGTTGTAGTCATACGCACTATGCTGTATAGGACTTGAATTGTTTGTTGCTCTAGGTTTTGCCCTATCGGCAATCCAAGAATTACAGATGGGTCTATTGTCCCTGCTTGTTTGCTTGTGATTGGTTGTTCAGGTTGATTCCCTGAGACAGACCACACATAGCCATTTTCTCCTTTTGTTGCTGCAATAGCGTATGCAATTTTCAGAGATCTCAAGAGGAATAACTGGAGCGGAACATTTTTCTGCGTGCTACCTTTAGCGTCAGAAGTGTACATTACCGCTGCGGAGAGTACGCTGTTCCAGCCTTCATCAGCTTGTGTGTTTTGAATCCTTCCTTCTTCATCCCATGCGTTTCCTAGGAATCCGTACTTGTTTTCCAAGGTTTTGATTTGTGTTGCTCTTTGGCCTAGTGTCTCCCAATACCAAGCGCTTTTTGGGTCGTCCCATGCGCCAGGGTTATAGCCACATAGTGAGCTCCATATGTCACCTGTAGCAATCCAGCTTCCCCAGCACCCCCTTGTAATGAGGTGCCTAGTAGTGCAATCTGCCACAGAAGATGGGTTGTTCCATGGGTCCATTGGGCTGTTTGCACATAGCTGTCCAGGAGCAAAATACGAAGGTAGGATTTGTGTCCTGCCTACAGCCCCAGCAGAGGATCCCATGATTTCAAGTGGGCTGATAAACCTACCAATTCTTTGTGGTAAGTCAGTTCTGGTGTTGAGCCAGTTTGCAATTGCTACAAGGCCCTCTCGTTGGAGTTTTGCCTCATTTGAAATCTTCATGCCTAGCACAACACTTTGGTACCAACTTACTGGCCATCTTTCCTCTACGGCATACCAGGCTATGTGGTAACCCCAAGGGCCAGGAGTAGTCGGATCAATGTTTCCCCATTCGTTCTGGTTCGTTTCCCCAAAGGGAATTGAGGCAGCAACGCTTGGCGGAAATACAAATCCATTTTCTCCAGACTCAACAGGACTCCCATTTTCATCTCTAGGTACCGCAGCTTTATAGAAAGCCCACAGGAGTTCTGGGTCATATCCAATCTCGGATGCTGCAAGTACAAAAACTCCAGGTGCCTTGCTTGTTTGAGACTGTACATAACCCTTGGTCACAGAAGGGAGGGGAAAGAGTGGGATTTTTGCGATCACCAGAATTGCAAATACGGAGAGGATCGGCGACAGAATTGTAAGAACTCTGCTGAAGGTCATTTCCGTGATTCGAATTGGTGCTGTCAAAATCCTAATGGCTCTTCTTAGGTCTGCCACCACTCCCACCATTGTGACTTCACGTCTGGGGGTTTGTCTTGGCCTGAATACAAACGTAAATCCGTAATATAGAAGCAGTGTTAATGATGTGATGAGAAGTAGGAGTTGGCTGAAGACCTGGAAAACCATGCTTGTTAGAAGCTTGGTGTACCATTCCTCCCACCACAGCATTGGAATCTGCACTTTGTTGATTTCTGCAATCTCAAGTGCGGCTTGCACGCTGTTTTGGATCTGGCTTGAAGTAGCCCCTTCTTCCCCGGTGGTACCATCCGCGTACCCTAGGTACTCCGATGGGTTTAACCACTTAACTTGCTTCAGGTCCTCCACAGTGTGGATGGTTCTGGGATCAATAGCTGTGACACCAAAGTGCACATGATCCGCATTCCCAAAGCCAGACTCACCGATTCTACCAACAACTCCAACGAGCTGCCCTTTTTCAACCCAATCTCCAACCTTAACAATTGGATTTAAGGTGATGGATTCCTCATCTAGGTGCACATACTGTGTGTAGAGCACTTCTGCTCCGCAAGTATGCGCAATCCAGATCGAGTTTTCCCATTTCCCTCCAACTTGATCGGGCCAGTCTCCCATGAGCACAACGCGTCCGCTTTCGGAAGCGTGTACTGGCGTTCCTGCACCTCCAAGAAGATCAATGCCTGAATGGCTATTTGATACCTCAAAGGGAGTCTCTGCTCCAAAGGCTAGCGCCCCAACTTTGGCTCCTGGTATAGGAGTATCAAAGTCGCAGCTTGCATCAGCCAATGAAGCATTGGTTATACCTTGTGCTGCTCCTGTTATTGCTAGGAGAGCAGCTACCAACAAACTTCTCAGTCCTTTGGTTTCCATCTTGCTCTCCTTTCAGGAGTAGATTTTGGTGCAACTTATGCTCTGCACCTGAGCTTATCTTCCCAATTTTCTTTCTCTTACCTAAACGTTCCTTATTTTCTTTTCAAAGTTCAAAGCCCCTCCACCTATCCATCCGATCAACCACATTTAGTAGTTTGACAGTCAGGTGATATAAATTGTTTTATTGAATAATTTATGGGCTTTTAGATGCAGTGATTTTAGACCCATGTATAAACAGAGTCAAACGGATTTTATGATAACTATAGGATAATTTGCCTATAACCCAAAGTAGACCTCAATGAAAACTAGTCCTTCTTTTCGTCTTTCTTTGCGGCGGCTTTTGCAGCTTTCTGCTCTTCTGTTAACTGCTCTGTAGCAGCAACATTAGCAACAAGCTCTGCCTCTGAAGGTGCTTCAGCTGGCGCTTCTTCCTTCATTTCGGCGTAGTCAATCTTAACTACAAGCTCGTCCTCTTCTCTTCCAATAACATCAACCTTTGTTCTATCAATCTTAAGGTCTTTAACTGCAATTGACTGATCAAGCTCTATAAGCCCTGTTATATCAACATCAATCGAATGGGGAATGTCGGATGGGAAACACTCTACCTCTAACTCATCAATAAGTGTAAGCAAAAGACCTTCTCCTGATTTAACAATTGGGGATTCCCCTATAAATCTGACTGGGACCTGTGCCTTAATCTTCTCTTTAAGGTTAACTTTATGCAAATTTGCGTGAATAATAAAATCTTTTACTGGATCAAAATCTACATCTGAAATTAGAACTTTTCCAAATTCTTTACCATCAAGCTTTACATCAACAAGGGATGTTTCTCCTGCTCTTCTAAAAACTTTATCAAATTCAAGTAAGCTGAGGGTAATTGCAACAGAATCTTCACCTTTTCCAAAAATTACGCCTGGGATTTGTCCCTTGCTTCTGAGGGTTTTGCTTTTTTTACCAAGTACTGTTCTTTTTGTTGCATTAAGTTCCATAATTTTCCTTTTTTTAATACTAAGTGAAGATCAAGAAGATCGTCACTACTAACTGACTGTTTACCTATAAACTCCTTAATTTCTTCGGGCAATAAATCTGTTGTCACCGGAAGAATTCCGGAGCCTCCTAGCGTGATTGTTATCATGCTTTCAGCTTTACAGTTTGGACAAGTGACATGAGCTGTCACAGCAACGGGCATTTCTGAAATGGGAACTATACTTGCTCCATCCAGACTGGATCCGCACTTGTAACAGAAGGTTTTTAATAAGTGTTCCTTAATCAGTTTCTTGTCCACGTGCTAGCGTATTTTATTGATAAACAAGCATTATGTCAATTGCGCTTTTACCTCTGTTACGGCCTTAACTACTTAATTTGCATGAAAACCTTCACATCTTTATTAAGGTTTCCATTCATTAAATATGTGTTTCCATTTTTATCAAATTTTGGCTCAGTTCTAGTAACACTTTTTCCAAAAGGCTCGTCAAACATGATTGTGATGGGAATATTCTCTGTGCCCGGCTGTTTTTGCCAGTAAAGATTATAGATCTTTTCGTCTTTTCCAAGCGCCATATTTGCGGGTAGTGTGTAGTTGAAAATAAGCTCAAACGTTTCTGCTGGGTTTAGCGTAAAGTCGGTTTCAAGAACCTTCTTTCCAAATTCGCTTCCCTCCTTGAACGCTTTTGTTTTTGTGATATCTGTTGTTTTTCCTTGCCCGTCTTTTGTGGTGACCGAATGAACAAACGAATCTTTATTAATCATAACTCTTACGTAATCCTTGTAAGGTCCTCCTGGCCATGCATTGTCTTTTCCGGTATGCACATACTTAAGAGTTAAAGTTCCTTCAAGCGATCCGTCTCTATAGTTATTTTTAAGCTCGTATTTGTATTCAGGCCTTACAAAGTAATTAGCTTTGTTCGACCCTACATTACTGTCCACAACCATAATAAAGTCTCCTTTGGTTTGATCAATTGCACCGTCCCAGCCTCTTTCGGAAATCATTTTGGCAATTTTACTGTCCGCCATTGCAAGTAAAATATGCTTTTCTTCAAGATTTTCCATCAGTTTTTGGGCAAGAGGAGCAACTTTTTCATTCGAAAGGGAAAAGAGTGTTTCCAAAAGTTTGCTTCCAAGAACAGTTAAATAATCTCTCTTTTGCTGTGAACCTGGTGTATAAGAAGCTTCTGCATGATACTGAGTTTTTTCATATACATTTCCTGAGTTTACCTCTTCATTGTACGCAGTTAGATATATAGGCCCTGTTACATCCAGAATGTCTTTAATTAACGTCATATCAATGCCAATCACACCGTTAAACTCAGTCCCATTTGCAGTGTTGTACAGTCTTGCAATTGTTTTAGCCGAATCTGGAAAATTTGGATTCCAGTTCCCATCTCTGATTCTTAGGAAATTTTGTTTTCCAAAAAGTTTAATTGGATCTGGCGCTGATTCTTTAAAGTTTGCCAAATCAAGAAGCCCATCAATGTTATAGATATCATCAATTGTAATTTCTTTGATTTTTCCTTCTTCCATTGAGAGCACGGCATAAGATCCTATAAACCCACCTGTTGCCCTAATCTCATTTTGATTTTGGAATATGATCAAATACTTTCTTGGGTCCTTAACTCCAATAAGATCTGCTATTACTCCAGATGTGTTTTCTCCTACAGTTAAAGCTTCAATAACCTTTCCTGACATACCTGAAAACTCTTCAAGCTTCTTTTTTTGCGAAGGAAGAAGATAGCTTGTATCAAGTTCTTTGGCTTCTCCAACAGCTCTCTCAAGATTTTCTTTTGCACTCTTAAAGTTGAGCGACGCTTTTGAAAGATCTTCTTCATTTATCCCTGACTTTGAATTTGGCTTTATGTTACTCCAGAGATTTCCATAAGGCTCTATTCCTTGCGATGCCTCCGTGATTGCAGTAGCGGTGTATTCCCCAATTCTTAAAGCTTTTGCGTAAGTTCTAAGTCTTCCCTCTTGCCTTGTAAGTACAAACATCCAGCCAAGTTTTGAAAATTCCTCTTTTGCTTTTGCAAATTCGGTTTTTGCTTTTGCTGAGCTATCCTTTGCTACTTGAAGGTTTAGTTTTTCCATTTGGGTTTTTGACGCGTTTAGGTTGTTAAACCCCGAATTCGCAAAGTAGGCTACTTGCACTGCAGGAACAACAGCCATAAAAATTATTGCAGTAAAAACCGCAAAGCCTACAGCCCAAGGAATATACCTACCAAAGCCAGGCTTTCCTGTCTGAGATTTTGGTTTTGGCTCAGCCTTCTGCGTCTTTACTTGAGGGGTAGCAACATTTTGTTTTGCTGGTTTAACGGGCATGGGTACCACAGTCTGAGCAGGGACAATCAAGGGTGCAGTTGGAGTTGGTATTGTTGGGGCCGTTTGGACTTTTACTCCAGTGAATGTTGAGCCGTCCTTTGTGGTTTTTGGAGGAAGTAACATTGAGATCCAGTCGGAAAAAGACTTGGACTCTTTTTTGACTGGAGCAGGCTTTGGCGGAGTTAGCGAGACTGCCTGACCTGAAGTTTTGGCCTGCTCCTTGGTGTCTTTTAGACTTGTAATAGAATCTTCAATTAATGGACTTTTTTCTATTTTTTCTAAAAACTTTGAGGGTTTAAAGGCTTTGTCATTGAATTCGTATGAATACCACTTTAAAGTTTTTGTGATGCCGTTTTTTAGGTCTGTTTTTGGTATCCATTTGAGATTTCTAGCTGTGTCACTGGTTGAGGCTCTTATCTCTCTAATTTTATCTGAAACTGCGTTTCTAAACTGAACTTGTGTTGAAGTGTTTGATAGGCCTTTTACAAGATAGGTAAGCTCTAAAGTGGTAATTGGTTCGTCGCTTGAGAATGTAAATATTTTTCCATCTGTGTCATCACTAAACACAGTTTTTACAAGTCCAGAAACTACGTCTGCAACAAAAAGATAGTAGTTTTTCTCAAGGCCGTCGCCAAATACTGTTAAGTCCTGATGATCAAGGAGAAGCTTTGTGAGTCTTCCAAGCTCTCCTCCAGAAGTAAAGTCCATTCTTGGGCCAAATACTTCGCAGAGTCTGGCAATTCTTGCGTTGATTTTATGCTTTTTGTGAAACTCCCAAACAAGTGCCTCCGCAAATCTTTTTGCCTCAATTTGAGAAAACTTATTTTCTTCCTGCTGAGTTCGGCCAAAGTAGTGCTCAAGGTCAACAGACGAAATAGCCCCTTCGTAAACATCAACAGAAGAGACAAGCAAAAACTTTGCATAAGACCTTTTTGCAAGTTCTAGAAGGTTTTTTGTACCTATGGCATTTGTTAAAAGCGAATCAAGGGTAATTTTTTGATCTCCATAAATATAAGATTCAAGACCTGCTAGGTGAAAAACATAGTCAACAGCTTCAACAATAGGCGGTATGCCGTTATTAATGTCCCATTCGATCAAAGAAAATTTGGGATTGTCCATCAGCGAGCTAAGATGGGCTTTTTTGCCTGTAGAGAAATTATCAAGTACAACAACACGAGCTCCGTTTACAAGCAGAGCTTCAACAAGATGAGAGCCTATAAAACCAGCTCCTCCTGCTACAAGTACAGTAGGTGCAAGGGCAGATTTTCTAATTGGTGTTGTATTTTCGGTCATGGGCAGTTTTCTCGCTTTATACATTATATTTACACGGGGTTTTGTTGACAAGAACAAGCTGTTTGACGATAATCAGCCTGTGGAGTTAAAACAGCTTATAGCCATTATAAAAAGTAGACAAAAGTCACTGTTCATCACTAGTTTGGTGGTTTCACTTGTTTTGTACTTTGTTACATCTCAGCTCCCACCTTCGTACAAAGCATCCGCTACTATTTTTGTAAGAAGAGACGCTGAAGCAGGTTCCTCATCATTTTTTAGCTATGATGGCTACTATTCAATTCAAACAGCAGAAAAATACACCGATACTGTTTTCGGATTATTAAAGAGCATTGACATAAGAAAACTGGCTTTGGAGAGGGTAGATATTCCGCAAACTACAAAAGAACTTGGAAGGCTTGAAAAATCGGTTCTGGTAAAGAGGGTTGGACCTCAGGCTGTTTCGCTTACTGTTTCGTCAAAAAATAGGCAATATGCCGGATCTGTCTTTAAATCAATGGTGGAATCTCTAATTACAAGAAGCCAAGAGATAAACAAGCTAGGGGATAAAAGGCTTTCCATTACTTTAGTTGAGGAAGAGCCCATTATTACAGAGACAACCGTACCCCCGTTTTTGGTAGCAATTTCTGGTTTTATTTTGTGCTTTTCGGGAATGACTTTTGGTTTTGTTGTAAGAAAATACTTACTATGATTTTTTTGAATACCGATGGGGGAGCTAGGGGAAATCCTGGACCATCAGCAGTAGCATTTGTTTTATCTGATACTGAGGGAAAAATTTTGAATTCAGGTGGCGAATATCTTGGTGCAGCAACAAATAATTTTGCCGAATATAAAGCCTTGATTTTAGGACTTACCGAAGCATTAAGAAATGGCTATAAAACTCTGACATGTAGACTTGATAGCGAGCTTGTAGTTAAGCAGTTAAGTGGCGAATACTCCGTAAAAGATGTGCACCTAAAAGATTTGTATAATCACATCCAGCTCCTGAAAAAAGACTTTGATTTTGTGAGCTTTAATCATGTTCCAAGAAAAGAAAATAAAGAGGCAGATAGTCTAGTGAACCAAGTCCTAGATTCCCAATTATCTGCCCGGGAGACTAAAACCCACTGAAATCAACAAAATCTGTTGGTTCTCAGTTGCCCTAAAGATGGAAGAAAGTAAAAAACTGAAAATCCTAACAAGCACATTTAAAAGCCCTACTTTGGGAACACTCAAACTTGAGCATGTTCTTACAAACATTTCCGAATACATTAAAGCCGCTCCAAATTATAAATATAAGCTAATTATTGGCACGGACTCAGAAGCAAAGTATGGAAAAGACGTGGATTTTATTACTGCAATAGTTCTTCACAGAGTTGGGGCCGGAGGAATTTATTTTTGGAGGCGCTCCCTCTGCTCCACTTTTTACACATTAAAAGAAAGGATTTATCAGGAAGCCGTTATCTCAATTGAGTTTGCTCAAGATTTTTTTGAGGTAATTCAGGATGAAGAAATCTTAGTATGTGATTTTGAAATCCATCTTGATATGGGAAAAGTTGGGGAGACTAGAGAGATTATTAATGAGGTTGCATCAATGATTAGAAGTAGTGGTTTTGAGGTTAAAACAAAGCCAGACTCTTTTGGCGCCTCAAAAATTGCCGACCGTTACACATAATCACAAAACTACAGGTTTAATAAGACTACCCACCATTGTATAATCTTTTTTGCTGATATGACCTCAAACCGCATGGCAAAAGAAAAATTGCCGTACATACCACCAATGCCGGAAAAGCCAAAACCTCCGCAGCCTTTGCAAGGTCTTTCTGCCCTTCAGAGAGCCATTTTAAAGACATTTGCCTATAGAAATGTTTTTTCCTATCCAATCACTTTTTACCAAGCTTTTTGCTTTTTAAACTTTGAGGCGCTGCCTGAACAGGACAAGCCAAAAACTTTTGAAGATTTTAAAGACGCTTTTGTTTCGCTCGTAAAAAATAAAAAAATTCTTTTTAGGGATAACTTTTTTTACACAGATAAGATAGACGTTCTTTTGAGACTCGAAAGGGAAAAGCGATCACTAGATCTAACAGCATCCGCTCAGAAGGTAGCAAATTTTCTTGGGTTGTTCCCATTTATTCAGTTAATTTGTTTGACGGGTGCCGTTGCTGCAGGGAACTCTCCTAAAGAGGATGACATAGACATACTGATTGTTGCCAAAAAAGAAAGGCTTTGGCTCACAAGGTTTGTTGTTGTTCTGGCCTTGAAGTTGGCAAGAATTTATAGAACAGACCGCCACGAAGCAGGAAAAATTTGCCCTAACATTTTTATTGAGGACTCCTCTCTTGAGTGGGTAGGGAATAGGAATATTTATACAGCGCATGAAATTGCCATGATGAAGCCTCTTTTTGACAGAGGCCATTTTTATTTGCAGTTTCTTTCACAAAACGCATGGGTTACAAACTACCTTGGAAACTTGGTCTTTGAAGCTGTCCAAACACCAATCCAAAAAGCAAACCACGGCTTTTTTAATAGGGCACTCGACCACCTGGAAATACTTTTGATGAAAGTGCAGCTGTGGTACATGCAAAACAAAAAAACTGTTGAAGTGACTACTGATAAGCTCATCCATTTTAATCGAGATGACAACACTATGAGAATTTTAGAGAGATATAAATTCGAATGCCAAAAGCTTGGAATCCCACTTACTACTTAATAATATTTTTGATAATAAGGTTTCTTAAATCGTCAGCTTTTTGCAATTTTCCGTGAGAAACTACACCAACAAGTTCCCCACTTTGAGTTATGATGGGCGAGCCTGATGTCAGATTTTTTGCTGTTGACTCAAGCTCTGTTCGCTTAACTGCTGAAATTGTGTGTTCAGAGGTCACTATTTCTCTGGGCTTCCAGTTCATGTCGCCATTTTCTTTAAGCTCAAAGTTGCTATTGTTATTTGGGTTTGAAATATAAAACGAATAAATCTGTTTTCCGGTTCTCAAAATTTCTTGCAATGTTGGTAATCCACTATCAATAAAGTCTTGGTTTTTATTGTCAATTTTAATTAGAGCTACACTGCTTTGAAGGTCTATGATTTTTGCTTCTTTTTCTTCAGCACCATATTCAACAAGAATATTTGACGAGTCTATTTTAAAGTTTACTGTTCCTGAGTCCATCCCCTCTAAAATTTGTTCCATACTTATAGATGATTCCTTTGGGTTTAGAAAGAGGCCATTATTTTCTGCGTTAATTAAAAGCTCTTTTGGTAAGCTAATAAGCGTGTCCGTGCTTGTAGCAATTAATCCATTTTGATCAACAAAAAAGCCAAGCCCTAGAGTTTGAGAACAGAAAGGAATATAACTTTTATCTATACCTATTCCTAGTTTTGATGCTAATGAGGGTAGTAGCGTAACGCTTGCACAATATTTTTTTGAAACCGAAACAAGTGACTTTCTTGCGTTAAAGATTACCGCCTCTTCCTTGGTCAGAGGTTTTCTGTCCGAGGCACCTTTAACGCTTTGAATTGCCGAAGATGTATCGTAGAAATATCTTGCTTCCTGGTCTTTTGAGTAGATGGCAATGTAAATTGCAACACAAATAAAAACTACAGAAAAAGCAAAGTTTATTATAAGAAGGTATTTGGAGAGGCGACTTTGCCTCTTTCTTATTTCGTCCACATAAATATTATAACAGTAGCTTTCTACAAAAAGGCCGGGGTTTTATTCCCGGCCTTAATTTTTGCTTTAGTTGTAGGGTTTTAGTGTCCCGGACTGAAAGCTACATGCCCATGTCCATACCGCCCATTCCTCCCATACCCCCTGGCATTCCGCCCATGGCTGGTTTTTCTTTTTCAGGAACGTCTGTTACAAGCGTCTCAGTTGTAAGAACCATAGTTGCAACTGACACCGCATTTTGAAGTGCACTTCTTGTAACTTTTGCAGGGTCTGCAATTCCACTCTTGATCATGTCCTCAAACTGAAGCGTGAGAACATTAAATCCAGTGTTATCGTTTGCCTTTCCGTTTTCCATTCGTGTTTCAATTTCTTTTACTACCCAGCCCGCATCAACTCCTGCGTTTTCAGCAATCATTCTTAGTGGCTTATCCAGTGCTGTGTAAAGGATGTTTGCTCCTGTTAGTTCATCGCCTTCAAGTTTGAGTTTTTTGATTGCTCTTCTTGCTTTTAGAAGTGCAACTCCGCCTCCAGCAACAATTCCTTCCTCAACGGCTGCTTTTGTTGCATTAACTGCGTCCTCAACTCTTAACTTCTTCTCTTTGAGCTCTGTTTCTGTAGCAGCTCCAACACTAACTACCGCAACTCCGCCTGTAAGCTTTGCAAGTCTTTCTTGAAGCTTTTCTTTATCGTAGCTTGAGTCACTTGAATCCATTTGCTTTTGAAGCATTGCAACTCTTGAAGTTATATCGGCTTTTTTGCCTTTTCCTCCAACAATTACGGCGTCATCTTTTGTAGCAACAACCCTGTCGGCTTTTCCAAGGTCTTCTACTTTTACCGAATCGAGTTTTCGCCCAAGATCTTCGGAAATTAATGTTCCACCTGTTAGGACTGCAATATCAGTAAGCATCTCTTTTCTTCTATCGCCAAAGCCTGGTGCTTTTATTGCAAGGACATTAAATGTTCCTCTGAGCTTGTTTACAACTAATGTTGCCAAGGCTTCTCCATCAACATCGTCAGCAATAATTACAAAGTTTTTGCTGATCTTGATGAGGTTTTCAAGCATAGGAAGCAAATCTTGAATCGAAGAAATTTTTGTATCTGTGATTAAAATGTGTGGCGTTTCAATCACCGCCTCCATTTTTTCTGGATTTGTCACAAAGTACGGAGATGCGTAACCTTTATCAAGTTGCATACCTTCTTTGTACGAAACTTCCATCTTAAGACCCTTTGATTCTTCAACTGTAATCACGCCGTTATTTCCAACTTTTTCCATTGCATCTGCAATTAAGTTTCCAATCTCTGCGCTTGCAGCTGAAATTGTTGCAACCTGAGCTTTTTCTTCTGTTGTTGTGATCTTTTTGCTCATGGATTTAACTTCTGCAACAACTGCTTCAGCAGCCTTCTCAAGGCCGTTTCTGATTGTCATTGGGTTTGCACCAGACGAAACATTTTTAAGTCCTTCGTCAATAATTGCTTGTGCAAGTAGGGTAGAGGTGGTTGTACCGTCCCCTGCAACATCATTTGTTTTGGAAGATGCTTCTTTCACAAGCTGTGCACCCATATTTTCAAATGGATCTTCAAGTTCTATGTCTTTTGCAACAGTTACTCCGTCGTGAATAACACTTGGGGCTCCCCATTTTCTATCAAGTGCAACATTTCTTCCTTTAGGTCCAAGAGTTGTAACAACTGCTTTTGCAAGCTTATCAACTCCTACTTTAAGTTTTCTTCTTGCTTCATCTCCGTATAATATTTGTTTTGCTGCCATAATTTACTCCTTTCCTTACTCTATAACTGCGAGGATGTCTTCCTCTTTAACCAGTAAATACTCTTTGTTGTCCACTTTGAGGTCATTTCCGCCCCATTTTTTGTAGTAGACCTGATCTCCAACTTTTACATCTAGTTTGATATTTTTGCCCGATTCGTCTTTTTTACCTGGGCCTGTAGCTATTACTTTGCCTTCTTGAGGCTTTTCTTTGGAAGTTTCTGGTAAAACAATACCTGATGCTGTTGTTGCATCTTTTGCCGTTTTAGGCTCAATAAGAATATAGTCTGAAAGTGGTTTAACTTTCATGAAAATACCTCCTTTATTTTAAAATTGATACTTTAGTAAATACGGAAAAATACCGTAGCTAAAGGAAATACCTGTAGCCTTAAATATATAGCAGACTACCACTTAGAGTGTCAAGTATCTGAATTTTGGAGGCCTGAGCCGGAATCGAACCGGCGCATAGGAGTTTTGCAGACTCCCGCCTTACCACTTGGCTATCAGGCCATGATGGCTTATTATACTACCTATGTTGCCCGAAAGTAATTCCTCAATTACCTCGCTTCAAGGACCCATAGGGGATAACACCTTGTTTAGCGGTTCACAAAGCCAAAAAGGTTCAAATCCAGTTAAGAAAGCCGTCCTTGTAGTAGTAGCGCTTCTAAGCGTTGGTCTTGCAGGTTTTCTAGCTTTTAAGCTTTACCAGAACAGGTCTAGCTTTATGTCTTACGCTGGCCTTGCAGTTGATGTAAAAAATGGCCCTGCTGATGTTTATGTTGACGGAGTAAAGCTTGGTCAGACTCCTTTTGAATCTAAAAGCATAAAAACTGGCACCCACACGGTAAAAATCCAAAAGGATGATCTTGTGTATGAAACTTCTGCAGAATTCACAAAAAGTTCTCAGGTTGTAATTAACAGAGACTTGGGAGTCTCAAAAGCTTTTTCGTCTGGACAAGCTTTTTGGCTTGATTCCAAGGATCTCAGCTCAAAGTTAAATGTGATTTCAACCCCTTCGGACGCAACTGTTTATATTGATGACGTAGAATCTGGAAAAACTCCATACACTTCCACAATTTTGACTGATGGCGAATATGACCTAAAAATCCAAAAAGATGGCTATGAAGCTCAAACAGCCAGAATCAAGATTCAAAAAGGCTTAAAGCTCAATGTTTCAGTACAGCTGTTTTTACTTCCTGTTCCCGAAAAACTAACAGCATTGTCGGGCTCCAAAACCGTTTACGACCTTTCTTCGGACATAAATGATTTGACGCTTGATGTTCCTTCATGGGTCAAAGGAGTCATTTACATGACCGAATCAAGAGGCAGCTCAACGAGATTCTCATACTACGTGGACTACTCAGGAAACGTTTTTGATTCTAGCGGAAAACAGCAACCAAAAGATGTAAAAATCGAATTAAAAGCTGGTGATTCAATTGCATACCTTGGTAAAAAATCTGATAACGGAACTACCGACTTTGCCAAATTGGCTTTTGCAAACTTTGTGGGCTTGGATACAACTGGCATAGGAACAGCCTCTACAGGTTCCACAAAAACAACGGAAACTAAAGTGACTACAACTACCACACCTACTGTTACAAGTGTTGTAGGTCAGAAAGTAAAAGTTTCTGCAACTCCAACAGGATGGCTTAGAGTTAGAAAAACTCCAGGGCTTAGCGGGGCAGAAATATCAAAACTTAACGTAGGGGATACTGCAACAGTGCTTGAGGAGAAAGCTGGTTGGTACAGAATAAATACTCTTACTGCAGGAGAAGGCTGGATTTCTTCTGCCTACACTCAAGTTGTTAAAGAGTGATTCTTGACTTAACCTTTTTAAGAATTTCTTGATGGATATCTTCTATAGTTCTTAATTTGTTCTTTTTCACACAATTAATTTTAATAATGTGTTTATATTTTTTTGTTAAATAGAGATACCTACTCTCAACCTTTTTTAAGTATGCAAAGTCTCTTTCGTGGACATCCCTTTTTTGATCTGCATACTCCCTTCCTGATCTTTTTTCTTCCATCTTACTCCAGATAAATTCAAGCGGAGCAAACAAGAAAACAACAACATCCTCTTTTGGTATGCCAAAAATTTCATACTCAAGCTTACAGTTCCACTCCAGGTATTCGTTTACGTCTCTGTCCTCTACACTTGCCGATCTGAATGCAAGATTTGACATCATATATCTGTCAGAAATAACAGTTTTTCCGGAGTTAATCCAGTCGTATAATTGCTTTTTTGCTTCAAACCTATCAATGGCGTAAAGTGGCGCAATCAAATAAGTGCTTACTGAGTTTTGATCTCCAAATTCTCCATTCAGATATCTTTTAACAAGTTTTCCTCCAAATGTTTGTTGGTATTGTGGGAATTTAATTGTCTCAACTTCTTTACCCTCTTCTTCAATGTACTTTTTTAGGAGTTCAAATTGTGTGCTTTTTCCAACACCATCCACACCTTCTATTACAATAAATTTGCCTGTTTTTGGCTTTGTCATTTTATTGAGTTGAGCTCAGCTTTTGCTTCATCAAGAGAGGGTCTAAGCATTAGAGCTTTTTCAAGGCTTTCCTTTGCTTCTTCATTCATCCCCAGTAATTTAAAGTGCTTTCCAATTGTGAGTGCTAGATCTGCATCAGTTGGAGCGAGGTTTTTTACTTGCCTCAAAAAAATTCCTGCTTGAGCCTTGTAGTTTTCATCAAATCCTTTGGAAGGATCGGTGATATCATTCAAGCTTAAAAAATAATACATTGGGATCAAGCTCTTAATGTTCACAAGATTTATTGGTTGTAGAGTGTACGAAGCTTTGAGCTCCTCGTACGCTCTTTCTTTTACTGCGCTCATTTCTTCTTCGGACAAAATTCCTGATAGGGCCAAAGACAGATACATTAGGGCTTTGTTTCTTCTGTAAGTGGGCTCCATCTGGTTTAAAGAAACTGCAGAGTTTATATATTCTCCTGCATTTACAAAGTCTCCCGTCATGAGAATCTTTTTTCCTTGAGTGCTGGATAAATCTGCAATAAAAAAATTAAATATTAGGTAGTTAAAAAGTATATAACCAAGGATTACAATTCCTGCAAAAAACCTTTTAGTTTTCATAATCCTCCTTTTGAATTAATGCTAAGAAAATATACAAGAGCATTGAGGTCATTACTGTGTGCCATCCAAATGCATCTGTTATAAAAAGGCCTAGAATTCCCGCCTTGAGTGGTAAAGATCTTTGATTTTTGAAATTAACAAAGATTCCCTTAATGAGAAACAAGTAGGTAAACAACCCTACTAGTCCCAGATTACATAGGATCTCAATATAGTAATTGTGAGGCTTATTAAAAACAAAGTCCCATTCGGTTGTTAAATTCATTTCTTTAGGCCTAAACTTTAAAAATGCGTACGGAAATGTTTCAGGCCCAGATCCAATAAGTAAATTTTTAATGGAGCTTGTTGCAAGATTAAGCGACCCTCTCCACACTGTAAGTCTTATTCCCGTTGTGTCTCCAAACTTTGGCTTTTCTATTTTAGGATTTGTGCTTGGATTTGCTTCTGAATCTTCATCTTTTGACTCACTGACCTCAGAGTTACCCGTATTGTTGGATTGTGGTTCTTTGGCTGGAGTAAGTTTTTGTGCTTCTCCTGCGTTTTCCGTGACGGCAACATAAGTTTCATAGGTTTTCTTTGGAAAGAGTTTGTTTTGTACATCATTTATTGAATCTTTTAACTTAGGCCCAAAGACCCCAGGGTTAGTTACCATTACGAGAAATGTAATTCCCGTTATGGAAATTAACTGAATTTTATTTTTCAAAATGCTCTCTTTATTAATAAAAATAAAAAATAGGAGTACGGCCCCTAGAATTCCTAGAAACCCGGAAAACGAATAGGTGAACCACAAAGCTGAAAAGTTTAGAATTGCTAAAGCTGACAGTAGAACTTTCTTTTTCTGGTTACTCTCTTCCATCGCCCTAAACAAGACTAGAGGAATTAGCATTACCAAAAATGCCGCTAGCCAGTTTGGTTGTCCAAGCGAGGAGAACACTCTAGTTTGAGAGTCCTCTATCCAAACATTTTTTTCTATTCCTAACCTTTGAAGTACCGCGTAAACCGAAACAGGAATTGTAGAAAATATAAGAACGTTTCCAAGTTTTAGAAACAAGTTTTCATACTTAATTTTAATTAACACTGTAAAAAGAAGTGTCCAAAGTACTATTGAAGCTAATCCTCCATTAAATCTTGTGTAGTATCCAAAAACCGAGGTATAGGGGAGTATGGAAAACACAGCAGATATAAAGTTTGCTAAAAGAAGTAAATAAACAGCTTTCTCAAGCAGAGACTTTTTTGCTGTTATTGGCTTGAGTTCCTCCTCAATCTTTAAATTGGTATCCTTAGGATGAAGAAGTCTTTTAACCACAAAAACCATCCCAGCTGTTGAAAAAGCAAAGTAGCTAAACATCATCTTTGGGAATTCAAAAAGTTCGTTAACGTTTTTGAAGTAAATAAGAGGCGTGAAAAACACAGCGGTGGCTATAATAAAAAAGATTGCTGTATCCTGACTTTTTACTTTCATTGACTCTTTTTTGCTTGGCATAGTATTATTGTTCTAATAGTAATAAAGCCTGCCTATGTTTTCAAGGATACTAACAAAACTTATTGATGAAGCAATACTTCCTGCTGTGACCCTTTTGGCAACAAAAGTTGTTTCCACCATACTCCTAATTAAGTACCTGGAAATTCCTTTGGCAGATGGAACTAATTACTTTTCCGTTTATTTTTCAAATCAGGCAGATTTTGTAAAGGTTAATTCGTATTCTACCATTTCCATGGCTGTTGTTATATTTTTAGGTGCTCTTTTGTTCCTTGTTAAGTCTAGGTTCTTTCATGAAACACATATTACTCCAGCAAATGCCACAAAGGTTGCTGGTATGGGGTTAAATAGATTTATCAAGACTTCAATGGATGTGTACTCAGAAGGAAGCATTTGGCTAATGTTCTCACTGCTCCTTTCGCTCATTTTAGGAATACAAGTGTACTACCAGATTGTGTACCCGTTATCTTTTGCTATCAGCATGTCGGGTTCCATCTTTTTAGTGCTTATTCTGGTTTCAGATGTGGAAAGAGAGGTTACAAGAAAGTATGCATAAGAAGATTGGAAAATATTGGTTTAATTTTAGCGCACTTCTCATGCTTTCAGGGCTTTTTGCGCTGCCATTTTTTTCGTTTGCAAAATACAACGCACCTGTTTTAAGCCGGGATTCTGAGTCTGTGCTTTCCGCAACATCACAAACCAAGGTTTTTTCAAATGTAGTATATTCAGAAGTTGTAGAAGCAACTTTTAGCCAAAAAGAAAGAAACAGAAGTTTTGATCCTTTAACCAAAATTAAAAATGCTGAAAATAAGTCTAAAGAATACAGACTTGTTATCAAAGAGGTCTTGGAGAACGAACAAAACACAAAAGAAGCCAGCAAATCCTTTGATGCAGTGTCCTACTTTACGGTTAACGGTAAAGAGACAGCAGTATTAAACCCGAATGAAGTCACAGATGTTGTTTTGGAAGTTGATAGAAAAGCAGAAAAAAGAGCTACAAAGTTTTTAGTCCTCATTCTTTCAGAAAATTAAAAAAATCAGCGCCACCACAACCTCACACACATAGCGTAAAGTCATGGCGGCGCCATTTGAGGCGGTCTCAGAAGAAGTGATTAAGCAACCTTTCCGTTGGCACTAGTGTGTCTCCTTCGAGGGTGAAGAAACCAGCCTCAGCAAGTAGTTTGAACCCGTTGATAACAGCGTTTCTGTTAGTCCACTTATTTGCGCTCGGATGGTTAGCATACTCTGCTGGACTTGCACTAAACACTGTCATCACACCTTCGGCCAAGAACAGCCCTTCCAAAAACTTGAACGCTACAGTCATATCTCCTTTATGTATGCCGAACGGAAGGTTGATTCCATGCCCTGAAATTCCAGATTTAACTCCTGCAACCATAAGTCCCTCCTATAGGGTTTTCTATGCGGATAGTATCAACTGCAAATATGAAAATCAATTATTTTGTTGTTAATTTGTGGATTGAAGGCCGTAGACAATAATTATAATTGTGGAAACCCAAACAATAAGAGTGTTTAAAAGAGGAACATCAGATAAAAGAACACGCTCGGGGGATTCGCCCTCTTTCTTTTCGTAAACAACATAGAGATACCTTGCAACGCCGTATATGACCACAGGGATTGTTAACATCATCCACTTTGGAGTATTTAAGGTTGACGGCAGAATTCCTGCCAAATCGTCAGTTGTAGTTGTTTGTGTTTGAAATGCAAAAAGCGAATAGGAAACCACTGCGAACGTTGCAGAAAGCGAGATCATACTATCAAGTAGGTTGTCCGGATAATGTTTTAGTGTGTCTCTGGTCTCCAAAGCAACATGTTTTGCGCTAAGTAGGGTTCGTTCTGACCTTCTCTTTCCAAACGCCAAAAGTAATGAGAGTCCAATAACTGAAAGTATTAGCCAAGAAGAAATTGGAATCGAAGTAGCAAAGGCGCCAGCAAAAACTCTAATAACAAATCCGCTTGCCACAACAAGAGCGTCAAGAATGATCACATTTCTAATAACAAGAGAATATAGAATCTGAATAGCAAAATATACAATTATAGTTAGTGCAAAAAACCTTCCTACTTTTGCTCTTGCAAGAATTATTGCTCCAGTAACAAGACAAAAAGCAAGTATCATGGCAAATTTGTCGGAGATAAAGCCTCCTGCAACAGGTCTATTCTTTTTTACTGGGTGAAGTCTATCTTTTGGAGCATCAAGCACATCATTGATAAGGTAGGTGCCTGCAGAGAGCATTGTAAAAATCAACGCTGCCTTTGTTGTCATTTTGAAAACATCAATTTCAAACAGATTTCCCCAAAAAAGTGGGGCTGCGTAGACACTGAGGTTTTTTAGCCATTGTCTTGGTCTAAGTGCCCTCAGCACATGATAGATTTTGAGGGTTTTAAGCTGGCTAAGCTTCATGCAATAACATTAACACAAAAGTAGGTTTTCAGAAATTTAGAGTAGCTTGCACCAAGATTGGAGAAATAGGAAGCCCCAAAGGGGATTTGGGGCTTCCGCTGATTAATCCTGATTCCTCATCCTTTTTTTAGCTCTTATGTACCTAGCCAATCTTGCATATTCATCTTCCTGGCTTCTTACAACTCTGGTTTTTGTTTGGTTGCGTTCCCGCTTTTCCGCTTCTGCTCTACCAATAATCTTTGTGACGAGCTCAACAACGCAAATAACCCAAAAGATAGCCAATGCGGCTATCAAAAGTGGGTACATGTCAATGCCACTCAGTAGAAGCAGGATGTACATGCCCATGGTAAAAAAAGCAACCGCTCCAAAAAAGCTGAATACCGAATCCATTAATGAGCTCCTCTGCTTTTTGTGCTCCTCTGAGATGTCTAAATACAAACCGATCCCAAGAAGTGCCATTCCTCCGATAGTAGCCGTAATTGCAAATAATCCAACAAGCGTAATGTCAACATAGCCTGCCAAAAATCTTGCAAGCTGAGCTAGTTCCATGAAAGAAATTCCAAGAAAGAAGCACAAGCTGGATTTGATGCTGTTTTCGCTAGTCATCTTGGTAGCCTTTCTAGTGTTTTTTTGATTATACAAGTAAGATCAGCGCTTTAGCTATAGGATTAGGTATTCCTTGTTACTTAGTTAGTATTTTGCATCACGCAAATCTTTGAGCTATATTTATAAACACTATGTTATTAACCCCACACACTTTTGTAGGTACGGCAATCGCAACTTCGGTTCCAAATATTTTTATTTCGGTTCCACTTTCGTTTTTAATGCACCTTCTTGGCGATAAAGTTCCGCACTGGGATTTTTTTACCGGAACAAAAGTAGAGGATAGACGAAAAGGGTGGAGGCTTATTGGAGTGATGCTTGATCTTGCAGTTGGGGTTGCTGTAGGGATGTTTTTTACACTTCATGCTCTTTGGGTTCAGCACAACTCATACCTTGCACTTAATATTTTTCTTTGTGGCCTTGCTTCAAACTTGCCAGACGCTATTGAAGTTCCAAGGTCATATTTTGATTCAAAAAATCCTTTTGTGATGTTTATGTATAGAATTCAACACGCTATGCAGTTTAGAGCTGATCTTCCTTGGGGAGTTATTTCTCAGCTTTTTGTTGTTTTAGTTTGCCTAGCTCTCCTTTCAGGTTCACTGCTACAAGGATAAAGGCAACAATTCCACTAATGGTTAATAAAGCAAGAATCTTTTCTCTTCCAGAAGAAATTAACGCTACCGCGCCAAATATGATTGTCAGGATCCAGTAAAAGATTGCAACGCTCTGCTGTGAAAATCCCATATCAATTAATCTGTGATGAAAGTGCCCTCTGTCTCCCCAAACAGGAGATTTTTTTTGAATAAGCCTTCTTACAATAGTAATTATTGCATCAAGAGTTGGAACAATTAGTACCAGAGTTGCAGCTGCAACCTTAGTCCCTGCCATTATTGAGAGCATTGCAATCACAAGTCCCATTGTTGTAGCGCCAAATCCCCACATTATTTTAGATGGATGCCAGTTAAATGGAAGAATTCCAATTGCCGCACCTCCTGCAACCACAGCAAGTTTTGCTATCTCAATTTGAGCTGGATCAATTTTTAATAGTCTTAACGAAAGAGCGGCAATAATTAAGCACGAAATAGCCGTCATCCCACTGTACTGACCATCTACAGCATTAGACCAGGAAAGCATGTTCATCACCCACATAATCCAAATAACAGTAAAAAGATCGGCTAACGGGATAAAAGTGAATGTAGTTTCAAAAATCTTGAATGTGTATTGCCATAAATCTAGCCTCATAATTCCATCAAACGGGTTCGCAAAAAAAAGTATCCTTGCGTTTGAAAGCATTAAAGTAACCAAAATAATTAACGGGAGCATGACTAGTCTAAAGTAAGGGTTCAAATTTTTTTTATCGTCAGCAATGCTAAGAAAGGTAGTTAAGAACCCTCCAATTAAAAGCCCAAATACTGGCCTTGCTGGAGGTACAAAAATAAGTCCTAAAACCAAAAAAGTTATAAAGAACGGTAAGCCTCCTGCTCTAGCTGAAGGTCCTTTAAGAATCATTCCTGGATGTGAGTGCACTGCTGGGTCTGTTACAAGGCCAAACTTTTTTGCAAGTTTTATGGTTGGTGGAACTAGAGCTGCACAAAATAAAATGCTGAAAATAAATAGCGGTATTAACTCTACAGCAGATGACGGTACAAGTTGCTGATATGGAGAACTTGCTTTATGCACAATTCTTGCAAGAGCTATTGTTAAAAACGTTGTAGACACTGTGAGCAGGGTCAAGGTAGTGAAGACTCCTTCCTTATTTTTTTCTTTTGTTAATGAATTAACAATAAAGAAAGATGCAAGTACCGTTGAGATTGAAATTATTGGAATTAAAAATATGCTGGACGAAGGAGCGAGCTGATAATCTCCCCAAGAATTTGTATACCAAAGAGGTACTTGTGGGTTAAGTGCTGGAAATCTATAAAAGGTGTACGCAAAAAGAAGAACTGAAAAAAATAAATTTAACGCAAGCACCGCCGCGGCATTTTTATCTGCTGTAACTTCTGTATAGATTGTTTTAAAGAAACCTTGTTTTTTGCTCATCTGTATTTTGGAGTAAAGTGCAGGCTCTTATATCTCTTTCCAAACATCATTTTGGTCTCAGCTTCAAGGAAAGGTATGAACGAAAAAGTTAAGAGGTTTATAAAAATAAGAGGACCTTCACAGAGAATTATAATTTTTCTCCACCATGGCATTGTTCTTGGAAATGGTGCTGCAAGTTTTTTCCTTAATATTGAAAAGGGGATCATGAAAAGAAGTCCAATTGTAAGAATCAAGCTCATTGTATTCGGAAGTCTGTAGGCTATTGTTGTTTGTCTAACGCTTTCGTTTACAAGAGTCATGATTCCAAAACCAAAAGTCATAAGAAAAACTATAGTCCTCATTATCAAGTGCCTCTCAATTTTTGCGTACATCCACATTAATTTTGTTCCAAGTGGGATGCCTTTTTCTCTTACAAATCCACTTAATGCAAGCTGGGTTGTAACGCTTCCCCAGCCCCACCTCACAAGTTGCTTGTAAAGGCTTACATGTGCTTTAAGGAATGTTTGACCGTGCACTGCATCTGAGGAGTTAGGTGTGTAGAAAACAACTGCTTTGAAGTCTCCTTTTCGTGCAAAAAAAGCTCTCCAGTAGAAAACAGTGTCATCAATTAATGTCACATCCCAAAAATTTGCTGCAATTAAAGTATCTAAAGATGCTGAATAGCACGAGAAAGTTTCCTGCGTGTCCTGGTTTATTGTCCAAGAACCAAGTGCGCCAAGCGTTATACTGTTGGCTTCAATTCTCATCATTGGGTGGACATCCCAAATATTGTTATCAAATAAGAACAGTGCTGTTGAGTAGAACCTATTATCTCTTTTTGGACATGTTAAATAGGCGTAAGTAAGTCTTGAAATGAACTCTTTATGGATGATTGTGTCAGCATCAAAAGTTGTGAATATAAAGTTTCTTAAGTTCTCTCCTTTGGATTTCAGTTCTTCAATCGCGTGTGTTGCACCCCAAGTTCTATTTCCTGCACCGCCTCCAATGAGTTCACCAGGAATTCCTGCTGGATGGACATAAAATAAAATGTTTGGAATCTGCTCTTTATACCTCTCCCTTAAAATGCTTATGGACTCTCCAACGGATGCAGCGCCTCTTTCTTCACAAGACACGGCAACAAACATGTTCTGTTTGAGTTCAAAACTTTGCTCCGACAAAGCTTTAAAAGTTTGATCTAAAACGCCAAGAGGTTCGTTTACGGTTGGGACTAAGATCAAGTGTTTTGTAGCAGTTAAGCCTTCAGGTCTTGTAGATGGCTCTGGGAGTTTTTCAAAGTCTAAATCTTTGCATTTTTGGTTCCAGTCAGTTGAGGTCTCTTTTTTGAATCTGTAGTAGCCAATAAGTGCTCCCGTTGAAGTCATGAAAGCCATAAAGACCCAATATATAGAGAAGAACGCAAGCATGATGGCTACAATTTGAGGAGCAATAAGTCCTAGCCAAATTGGCGAAAGGAGCATTAACCATGTACCAAAGCCCGGTAAGAACTCAAAAATCCTGTCCAAAAATGGTTTTTTAGGAGAATCTGACATATTTTTAGTTTAAGCTAAAAAGTGTTGAGGCATTTTTGGTTGTTATTTTGGCTACTTCTTCTACGCTTATGCCCCAAATTTCAGCTAGTTTCTCAGCAACAATTCTAACATTTTTGGGTTCGTTGCGCTTTCCTCTCTCAGTCTGAGGCGGAAGGTAGGGAGCGTCGGTCTCAATTAACACTTTTTCTCTTGGTATGTTCTTTGCTACTTCAACAAGGTGTTTTGCCGAAGGGTACGTAATAATAGCTGTAAAAGATATGTAAAAACCAAGGTCAATCACTTTTTTTGCTAATTCAAGATTCTGTGTAAAGCAGTGGAAAACGCCTCTTAGTTTTTGAGTTTCTTTGTACCTTGAAAGCTCAAAAATGGTGTCTTCATCAGCCTCTCTATTGTGGATTACAACTGGTAGTCCTAGCTGAACTGCAAGGCCGAGCTGTTTTCTAAAAAGCTCTTTTTGAACTTCTTTTGAGTTTGTTTCTGGCTTATCCATGTTTGTGTAATCAAGTCCGCATTCGCCAATTGCTACTACTTTTTTGTTTGCTGATAGTTCTTCAAGTTCCAGTCTAAAATCAGAGTTTGGGACAGACTCATGAGGATAAATTCCTATTACTGCATAAACTTCAGGGAATTTTTCAGCTATTTTTATGGCTTCTTTGCTGTCATCAAGTGATGTGCCAATGCAAATTAATTTTTTTACCCCTGAATCTGTAGCATTTTTAATAACCTGGTCAATATCGTCTATATATTTTTCATCCTGAAGGTGGCAATGCGAATCAATAATCATGAAAAAATCATATCACAGGGTGGTATAATCTGTGCCATGAATGCAGAACAAAACTCAACAAATGTAGAGCTTGATAAACTTTACGCTGAAGCTCCAGAGGTTTTTCCAAAAAATATTGCTATTGTCATGGATGGGAATAGACGATGGGCAAGGCAAAGAGGCCTAAGAGATATCGAAGGGCACAAAAAGGCTGTTGATGCAATTAAGCCCTTGATCAAAAGGGCAGTTAAATACGGAATTAAATCTATTACCTTTTGGGTTTTTTCTACCGAAAACATAAAAAGAGATGAGGAGTTTTTAAGCGATATTTTTTCACTTGCAAGACAGCATCTAAATAATAGGGGGCTGTTTGGGGAAATAACTGAAATGGGAGGTAAAGTTAAGGTGGTTGGAAACTTAGGTATTTTTCCAAAAGACATTGCCAAAATGGTTGCAGATTACGTTGCAGAAAGTAATCCAAAAAGCCATCTGATTGATGTAGTGATGGCTTTTGGTTATGGAGGAAGAGATGACGTTGTAAGGGCAGTTAAGAACATAATTAAAGATAAATTATCTGAAAACGAGGTGACAGAGCCAATACTACAAAAGTATCTGGACTTTAAAGAAGACATAGATCTTGTTATAAGAACAAGTGGTAGGTATAGAACTTCTGGTTTATATATTTGGCAATCTGCATACAGCGAGCTTTATTTTACTGATACACTTTGTCCTGACTTTGGAGACGCAGAGTTTGATAAAGCAATTGCTGAATACACCAGAAGAGTGAGAACTTTTGGAAAATAGAGTTTAAATCCCTGGGTCTCTTTTGCCTGCAAACTTGTAGATTGAAAAGTAAAGAATACATAGAAGGAGTAGGTTCAGCGCATTAAATGCATGAAATACTCGTAGAATCCCTATAACTACAATAAAGCTCGATAGAAAAAACGCTACTTTAAATGCTTGTCTATACAGTGGCTTGAGCTCAGACATTCTGGGAGCCTTTTTATATAAGCGATAGTACACGGGGATTGAAATTAAATGGGATAAAAAAAGTAGAAGTAGCACAAAAAAGGCTACAAGACCGGTCTTGCTTGATGGGGATGTAAAAAAAATTAGGTAGAGTAGACCACTAAAACTAAAGAGAGTGATGGCAGTTACGGTTACCAGAAACTTTGGCATATTTGAATAATAACATCCTGTTGTATACTCTAGCTTGATGAAAAGATTTCCCTCAAATTTTGATTCCTTATATAAAAATCTTAATCAGAGCCAAAAAGAAGCTGTGGACGCCATTGAGGGTCCAGTTCTTGTAATTGCAGGGCCTGGTACAGGTAAGACTCAAGTTTTGACCATGAGAATAGCAAATATTTTAAGGCAGACAGATACACCTTCTTCTGCAATTCTTGCACTTACTTTCACTGAATCAGGCGTTAAGGCAATGAGGGAGAGGCTCCTTTCTATCATTGGTCCAGAAGCTTACTATGCGGGGATTTATACATTCCATTCTTTCTGTTCAGATGTGTTAAAAAGTAATCCAGATAGCTTTGTTGTTGCTGAGGATTTGGAGCCTTTATCAGATCTTGAAAGAATCCAAGTTTTTAGAGAAATAATTGATCAAGGCCAATACAAAGTTATTAAGCCTTTTGGAAGCAGGTACTACTATGTCAGAGCATTAATCAAAACAATTCAGGACTTAAAAAGAGAAGGCATTTCTCACGAGGAATTTTTGGATTACATTAAAGCCTCCGAACTTGAAGAGAAAGAATTACTTAAGTTAACCGAAGTAGCTGACGTATACAAAAACTACCAAAACAAAATTTTATCTAAAGGGAGGTACGACTTTGAGGACATGATATCTCTCGTAACGGAAAAGCTTGAAAAAGATGAAATGCTTCTTAGAGATTATCAAGAAAAATATCTGTACATACTGGTGGATGAGTATCAAGATACAAACTCATCGCAGAATAGGGTAGTTTCAATGCTTGCAAACTTTTGGGGGCAGGACGCAAATGTTTTTGCAGTAGGGGATGACTCTCAATCAATTTATAGGTTTCAAGGGGCATCAATAGAAAACCTATTATATTTTAAAAATCAATTTCCTGAGGCAAGGGTTGTTGTATTAAATGAAAACTACAGAAGTCAAAGTTTGGTTATTTCATCAGCAGACGATGTAATAAAAAATAATGAAGTTAAGATCAGCGATTTTATAGAGGGTATAGATAAGACCCAAATTTCAAAAGCCACTTATCCTCCGTTGCCAATTCAAGTAGGGCATTTTTCTTCCGGAATCACAGAAGGGTTTTACGTTGCACAAAAGATAAAGGAACTAATTGATGGCGGAGTGCCTCCATCTGAGATTTCGGTAATTTACAGAAATAATTCTGATTCAAGGGACTTTACTGATTTATTGTCCAAAATGAATATAAACTTTAATTTGGTTGGAGGAGAAAATGTGTTGGAAAATCATGACATAAACAAACTCCTAAAACTTTTTAACGTGATTCTTAAAGCAAGGACAAAAGACGATGACTTGGATTTATTCACAGTTTTAAATTATGAGTTTTTAAAATTTGATTACGTAGATGTGTTGAAGTTATCAAGATTTGCCAGTGAGAAAAAGTTAAATTACATAGAGGCAATTGAGCATCCAGATTTTAGCATTCCTGGAAAAATAAAAGATCCGGAAAAATTCAAAGTCTTCCTTCAAAAAATATATGAATGGCAGGACCTTGATTCAAATGTTGCTTTCACTCAGTTTTTTGAAAAAGTGCTGGAACATTCTGGCTTTTTGAACTGGGTTTTGGAGTCTTCAGATTCTATTGAGAAATTAAATAAACTTAACTCTCTTTTTGCTGAGATTAAAAGGTTAAATATTGCGGATCATTCACTAAACTTAGAGAAGTTTATGATAGATGTCTCAATTTTAAGAGAAAGCGGAATTCCAATAAACGAAGAAGACTTAAATATTAGAAATAACTCTGTCCTCTTAACTACAGCCCACAGGTCAAAAGGACTTGAATTTGAACATGTATTTATAGTTAAGTGTTTTGATTCAAAATGGGGTAACAATAAAACTCGTGAACTAATTAAGCTTCCAGAAGGCCTTATTACATCTGCTCTGACAAACTTTAAGAAAAGTGAGTATGTTGAAAAGGCCAAAGCAGCTCAAAAAGAAAAAAATGAAGACGAGAGGAGGCTCTTCTATGTAGCTTTAACAAGAGCAAAAAAGGCAGCCTACATAACATACGCAGATTCCTACTTTACAGAAGGTTCACAAAAAGAAGCAGTTCCTTCAATGTTCATATCTGAAATTCAAGAAGAAAAGAAAGAGAAAATCAATGTTGAAAAGTACGAATCATCTGTAAAAGAAATTCTTAAAGACTTAATATCTCCTATTCAAAAAACAAATATTTCCATTGATGAGAAAGACTTTCTCAAGACGGTAATTGCTAATTTCTCACTTTCCGTTACAGCACTTAATACATATCTTGAATGTGCATATAAATTTAAGCTAAATAATCTTCTAAGAACGCCAAGAGCCAAGAATAAGCACATGTCATTTGGAACAGCTGTTCATTTTGCACTGGATAAGTTTTTCAAACTTTACCGTGATGAGAAGACTCTTCCCTCTAAGGAAATGTTAGTTGACACATTTAATCAAGCTCTGGCCAATGAAGTTTTATCAAAAGTTGATTTTGATGAGTGTACAGAAAAGGGTGCAACTGTGCTAAACGCATATTATGAGTTCCATAAGGCATCCATGGGTAAACCTATGCTTACAGAAAAGTTTTTTGGGTATGGGTACGGAAAGATTTTTCTTGATTCTGACATTCCACTTAATGGAAAAGTAGATAAAATTGATATCATCGATTGGGACAAGAAATTAGTTAAAGTTGTTGATTATAAGACCGGATCCCCTAAATCTAAAAATGATATTGAGGGTAATACTAAATATTCTGATGGTGGTTATAAAAGACAGCTAGTTTTCTATAAACTTCTAGCAGATCTTGATAAAACATTTACTTACACTGTTGCTGAGGCTGAGCTTGATTTTGTTGAGCCTGATAAAAAAGGACAGTTTGTAAAACACTCTTTTGAAATATCCGAAGAAGAAGTCTTAAATCTCAAGAAGATCATTAGGGAAGCCATGACTGGGATACGAGCTTTCTTATTCGAAAGAACTACTAACTATACCACATGTTCAAATTGTGAATTTAAGGATCACTGCTGGCCTAATGGTTTACCAAAACCACAACAGCAAGAACTAGCATTGGAATAAATAAATTAAAATTATATAAGTACTATCTTGGTCCTGAAAGTTTCACTGAAATCTTCATCTCTCTTACTTTACCCTCACCGTCTTCAATTGTAAGAAGTGTATTTTGTCTGTAGTACTCAATAAGTTCTAGAGATAATGTTTCTTTTGCCTCTTTAATCTCGTCTCTTTTTTCTTTCATGTCTCCCAAGATCCTTTTTACGTCGGGCTTATCTTCAACCTTATTCTTGGCTACTTTTGCCTCTTCTCGCATTTTTGCCTTTTCTTCTTCTGCTTTTGCATAACTTGGGTCATTTTCCATGGCGTCTTTCACCATTTCTGAAAGTGTCCTAAGTTCTTTTTGTAAATCTTCAATAATTTGAATTCTTTTTTGAATTGATGATATATCCATGCCAAAGAGTGTAGTATAACCAATCGTTGATTTCAATGACTTCAAGAAAAAATGTTGAGAAGTGCTATCTTTGAATGTATTAAAGGGAATGTAACCTTTGGAGCCCCAAATTTTTCTTTAAAAGAAGAAAATTTAACCCACTCTTTAGCTAATTTAGGAACTCTCTCGTCATAAGCGCCTTCAAGGTCAAAATATTTAAACCCTTTTGATTTAAAAAATAATATTGCCTCCCATACATTTTGATAACCAGACTTTGTTTTTTGCGCTTCATTTGAGAAAGCCCCTAATAAGTACCAAACCCCGTCTCCGTATGTGACGCAAAGCTTTGACACCATAAGCTCTCCATCTTTATTGTATGTGTTGATTAAATAACTTTCGTTTCCAAAAACCTTTACTTTGTACTTTATGTCTTTAAAGCTTTGTGTGGAGAATCCTCTTTTTCCTCCAGTAGCTTTATGCATTTTGTAGAATTCTTCTACTTGTTTCTCATTTGGTGATGGAAAAACCTTTGTAATATCACCTTCTCTGAAGGATCTGTTCACTGAATATTTTGCGCTAGTGGATAGTGCTTTTTTTAATTCGTCTTCAGATTTTGTTAAATCAACAATAAAGGTTTTTGAGGGAAGGTTTGGTGCAATGCTTTGTTTGTATCCAAACTTGTTTAAGATTTCAGTATCTTGGCCAATATTCCCTTCGATTTCAATTAAGATGGAGTTACTCTTCTTATTAAGCTCCTCAATTTTCACTAAGTCCTCAGATGTAAGAAGCTTTGCCCTTTGCACTTTTGCAAAACTGAAGAACCCTAATTTTATGTATCTATAAATAAGGTTGTCGCAGATATTTTCTGAGTTCCAGTTGTAAAATTTAAGGTATTCAGACCATTTAGGGGACTGTCTTACATCAAGATGCATATTGATAGTATTATTGCATATATGTTTTTATTTGATAGGTTCAAACCAAAAGTACTGTTTGAAAAAGAATCAAGTTTTAACGGTCACGTAAAGGTTTTAAAGTTCTATTCAGGGATTGTAAATTTATATGCCGATGGGATTATTCAGTCCACTTCGTACCACAATAGGATACCTAGCGGTTACTGGAAAAAAGTACTAGATATTATTAAATCCAAAACAAAACCTGAAGATATAAAAACGGTGCTAGTTTTGGGATTAGGTGGGGGAACTATTCAAGGAATTTTGGCAAAAAACCTGAGTCTTGATCGAATAGATAGCGTTGAAATTGATCCAGTAATGATTGAGGCGGCTGAAACGTTTTTTGATCTTTCAACTGTTAAGAATCACAAAGTATTTGAAGGCGAAGTAGTAATGGCACTGAAAGACCCAGTTGGTGCAGGGTTGCTTGAAAAATATGACCTTGTTATTTCAGATGTTTTTATTGGAAGTGCATTCAACAACAGATTTGATGCTAACCAAGACTTAACCAAATACGCCAAGCTTATTAAAGATAGGTGTAACAAATTTGTTCTTTTTAATTCTGTTTTCTTGAAATCAGATAAGGAGGGTATTAAGAAATCGGATATAGCACTTAAAAGTGTTTTCTCAAATTTAAAACACACACCCTTTACCTACCCAGTTATGTCTGACAATCATTTATTTTACTCAAGTATTTAGTTACTTTGAGATAAATATTTCAGTTTCAGGAAGTCTGAATTTTTTGGCTTTTGCTAAAAAGTCTTCAGCTGACCTAAATCCAACAGGACAAATAACAACCGAATGAAGTCCTTGAGCTTTTATTCCAAGAACCTCATCAAATCCCTCAGGATCAAAGCCTTCCATTGGACACGCGTCAATTTGGTTCTGAGCGGCCGCGTTGAGTAAAAATCCAAGGCCTATGTACGCCTGTTTTGCTGCCCATTCTTGCTGCTGTTCTGGTGACATTACTTTTGTGAAATTAACCATCATGTCTTTATATGCAGCTAATGCTTCTACTTCCATGCCTTTATCCTTAGCTACTTTTTCAATAAATTCTTCAATGTACTTTTGAGTAACAGTGGTTTTTGCTGCAAATACAAAAAGATGGGAAGAGTCACTTACTTGTGCTTGCCCGTATGCCTTTGCAGTGAGCTGTTCTTTTAAGTGCTGATTTTCTACAACAATTACTTTGTAGGGCATTAGTCCAAAGGATGTAGGTGTTAATCTAACTGCTTCGGTTAAAAGCAAAACCTGTTCTTTAGAAAGTTTCTTACTTGAATCAAATTTTTTTGTGGCGTATCTCCAGTTGAGATTACTTAAATAATTATTCATTAAGGGATTATGTAGTTTATATTGATATTAGTCAATATGACTAGAATGGGAGCCGCCCCATTTTCTGTTCGATTTTTTGAATTAAGGGCATTGTAGTTTTTGTGTATGGGAATGGAAATAAAACCTCATTTTTGCAATACATTTTTTTAAAATGCGAAAAACCAAGCCATGAGTCCTGAACTTTTCCAAACCTTTCGTCAAAAATGCCTTCCAAATCAAATTCTGAGTATCCACACTCTTTAAGTTTTTTTATTGTCTCAAACATATTTGTATGACCTGCATTTCTCTCTCTTCCTTCTTTTGAAGTTCCTGCGTATATCAAATAAGCTCTCTCATCAACAATAAACGAAAGAGTAGCGGCAATTGGCGTTTTGCCCATTCGTGTGACTAAAAGTTTTGAATCCGAGGCAAAGGCCGTTGACTGTTTATGCACTTCCGCAAAACTTGGCAAACCAAATTTTTTAAAGTTGGCACTATCCTCAAAAGTGTCATAAGCATCAGAAAGTTCTTCGTAGCTTGGATTGACGCAGAAGGAGTGTGTGATATCTGAGTTTTCTGCTTTTCTTAGTATTCGTTTTACGTTAGTTGAGAAAGTTTTTTTAATATCTTCAATTTTTGGAGATAAGTTTAAAATCACTGTTGAGGAGGGAATTAAAGGAGATAAACTTTTAACATATCCGTGTTCCTTTAAAAGTTTAACTTGCTCGTCATTCTTTGGCTCAATCTTAATAAATAGTGTTTTCTCTTTACGGGAAATATCATCAACTGCTTGAATGAATTTTTCTGAAATAATATCTGGTCTTTGGATTTTAATCAGCGAAAATGGCCCAATTTTTTTAATAAATACATAATTATCTTCAATTAATTCTGTAATCCATCCAATTTCCCTCAAATATTTTGCCCAATTTTGAGATTGTCTTAAATCTTTCATATTAACTTCTAGTCATTCTTAGGAGTTTCCATCTAACGTCATTTACAAAGTTGAATGTGTTGTAAATTGCTGGGTTGATTACAAGGTCGTAGGAATCAACATAAATTATATGCTCGCCACCAAATCCAAGTTTAAAGTTTGTAAATCCATACCACTCGTCAGTCTTGTCCTCTGGATTAACAGAAGCTCCCCACATATCAAATACCTTGCATCCAGAAAGTTTGCCCATTTTAATTGCTTCCCAGCAGAGGAGTTCGTTTGGAAAAAAGTTTTGGTGTTTGTTTGTTGAACCTCCATAAGGGTAATAGAGAACACCTTCAAATATAAAAAGCATCCAGGAAGAAATGCATTCATTGCCAAGTTTGGCTGTGGCAATCTTTGCAATCCCTGCACTGGAGAGGAGTTTATACATTGTTTGGTAATATTCAATTGGCTTTACATAGAACTTTTGCCTTAAGGCTGTTTCGTTGTGAATTCTGTAAAAAGTTTCAAGGGCCTCTTCTGATTTTTGCCCCTGAGTACCGTCATCAAAATCAATTACAATCCCTGATTTTTCTGCTTTTTTAATGTTGTACCTTTTTTTGTGGTGCATTGCAGAAAGCAAATCTTCCTCGGATTTTGTGAGGTCAAGCAAAACATTTCCTTGAGCAAATGTAGTTTTTTTGGCTTTTGATGCGTTGCTTGTCAAAATATTTTCTAGGCTGTCACTAGTGCTGTTTTTAATAACCATTGGACAATCTAGATTGATATAGGCGCACCCCTCTTTTTGCGCAGACTCTTTAAGTTTTTCAAAGTCTATAGTTTCAGGATTAACTTTTGGAGCGTATCCAACATAAAAATTTGTGAAAGGGATTTTGTGTTTTGTGTATTGGACGCCTCCAGCCCTAACTGCTGGAGTGCCGTAATTTGTCTTAAATTCACCCCACTTTTCCGACTGGAGAAAGTGTTTGTAGCTTGTCATCACAGCAAAATTATAGCATAGTAAATTCAACACGTGATTATTATACTAACCTATAGTATAATATATCTAATAAAAGGAAAGGAGCCTGAAATGGCTTACGATAGGGAAGAAGAAGGGTTTGGGGTTGCGAGCCCAGATGAAGCCAGCAGAATGAGGCAGTACGCTCGGACTCAATCTGCTCCGTCGAAACTGGTGGCGAGGAGCGGCACTCGCTATTGCCCTAAACACCCCTTGGATAGACTTCGAGCGGTGAATGCCTCCAAGAAGTTCGTCTGCGATGTGCCGGGATGTGGACATTCAGAGCGCTTCTAGGGCCTAAAAAAGCCGGGAGGGCGGATACAAAGTGAAGATTTCACAATGTGTTCGTTCTCCCGGCTTCTGCGTTCTAAGACCTCAATTTTTACCAGCTTCCCCCGCCACCGCCACCAGAGGACCCGCCTCCACTAAAACCTCCGCCACCAAACCCGCTTGAATACCCACCGCTTGACCTTGTTGGCGTTGAAAAATTTGTCACCGAATTATTAAACGAACCAATCGACGACGCAAACATTCCTGCATTAAATGAGTTTGCTCCTGAGTACCAGGTTACATCGCTTGGAATTTGCCCTAAACCTTCAAACCTCTTTGCCCATGTTTCGGTAACACCTAGCGCAATTGCATAGGGCAAAAGCTTTTCAAACAAATACCAATTCATTTCCATAAATTCCATCTGCCTCTCCTGCGAAGTCAAAAACTTTCTAAGTCCTTTCACATCAACTTGTGCCCGTGCACCTTTCTGGGTTTTTCTAGGCATGGCTTTAGCCATAATTATGCTCACAAGTCCAAAAGGTATATTGATTGTGACAATGCATACAGCTCCTACTATGAACCAAAACGACCTCACAGAATTTGGATTCTTCTCAAAAAAACCTTTTGCTACAGACCCTTTATACAATTGATCCTTAATCTTTTCTGCGTCCGTATAAAACTTGTTCTTTAGATCAGATGTTGTCACCGCATCAAGTTCCTTAAATAGCCCATCAAGGAGCTGCTTTTCAAAGTCCATTAGGTTCTCTAAAGATTCGCCCTTCTTTTTATAGTCTTCAACTTTAGTTAGCATGAAGTTTTTTTGAACAAGGCTTGATGAGATCGAAGAAAGTGTTTTAGCAACTACCCCTTCGTCTTTGACCTCGGTTATCTTAATAAACCCCCTTATTGCAAGATCAACAATAGTTGCTGAAATATCTTGAGCGTCAGCTGATTCGTCATATAAAGTTCCTGCTTCTGCCGGAGTCAGCCTTACCTCATCAACTTTAGGGGCTTCAAATAGAGCTGGTATAGCAGTATTAATTTTTGGATCTCTGCCTTTAAGCAGATACACAGCAAAAACCGAAAGTGGAAGGAGTCCATACCAGATTATGAAGCCTATCATTGAAATCCATGACCAGTCCTGATATTTTTCCTTGGGAATTACAGTGACGTAACCTTTTGGAAATTTTAGAGCAACTGAAATTCCTTGGTTTGAGAGAAGTTCTTTTGTTGTCTCAAAGTAAGCACCAGATTTTACTAATCTTGATATACAGTCCTTTCCAGTAGTCCCAGAAGCGCCTGTATAGCACGCCACCTCCGCACTATCCATTGGAACAGAGGAAGGAAGCGTAATATAAGTGATACTTTTTAAGATGGGTACTCTCCATTCATTTCCTGTTGCGTTAAAGTAAATCTCGTCATGGTCGGAATAACTTTCAACAGCCCCCTTAATGGTGTATTTAATTACAAAGTATTTATTTCCTGAAATTGTTAGCTTGGGATCACCAATTTTTATTGAAACATAATCGGCTTTTGTTGTTACATCAAATTTATATGGTGTTCCCGCAAGATCATGCACTTCTAATATGCTTATTGGAGTAGTGAACTTCTTCCCATCCTGGTTTGTAAACACTTTATTTAGTTCCCTATATATTCCATGCTTAGGCTCTGAAAAATGATAAAGGAGTGTTTCAGTCACCGTTACTTCTCCTGATTGAGCTACTTGCACAATAGATTTAAAGCTTTGAATACTTTCTGTTTCAGGTGGAAGTTCTGTTGCGTTAGCATTTCCTGTTCCACTATTAAAGATGGTTGTAAACATGGCAAGAATCGCTAGCTTTTTAATAAAATTAATTTTCACCTCTTTATTATATACTCTTCTTTTTGGTAGAATCTCAACTATGTCCACAAGATCTATAGTAATCACCGTAATATTTGTACTAGGTATTGTTTTGTTTGTGGCCTTTCTTAATTCAAAAAGAGATGGATCACAGGAGGAGGGTATTAACTTGAGTAATGTTAATTTAGGTAACCAGCAGCAAGAAGAGAAGAAAACACCTTCATTTAAAAGGTACTCAGCGGCGCCTCAGATGGTTATTGACCAGAGAAAAGATTATTCTGCAGTTCTTAAAACCTCAAAAGGCGATATAACCGTAGATCTTTTTGAAAAAGAAACTCCCGTTACGGTAAATAACTTTGTTTTTCTTGCAAAAGATAAATTTTATGATGGAACAAAGTTTCATAGAATTGTTAAGGGTTTCATGATTCAAGGTGGGGATCCACTTGGAAACGGCATGGGCGGCCCTGGGTACAAATTTGCCGATGAGCCTATTACAAAAGATTACAAAAAAGGAATCCTAGCTATGGCAAATTCTGGACCAAATACAAATGGAAGCCAGTTCTTTATCATGCATGCTGATTATCCACTTCCAAAAAACTATGTAATTTTTGGACAGGTAACTAGTGGAATAGAAGCTGTTGATTCAATTGCAAACGTGCCAGTAAAATCTAGCCCTACAGGAGAAAAATCCTCACCTACTGAGGAAGTTCTTGTTAAGGCCGTAGAAGTAATAGAAAAGTAATTTTTAGGCTCTAATAAAGTTTGTATAGAGAAGAAGCCACTCTTCAACTGAAAGCGTTTCTGCTCTTCTTGTTGGGTTGATATTTGATTTTTCCAGAATTTCTTTTCCAAATCTTTTATTTAGCATTTTTCTTTGTTGTAAAAATCCGTGATGTAAAAACTTTGAAAATCCTTTTATTTCCGAATGGGGTATTAGGGGAGTGGCCTTATGTTTTAAAAGAACAATTGCACTGTCCACTTTTGGTATTGGGTCAAAACATTCTCTTTCAACTATTTTTACAATCTCAACATCAAAAAAAGCCCCCAAAAATGTTGCCAGGTAGTTTGTATCTGGAATTTTTGCAGTAATTCTTTCTGCAACTTCTTTTTGGATTACTAGTGCAACTGTGTTAATAAAAAGCGAAAGATTTACGCATTCGTGAAGAAGGGGTGATGTTATTTGGTAGGGGATGGAGGCAACAATTTTATTTACATTCATTGCTCTAACCCTAAGTGCATCTCTGAGAAGTCTGAGCCCATCTTCGTGGAGAATTTCTACGTTTTGCTCATTTTCAAGTGAGCTTTGAAGTAATGGTATTACGTCTGGATCAATTTCTGCACCTATCAGTTTTTTTGCACTTTGAGCAATAACTTTTGATACGTTTCCTGTTCCCATTCCAATTTCTAGAACAGTGTCCTCTTTATTTACATCTGCACACTCAACTAGCACTTTAATTATGTATTCGTCTATTAGAAAGTTTTGGCCTAGTTCTTTTTTTGCTCTCATATTTATTCGGTTTTAGGTGTTTCTACAAAAAACCTATCCTTTAAATCCTCGTTATTAAGTATATACATATCATACCTGCCGGTTGTCATCCATTTGTCCTGTGGGCTCATCGAGTTAAATCCAAGGTCAATTAAAAGTCCTCTGTAAGACCTCATTGCACCTCCAGTGTCTCCAGCAACTGCAATTCCATAGCCTGGGATGCACACTTTTGTGTGATAGGGAATCTTTTTGGGGTCAACAGCAATCACTCCATATCCGGCTTTCATTCCTATAGAGGTCCACGCATCACAGCCTTCACATTGAGGAGTGTAGGTGGTCATGTACACTTTTTCGTACTTATGCCAGTACTTAAACTTTCCGCACCTGTCTGAAGTTTCTTCGCTCCAAGAAATTTTTGTGCCTCTTTTATAAACTTCATCAGTAGGATTTACAGTTTTGGTATCCACAAGATTTCTTCCAATTTCCTCGTTGTTGTACATGCTTACCGAATAAGTCTTAATAATTTTGCCGTCTTTGCCGTCCGATACTTTTTTAACCTCTCCAAAGGTTAGAGAATCGTCTTCCTCAAATTTTTTCTCAAAAGGTATAGGTTCCTCCTCTGTAATTTCTTTATCAGCGAATTTGGAAACCGTTTTAACCTCCGTTTTGTACCCTAAAACATCTTTTTGAGCTTCCTGAGTGTTAGTTGCTGCTTTGTAACTGGTAAACGAAAAAGCACTCAAAATTACAAAAAGAACCGCAAGCGCTTTGTTTATATGATTATTCATGCTGGGTAATTATATGATAGGTTGAAGTTTAAGGGAAAATGGGCCGGAGACCGTGTTGGGTGTGTGCTTATGTGGTACTTTTTTTGTAATCTCCTTCACGGTTTCCGGCTTGGGTCAAGCAGTGGCATACTAAATTCTGCGCTTAAAAACCGAAAAGGCTTTTGATGAAGGTCCACGCCCTTCTATCTTTAGCCCCCGCGCTTTTTCTTTGCGCTGATAGCTGCGGCGTTTTTGGAGTTATTGGAGCCTTGTCCTTTGAAACCGCGCTCGCCGCTTCTCGTGCCCTTTTACTACCTCCTTGAATGGCCATTTTGGCCTCCTTTGCTTTTGGATACCCTATATACTGGATGAAATTTGGCGTTTTGTCAAAAAGGCACGGGTAAAAGTAGTACTCAGAAATGTAACACTATATTTATACTTATAGGTCACGCATTGAGTCTAATTCGTCTAAAAATCTATCGATTTCATAATTTCCTGCGTTTTTTCTTCTGGAGTCTCTAACATTCAAATTTCCAGCTCTAATATTTAGAAGTTTTTCAGGTATTTCCATCATAAATCTTGAAACAATGTTGGATTGAATTTGTCCAAAGTATAGCCTTGCTCTTGCATATGTCATATAAAGTTTATCTTTTGCCCGTGTGATTGCCACATAACAAAGTCTACGTTCCTCTTCAAGCTCGGATAGTTCTAAAACAGATCTAGAATGCGGAAAAAGCCCCTCTTCCATACCAATTATAAACACAACTTTAAACTCAAGTCCTTTTGCTGAGTGAATTGTCATAAGCGTTATAGCTTCCTTTTGCTGATCGTTTGAAGGTTTATCAGTGCTTTCAATCAACGCAACATTCTCAAGAAAGTCACCAAGGTTAGAAAAAAGTGATGCCACGGACTTTAACTCTTTTATGTTTTCTATCCTGTACATTGCTTCATCGCTCCCGTCATTTAGCCACTCGGTATACTTTGTTTTTTCCAAGACACTTTCAAGAAGCTCAAGCGTAGTATGCGTTTCAATCGCTTTTATCCATTCTTTAATGGGTAGCTTGCTAGCATCCTCAATTAAATCAAGATCAAGCTTTGCATCCCGTATCTTTTCAAAACCTTTCTTCCCTATACCCCTTGGCGGCGTATTAATAATTCTTTCCCATGAAACCGAATCAAATGGATTGTGAATAACCTTTAGATAACTAATTAAGTCCTTAATTTCTTTTCGCGAATAAAATCGAACTCCCCCTACAAGCTTATATGGAATCCCTTCTCTTAAAAAAGCCTCTTCAATGTTTCTTGACTGTGCATTTGTTCTATACAAAACTGCAAAGTCAGAAAACCCATATTTTCCAGACATTATTTGATTTTTAATCTCTTCAACAACAAAGCCTGATTCGTCAATTTCATTCATTGCTTGATAGCTTTGAATTTTTTCGCCTTCTGAATTTTCTGTCCATAGATCAAGAGCAATGTGGTTTGCGTTCTTTTTAATCACATTTTTTGCAGCTTCAATTATTGTTTGTGTGGATCTGTAATTTTGATCAAGATTGTAAATTTTTGCCTCTAAGTAGTCTTTTTCAAAATTCATTATGTTTCTAAAATCTGCACCTCTAAACGAATAAATTGCCTGTGACATATCACCAACTACAAAAATATTTCTGTGCTTTTGTGCTAGGAGTTTTGAGAGGACGTACTGGGCTTTGTTTGTGTCCTGATATTCGTCAATTAAAATAAATTGAAACTGATCTTGATATTTTTCAAGAATTCTTTCTTCCTTTTCAAAAAGATTTACTGTGTACATGATTAAATCATCAAAGTCCAAAGCGTTATTTTCTCTTAGTCTTTTTTGATATTCGGGATAAACTCTTGCAACTATTTCGTTAAAAAAACCAGATGCATATTTTTTATATTCAACATGGTCAATTAGTTCATTTTTACTTGAGGAGATTCTATTTAAGACTGCATTTGGATTAACTTTTGTGGTTGCAATATTTAAATCCTTAAAAATATGTTTAATTATGGATTTTTGGTCGTCGTCATCGTAAATTACAAAACTTGGTTTAATTCCTATTAGGTATCCATCTTTTCTAAGTATCTTTGAACAAACCGAATGGAAAGTACCAGCCCATGCAAGTCTTATTGATGTGCCTAAAATATGAGAAAGCCGTTCTTTAATTTCATGTGCAGCTTTGTTAGTAAAGGTGACTGTGAGTATGTTTGATTCGTTAATCTGGTGGCTTAAAATCAGGTTTGCCACTCTGTGAGTTAACACTCTGGTTTTTCCAGAGCCTGGTCCTGCAACCACAAGTGCAGGCCCTTCATGATGTAGAACGGCAGGTACCTGTTGTTTATTTAATCCTGTTAGTAACGAATTGGAATCCACGGAGAGAGTTTAACATAACAAAACTAGCCTTTGACAGCAAAAAATGAGAGGAATAATATTGTAGCTATCGTTATCCGCGTATTTTCAAGTAAGGGAGATTAGAGATGCGTACTGGACTGAGCCCCGAGCCCCAAGGAGGAAGGCAGAAGGGAGGTCGCAGAGCGTCTCGCGTTCAGCGAGCAAAGTGGCCTTGGGAAAAGGAGGAGGAGGATCTGTCGGATCCACGATCCTTGTCTTTGCTGTCCCAACAGGCGCCAGAGGTGGCGGCTGACTTGCGTGAACATGGCCGAATCCACATTGTTGTGAGGATCTGATCGTCTGACTGAAGGTAGAGCGCGCGTACGATTTTGCGAATGTTTTTCATTCCCAATTCGTTAGAATCTTGCGTGCGCTCTGCCAATACATTTGAATAAGTTTTTCCTTTAGATCTAATTATTTAGAAGTGGGTGGCTCACTTTAATTCCAATTTTGTCATAAGAATAATCAAGTAGCTGAATCATATCGGTTTTCCTTGCGTCGCTGTTTAGAACCACACCAATAATCCCCTCACCTTCATTTTCAGCGTAGGTGACAAGGCATAAATTTGCTGCTTCCGTATACCCTGTTTTCACACCCATCACTCCAGGGTATGTCCTTAATAAATTTGTTTGGTTTGAGAGTGCAAGGTATTTATGGGCACTCGTTGCCTCGATTGTTCTATCAAGAGTTGCTACAACCTTTTTGAAGTCAGGGTTTTGAAGTGCATATTTTGTTAATTTTGCTTGGTCGTAAGCGCTTGATACGTTCCCGTCATTTAGTCCGTTTGAATCCGCATAAGTTGTTTCTGTAAGCCCTAGCTCTTTTACTTTTGTATTCATGTAGTAAACAAAATTTTCTTCTGTTCCAGCAACCCCTTCAGCAATTGCTACTGCGGCATCATTTCCCGAATGAAGAATAAGCCCATATAAAAGCTCTTCAAGAGTGTATTCTTCGCCTTCTGAAATTCCCATTGCGTTCTCTCCCACAGTTGCAGCTTTTCTGCTAACTTTGATTTTGTCTGAGAGTTTTTTATGCTCAAGTGCAACTGTTGCAGTCATAATTTTTGTGACCGAAGCAATTGGAACCGATCTATGTTCGTCACGTGAAAAGAGAATTGTAGAGTCATTAAGTCTTACAGAAATAGCATTTTTTGCATGTACATATGGAAGCTCTTTTGAAAGGTCTAAGTAGTTTTGTGGGTTTGTAAAAACAAAGTTTTGGTTCCATGGATATGAGAGTATTCTGGAGTAAGTATAAATGCTTCTAAGCTTGTCTTCTTTTATGCCTTTTACATCCTCTCTGGAGTCTGCAGATGCTAATGGGAATCTAAAGATTTTGCCTTCTTTTGGCAAAAAAATCGAAAAAGCCAAAAAGCCAGCGCAGGCAAAAGCAATTAGGGCAAAAATTCTTTTTTCCATAGTATTGGTATGGTATCATAACCGAGCGAAAGGAATAAAATTTTTATGTTTGAGTTAGTAGATTATTTTGCAACTTGGTGTGGACCTTGCCACGCAATGCACCCAATTATTGAAGACGTAGAAAAAGAGTATTCAACAAGGATTAAATTTTCAAAAGTTGATGTAGATCAGCACCAGGATAAAGCCGCACAGTTTGGTGTAATGAGCATCCCAACATTTATTGTTATGAAAGACGGAAAGGAAGTTGATAGAAAAGTAGGAGCAATGACAAAAGATAAATTTAAGTCATGGCTTGATGCTTCTCTGTTAAAATAAACATGCCAGTTAAAATTGCTATAAACGGTTTTGGAAGAATAGGAAGAGCAGCCTATAAAATTGCTCAAAAACATCCAGAACTTGAAATTGTTGCTATCAACGATTTAACAGATCCAAAAATTTTAGCTCACCTTTTAAAGTTTGATACTAACTATGGCGTTTACGATAAAGAAATTTCTGTAGAAGAAGATGGGCATGTTGTCCATTCGGAAGATAATTATTCCAAAAAATCATACAAAGCTAGTACATCTACAAGTGATAAATATCTTGTAGTTGATGGAAAAAAGATACTTGTGACTTCCCAAAAGGATGCAACGCTACTTCCATGGGGAAAGCTTTCAATTGATGTTGTTTTAGAATGCACAGGTAGGTTTACAGATGAAGGTGCAGCTCAGGTGCATATCACTGCGGGAGCAAAAAAGGTAATTGTTTCTGCACCTACAAAAGGTGGAGGAGTAAACACATACCTTTTTGGGGTAAACTCTGGAAACTACGCAGGAGAACAGGTTATATCAAACGCCTCTTGTACTACAAACTGTATCTCTCCCGTTGCTTCTATCATTCATTCAAAGTTTGGAATTGCAAAAGCAACAATGACTACAATTCATGCAATTACTGCTGAGCAGTCACTTGTTGATGGGCCTCCACCACCGCTTCATCCTGACATGAGGAGAGCAAGAGCGGCAGGCTATAACTTGGTTCCAACAACCACAGGAGCTGCAATCTCAACCACAGAGGTAATTCCTGAACTAAGAGGCTTATTTGATGGCTTGTCTGTAAGAGCTCCAATTTCCGTTGGTTCACTTGCTGACTTTACCATCATGACCAAAAAGCCTGTGACAGTTGAAGAAGTTAATCAGGCATTTATTGAAGCTAAAGATCAACCTTTGTACAAAGGTGTTCTTGATGTGAGCTACCAGCCTCTTGTGTCTTCGGACATAGTTGGTTCAAGCTTTTCGTCAATTGTTGACCTATCTATGACAAAGGTAATTGGAGGCGATTTCCTAAAAGTTGTTGCGTGGTATGACAACGAATGGGGTTACTCCAACAGACTTGTTGAAATGGCCCTTAAAGTTGGCACAGCCTAAATAGATGGATTCGTTAAGCCACTTAAATAAAATACTTCTGGAAAACAAAAAGATTCTTGTTAGAGGTGATTTAGATGTTCCTGTTAAAGAGGGAAAAGTTGTTGATGCTTCAAGACTTGATGCTTTGAGGGAAACGCTCGATTATCTTCTACTTAGGGGAGCTAAGGTAGTTCTCATGGGCCACATGGGAAGGCCAGACGGAAAAGTTGTTGAAGAGTTGAGGCTAAATCCAGTAGCTGATTATCTTAAATCCCTTGGATATCCTGTTATAAAAGTTAATTCTGTTCTAGGATCTGAAGTCACAGAAAATTTAAAGATCCTAAATCAAGGTGAAATACTTCTACTTGAAAACTTAAGATTTGATCCTAGGGAAGAAAAGAATGATGAGCAATTTTCTACCGATCTTGCCTCGTTAGGTGATGCCTTTGTAAATGAATCATTCGCTACATCACATAGAGCACATGCCTCTACTTACGGCATAGTTTCAAAGATTAAATCATATGCAGGAATAAGGCTCTGTGCAGAAGTAGAGAACATTTCAAAAGCTATCCAAAATCCTGAAAGTCCTGTAGTTGCAATATTGGGCGGAGTAAAGCTTGAAACAAAGCTACCTGTAATTGCTAGATTTTTATCTATAGCAGATTACATCTTGCTTGGAGGAAAGCTAGGTTTAACTTACGAAGGGGACAATAATTCAAAAATCTTGGTACCAATAGATTATTCATCCGATAATCTTGATATTGGACAAAAAACTGTCCCAATGTTTGAAAATGTAATTAAGATTGCCAAGACCATTATTTGGAATGGCCCTATGGGCAAGTTTGAGGATCCTAACTTTTTACATGGTACAAAGAAAGTTGCTGAGGCTGTGGCAGAGTCTGGAGCCTTCTCTGTAGTTGGAGGCGGTGACACAATAGAGGCTTTGAATCATGTGGGACTTCTTGATAAGATGAGCTTTGTTTCAATGGGCGGAGGTGCCATGCTTGAATTTATTGCAGGCAACAGGCTCCCTGGCCTTGAAGCATTAGGCTATTATGGTTAAAAAAATCCTTAGGATTTCGGCACCTGAAAAGTGCATTGGCTGTGAGCTATGCGTATTTGCAGTCCAGCGAATGCTTAATAAAGTTGGGGTAGCCTCAACTCCCATTAGAATTCTAACGAGTGGTGATAAATTTAGTATTCATGTTGACCCTTCGGTAAATGAGCTAGATATCAAAAAAATAACTGAAATCTGCCCTAAAGGTTGTTTCTCTGTTGAAGAGGCTGCAGCTCAAGATGGGCCTGAATTCTCGTTAAGGGAGGATAAAGAAGAATGAACCTAAGTAGCATTAATATTTTGCACATAGATCTAGGTAGAAGGACCTTTACTTCAAAGTCGTACCCAGAGCTTAGGAAGTACATTGGAGGGGTTGGCCTTGCCTCTAAGCTTGTATTAGATCATCTGGATACATTACCCGTTGTTTTTAGTACAGGGCCTTTAAATGGCCTTTTCCCATTCGCCTCAAAAACATGTGCTGGTTACATACAAAACAATAGATTTGTAGATTGCTATGGCGGTGGCAGGCTTTCTACCAGAATAAATTTAAGCGGTTACGACGCTGTTATTTTTGATGGGGTTTCCATTGAGCCTCTATCAATAGTTGTAAATGAGAAAGAAGTGAGCTTTGTTAGCTTTGAAATAAATCCAGAAACACTCGGGGTTCCAGGTAGAAAAAGCTTAGTAAGTGCAACGAACCAAGGTGTTCAAGTTGATAAGTACTTTTATTTTGGAGACAAAGCTTTGGCGGAGAGGCTTAAGGAGAAGGGTGTCTACAATTTTGTAATCTCAGCAACAAACGATACAGCTCTGCCAAACAAAGAAAAATACGAAAAAATGTACTACGAGGTTCTTGGAATGGTAAATAAAATGCTTATAGCTCCGGGCAACCATCCTTCCTGTTCCGGGTGTCCAATGGGTTGTGAAAAATCTCATGAAGGTGAGGTGGGAGGAAGCGTTCTTGTGCATTCTCTAGTGGGATGCGGTTACGCTGAGATGATTTATAGCAGTGTGTCTTTAGTATTTGGATGTCTTAACAGTCTCGGGTACGATTATGTTCACGAAGACCTTGAGGCTTTGAGTAATCTTGTTTATTCTAATATCAATGAAATTAATGAAAAATTATCTAATAGCCAATTGGAAAGAAAATAAAACACTAAAAGAAGTTCAGGACTTCTTTGAAAAATTCGCAAAGATTTACAAACCTGTTGAGGGGCTTGAGGTGGTTATTTGCCCTTCGTTTCCATATTTAGCAGAAGTAAAAGCTCAGATAGAAAAATATGGGCTCAAAAATGTGAATTGCGGTGCTCAGGATGCCTCTGTGTATAAAGAAGGGTCCCACACTGGTGAGGTGTCCCCACTACAAATAAAGGATTATTGTGACTATGTGATTCTAGGTCATAGCGAAAGGGCTGAATCATTTAATCTTATTCTAGAAAAAATTTCTGGATGCCATTCGGCTGGATTAACGCCTATTATCTGTTTAAGTGCGCCTGAGGAGTTTATGTACGATTTTATTCAAGAGAACGTACTCCTTGTTTGGGAGGATCCTTCAAACATTTCAAAAGACGGCGTTTTCCGTGTAAAATCTGAAAGCGAGTTTGAGGTTGGGGTAAAAAAGATTAAGGATGAAATGCCAACTGATAGGCCATTGATTTACGGGGGTTCTGTAAATCAAGATAGCGCTGATATGATGCTAAAGAATGAAAGCATCAAAGGTTTTCTTGTAGGTAAGGCAAGTTTAACCCCTGAAACCTTCAACAATCTTGCACAAAAATTTAACTAATATGAGATACGTTGACCTAGGTGCTGTGAATGCTATGAATGAAAAGCGAAAGCAGGAGCAGCAAACCCACAAAAGAAAATGGTGGAAACTTCTTTTTATAGTTCCTGTTTTTGTGGTTCTATTTTTGGTGGTGAACGCAATAAGAAAAGAGGGCTTGGCAGCGCTGCTTAATCCAGTTTCTATTGTGTCTGATTTTGTATCCCCATCTAAACTCGCGGAAGCAGATGGACGAACAAATGTGCTCGTCTTAGGTTTGGACAGAAGGTCTTACCAAAAAACAGGAGGTCTAACGGATACTGTTTTGGTAGGTTCTGTAAGTAGATCCTCAAAGCAGGTAGACATGATTTCACTACCAAGGGATTTATGGGTTGAAGCTCCAGGCGGGACTAGAACAAAAATTAATGGCGTGTATGCACTTGAGAGTAGGGAGTCCCTGGAGAAAGTAGTGCAAGATGTTACGGCACTTCCAATTCATTACTATGTGATAGTTGATTTTGCGGTTTTTGAGAAGGTGATAAATGTAGTTGGTGGTATTGATGTTAATGTTGAGAATTCGTTTGATGACTTTGAGTACCCCATTGAAGGAAAAGAAGATGCAATGCCAGAAAGCGAAAGATACTTACATGTTCGTTTTGAAAAAGGTCTTCAGAAAATGGATGCAAAAACGGCTCTAATTTTTTCAAGGTCTAGGCATGGTACAAACAATGAGGGTACTGACTTTGCAAGGGCAAAGAGGCAGCAGCTTGTCATTAAAGCTGTTTGGGATAAAGTTTTGTCACTTGAGACTCTCTCAAACCCTATGAAGATAAAAGAGCTTTATGACACGTATAAAGACTCGATCGATACAAATATTGGGCTTGCTGAGGGTCAAGAATTTTTTGAAATTGGAAAAGAAATTGGATTTAGTAATGTGAAATCGCTCGTTCTTGATGATAGAAGCACAGAAGAAGAGGGCGGGCTTTTATATGCCCCACAAGATAGAACACTATATGGCGGGGCTTACGTACTTATTCCAAAGTCAGGTGATTATTCACAAATCCATGGGTATATTCAAAAACTTCTGTTTAGCAAATAGAATACAATTGTGATTTACATAGTGCACGGAGAAAATCAGATAGCCTCAAGAAAGGAAGCTTTAAGAATTGCAAGTAGCGAAGGGGCTTCTGTTGTAGAAATGAGGTCTGTAGATCATGATGTTTCACAGGTAGCAGGCAAGTTTTTTTCCTCAGATCTTTTTAGTTCTAAAATCAGCCTAATTTTTAACATGACAAAGGATAAAAACTTTGATTATAAAGAACTGATTCAAAGATTTCTCACAACCGAATCAAACAATAATTTTATTTTTTATTCCTCGGCTTTGATTGAGAAATCAAACCCTGTGCTTAAGGCTGTGGGTGAGCTTAAGGCATCTATGAGAGAGTTTAAGGATGACCAGAAGCAAAGCGTGTTTGCATTGATAGATGCACTCATGGAAAAGAAACGAAAAGACTCATATAACAGACTTGGTGAGCTCCTAGATGCCAATGAGGATGAGTTTGAGATTTTGTCTATGATGGTGTTTGGGCTCAGAAACCTAGCACTCTTTCACTTTGAGGCTCCTTCGTTTTCAAAGTTGCATCCTTTTGTTCAGCAAAAAACTACAAAACAGGCAAAAAACTTTTCAAAGACAGAGATTGTAGACCTTTATGAAAATCTTTATACGTTTGATCTAGAAACTAAAACAGGGAAGAGGTCGCCTGATATGGCACTTTCCCTTATGATAGAAAAAATTGTAGGCTGACCATGAATAAACTTCTTGCCAAAATTAACCCAAACTTTTTTGCAGTTTCTTTTATTGGTCCTTTTGTGCTGTCGCTACTTGGAATTTTATTAATTATGGTGTTTGTAGTCCTTCCATATGTTAACCTCAACATAGAATCCGTTATGGCTTCTCCGATTGTACCGGGGTATTTTAAGGACGCTTCGGGGTTTAAGGCCTTTTCTTTTTCGGAATTCTCAGGACATAAAAAGCCGGAGTATAAGCCTGTTACACATTCTGTGGCCGGTGTTAATTCAACACCAAAAATTTTTACAGTCTCAGTTCCAAAATTAGGAATTAAGAATGCAAAAATTGAAACGGACTCAACAGATCTTAGTCCGGACCATGTTTTAGGCCACTACAAAGGCACTGCATATCCAGGCGAAGAGGGGAATGCTCTAATTTACGGTCATTCAGTTCTACCTGTGTTTTACAGTCCTCAAAATTACAAAACAATATTTTCAACATTACCTAGTATGGTTGAAGGAGATAAGTTTAGCGTTAGTTTTGCTGGAAGTAACTTTGAATATAAGGTTGTTAAGAAGATGAACATGAAACCAGAGGAAGTAGAAGTTTTTGATCCTAACCCTGCAAAGCTTGGTAAAAAGACATCAACAGTGACCCTTCTGACATGTGTACCTCCAGGTTCAAAAACATATAGGTTACTTGTTGTCGGAGAGATGGTTAAAAAATAAATTACTTTTGTTCAGTAAGTGAGTTTTGACAGTTGTTTGAGATTTTTCCTAGGCATATATTGAATTTCTCAATCTTAGAGACAATTGGCACTTCTCTTTTGTGAATCTCTTTTATTTCCCCATCGCATTTATATGAACAGACTTCTCCAAAGCTACCATCCTCTGGCTTAGACTCTGTAGAATCTGAAATATCCCAATAAAAAGTGACACCTGGAAATACTGTTGTAGATGGAAAAACTATAATTCTGAATGCTAGGACGATTGCTACTATTGAGAGGGCAACTGCAATCAATTTGTTTTTACTACTTTGCTCCCTATTCTTTGTAGCCACGGTTAGATTCTTTCTCTAATCTTTCTCTCAAATGATCTAATTGCAGCCTTCCTGGATTTTTCCGATCCAAGGTAGACTCCATAGAAAACAAATGCAAGTCCTGTGATTATAACTGCAGCCATTGAGCTTGAACCTGTGGTTGGGGTTCCTCCAACTGTAGCCTCTTTTGTAGTCCCTGCAAGAACTGCAGGTTTTTGTGTGGGCGTATCTTGGGTTGAAGTCCCAAGAACTGCGGTTTCCTCTGTGCTACTTGCTGTAAGTCCTCCAAAAACAGATGTTTGTTGTGCTGCTGCCTGTAATGGCACATCCTCAGCTTTTTGGGCTGGGGCTTGTATTGCGGTAGGCACTGGAGTTGACACTGGGGTTGGAGTTGGCGTTACTTTTGTTTCCGAAAAGTCTTCGGCCACATCCTGAGCCATAGCCATCTCTTTTGGTGCCTCTACTTTTTCTTTTGTGCTATCTGTAGCAACAACATCTTCGGGTGTTGTAGTGTCTGGTCTTCCCAAAGAGTTGGCACTCTTATTATTGTACGAAAGCTGATTGTCTTGTGCTTTGGAGTTTAACGCGTTAACTGCAAAATATGCAGAAAAGTAAATACCAGCAGCAATGGCTACAGTGGCAACGAATGAAAGAAATCCCTTTTTTGCTTCAACATTATTCATAGGCAGGTTATCTACTTAAGTTTTTTAGGCTTTCGACATCATTTTTTGTAACTTCAACTCTGTCAAAAGGTTTCACCGTAACACTAGTATCTGATAGATACGGTGGATTCATTCTTATCCATACTAATAATACTACAGTTATTATAGTTGTCCATATTAGAATGATAGAATCCTTATTCATATTACTTTGATAAATAGTATATTACAAGAGTCATATCAACAAGCCCTTGATCTTCTGTACTTTCCTGAGAAACACTAAGCGCTTTTATACCTATGAACCTTGTATCTTCTTCTAATGCTTTCACCAGTTTTAGCGCATTTTGAACGTCTCCCTTGAAGGCAACCTTTAGCTTTGTTTCTTCATATTGCCCGTTTTTATTTAAATTTGGCTCTGGGGTCAATGAGTCCAGTTGTATACCTGCAACCGCCGCTGTATAAGATAGATGCTCCATAAAATCAGGAAGTCTGCTGTCCTCTGGGATTGAATCTTTAAGTTTATTTCTATTTACGGATGCCTCTTGAAGTAGAGGTTTAAGACTTTGAATATTTCCCAAATAATCGTTTATTGATTCTAGCTGCGCTTTTCTTGTTACAAGATTTGCATTCTTTTCATTCATTTCAGCAAGAGTTGGTTTAAATCCAAAAAAGTATAAAAGTATTATTACAATCACAACAATAAGAGATGTCATGGACGCATACTTTCTTGGTTCGTAGAGGTATTCTCTTGTGTATCTACTCCAGTATCTAAATTGCTGTCTTTTCATTGCGCCCCCTTTGTATCAATCTCAACTCTAAATAGGTATTCTCCGCTCTGACTTAAAAGAGTAGCAGACTCTAAACTAATTTGGCTAACTTTCTTGCTTTCAAGAAATGCAATTACTAGTTTTGCAAAATATTCGCTTTTAGGCGTTGAAAGGGTGAGTTTAATTTTTCCAGGAAAATAGGTTAGTCCTTTTACAATGACTTCTTGAGGTGTTCTTTGATACACCAGTTCTATGTCACCTTCTATCTTGGGGTTTGATACTTTAACAGATTTAAAGGCGTTTATTCCAGCAGAAAGGGCTCTTGCGTCTTTTTCAACTGACTCTGCTTCCTTTAGTTCAGTGGATTTACTACGGATTGTTTGTTCTACATTTTTTAGTTCATTTGAAAGTTTAACATTGTACAGTACAAGGCCAACTAGGGCAGCTTCCACCAGGAACAGAAGTATTTTATCTGCCTTTACCAGTATTTCTGAAATTTTTGCTTCTGCTGAAGAACCAAGATTTGAAGAGTCCTTAATTAGATTTGGACTTTGCTTTTCTTGTTGGTTTAGAAGTGGCATCGGCAGGTTTCATTAATCTGGATTTGAGCCTTGCAGCTTTATTCTTGTGAATAACCCTTTCCTTAACAGCTCTATCCAGCAAACTTTGTAATTTTATTTGCTGCTCCTTAAGTATATCAGGATTACCAGCTTCATTCCTTACCGACTTTACAGCATTTTTAACCTCTGTTTTCCAAAAGAGGTTGTGAAGTCTTTTCTTTTCTGATGATCTAACTGCTTTTTCTGCAGATCTAGTGTTTGGCATAAATCGTGGTTATGATACCATATGGACTATTATGGTCAAGTCAATGCTTAAAAACAGTACTTCTTTCTTGTTCCAGACCCAGAAGACCATAATATCAGCTGCAAGCGTTTTGTCCATTACCTACGCGGCATCTGCCTTCCTTTCCTTTCTTAGAACTAGGATTTTATCAAACTATTTTGGAGATTCTTCAGAGCTAGGAGTTTTCTTTACTGCTGATAGAATCCCTTCTTTTATTTTCAATGTACTTGTTGTGGGAACTCTTTCTACGGTCTTTATCCCCGTATTCACAGCCCATATGAAAAAAAGCGAAGAAGATGCTTGGAAAATATCCTCAGCTGTTACCAACCTATTCATTCTGACTTTTGGCCTTTTTGGGCTAATTTCGTTTATTTTTGCAAAAGATTTGATGGTTCTGCTTTCTTTGGGCAAGTTAACTTCACAGGAAATCACGCTTGGCCAAAATCTCATGCGAATAATGATAGGAGCCCAAATTATCCTCATTTTTTCTAGTCTTATTACAAGCGTTCTTCAATCGTTTAGGTATTTTTTGGTTCCTTCGCTAGCCCCAATTCTTTATAACGTCGGAATGATTTTTGGTGTAGTTGTGTTAACACCAGTTCTTGGTATTTATGGCGCTGCGTACGGTGTTGTTATAGGATCAGTTCTGCACCTTCTTGTTCAGCTGCCGTTGTTATCAAAAGTAAATTACAAGCATCACATGACCTTAGGTCTCAAAGAGGAGGGTGTTAGGGAAGTATTTAAACTTCTGCCTCCAAGGCTTTTTGCATCTTCTATAAATCAGATTTCAGCCGTTGTTGACACTACCTTGGCAATTGCTGTGTCAGTTTCGTCCGTAGTTGTGTTTAAATTTGCTGAACAGCTTCAGACTTTTCCGGTGAACTTATTTGGTGTTTCAATAGCACTAGCAGCACTTCCAACCCTCTCGTTTGTCTCAGATGATAAAGACAACAAAAAGTTTAAGGAGACTTTGATGACATCACTTTTGCAGATGTTTTTCTTGGTACTCCCGGCCTCAATAATGCTATTAGTGCTAAAAGTTCCGTTGGTGAGGCTTGTTTACGGGGCATCAGGATTTTCTTGGCCTGCAACTGTTGCTACGTCCTACACTCTTGCCTTTTTCTCTTTGTCCATTTTTACACAGAGTGCCGTTTACCTTTTAACAAGGGCATTTTATGCACTGCATGATACAAAAACCCCACTTAAAGTTGTGTTTGTTTCAATTGCCACAGACATTTTACTTTCTGTTGTTTTTGTTAAGTACTTTGGGTTTGGTGTATGGTCTATTGCCCTTTCGTATTCAATTTCAAGTTTTATGGATTTTGTAATCCTTCTCTTTTTCCTTTCAAAAAAAGTTGGAGGCCTTAATCTTAAGGAGTCTTTGGAACCCTTTCTCAAAATTTCGTATGCCGCAATATTTATGGGTATTTCACTGTATGTTCCAATGAAAATTCTTGAAGACTTAATTTTTGATACAACGAGAACTATTCCCTTAGCTCTGTTAACAATTACCGCCTCTGTGTTTGGTTTTGTGTCCTATTTTGTGTTCACAAAAATCTTTGCTGTTAAAGAAATAGAGCTTTTATACTCGCTTTTAGCAAAGTTTAAACTCAGACCTGGAATTGCAGCTGCGACAAGTGCTCAGGTTGCAGGAAAAGAAGAAGCTGTAGAGAGATCTCTTGAGCTTTAGTCTCATTTAATGCTTTAGCTGTGGTAGAATCTGTGGCATGCAGTTACAGGCTGTTCCTCAAAAAAACATAAGAAATTTTTCTATCATTGCGCATATTGATCACGGAAAATCAACACTTGCTGATAGATTTTTGCAGATAACAAATACTTTGTCTGACAGGGAACTTAGAGAGCAGTTTTTGGATTCAATGGACTTGGAGCGTGAGAAAGGAATTACAATTAAGCTTAAGGCTGTCAGAATGGCCTACAATTATCAAAATGAAGATTTTCAATTAAATTTAATTGATACACCCGGGCACGTGGATTTTTCTTATGAAGTCTCAAGATCGCTTGCTGCGTGCGAAGGGGCAATTCTTGTAGTTGATGCTACCCAAGGTATTCAGGCTCAGACTTTATCAAACGTATACAAAGCAATTGATGCGGGTCTTGTAGTAATTCCGGTTATAAATAAGGTAGACCTTCCATCAAGCGAACCTGAGCAGATTGCAGAAGATGTTATGAAGACTTTTGGTTTTAAGAGAGAAGAGCTTGTCTTTGTATCCGCAAAAACTGGACTTAATGTTGAAAATCTTCTGCATGAAGTTATTAAGAGAGTTCCAGCTCCTTCAGGTGATCATAATAAACCCTACAGATCTTTGATTTTTGATTCCTTCTTTGACGAACATTTAGGCGTTGTTGCAGTTGTAAAAGTTGTGGATGGGCAAATTTCGCAGGAGCAGATCTCAAGAAAAGATAAGATCAGGTTTCATGCAACAGGTGCACTTTCACTTCCAGAGGAAGTGGGATTTTTTACTCCTCAGAGAAAAAGATCGGAGTTTTTACGAACTGGAGAGGTAGGGTACGTTGCAACAGGTCTTAAAGAAATCAGGAAAGTTAGAGTAGGAGATACCATTGAGCTTTCAAAAGAGGTAGGAACTGATGCACTTCCAGGTTACAAAGAGGTAAAACCGGTGGTGTTTGTTTCCTTATACCCAATAGATAACGACAAATTTAGTGATTTCAGAGAGGCTCTTCAAAAACTAAGTCTTTCAGATTCGTCTCTCACTTTTGAGCCTGAATCTAGCCAGGCTTTAGGCTTTGGATTTAGATGCGGTTTTTTGGGACTGCTTCATGCGGACATTGTCCAAGAGAGGCTTGAAAGAGAATATAACCTAAGTTTAATCTCTTCCACGCCTAATGTTTCGTACAAAATAATTTTGAAGGGTGGTAAAGAAATAGAAATTAAGTCTCCAGCTTTGATGCCATCTCCTTCGGAAATTGAAACAATTCTGGAGCCTTGGATTTTAATCAAAGTTTTTGTTCCAAGTCAATTTATAGGCGCCGTAATTCAGCTTAACGAAGAGCATAGAGGCGTTCTAAAAGCTATGGATTATTTAACGCCCGAGAAAGTTCACTTAGAGTACGAGCTCCCGCTATCAGAACTTATCAGAAACTACTACGATGACCTAAAATCGATTTCTTCAGGCTACGCTAGCCTGGACTACGACTTTTTGGATTACAGAGAAGTAGACGCCGTAAAACTCGATATTTTGGTACATGGAGGGGTGGTGGATCCACTTTCTCAGATAGTTGTAAGAGATAACGCTGCAAAATATGGTAGAGAAGTCTTGGTCAAACTTAAGGATGTTATCCCAAGGCAGCAGTTTGAAGTAGCGCTTCAGGCAGCTATTTCAGGAAAAGTTATAGCAAGGGAGACAATCCCAGCTCTTAGAAAAGATGTCTTAGTAAAGATGTCAGGCGGGCACAGAGAAAGAAAAGATAAGCTACTTGAAAAGCAAAAAGAGGGTAAGAAGAGGCTTAAGAGATTCGGAAAAGTTGATATCCCTCAAGAAGCTTTTAGAAGCGTACTCTCCACAAAATAGTTTTTTTACCAATTGGCTTTACTTGGTTTCTCTAAGCACCATTAAGTGGTATCCCCAAAGCACACTCGTTCCTAAAGTATACGCAAGTGGGTAGAAGAAACTTGCTAGGCTTGCTCCAGAAACTCCTAATGCAAGGAGCATTCCAAGGTATAAGAATCTTGCACCTACAACCAAAAGTATGAGTGTTGCAATTACTAGGATTAGCTGTACATAGCTTCTTCTTTGATTAATTTCATATTGTCTTACCTCTTGGTCATCCATAGTAAGTTTTTTGTTGGCAACCATCCAGTGGTATGCAAATACAGGAAGTGATACAAGTAGCGTTGCAGTTCTTAACGCAATCGCTCTTGCAAAAGTATCGTATGAATATCCAGCTGAGTTTGCATCTGCAAGTGCTGTAAGAACCAAGCTTAATAGTTCATTAAAAGAAAAATATACAACCGAAAGGGTCATGAAGCTTACCAGGTAGTAGTAGCCTCTTCTAGCCGAGTTGTACTTTGTCTCATTTTTACTTCCGCCAAAAATTGCTTTAACAAAAATAAATATTATTCCAATGATAAACGCTAAGACTATGAGAGAAATAAGAGGTCCAATAAAATCCATTGGGTTGAAATACGGGGTATAATAGCTTGTTCCTGAGGACATCATATTTACTTTCTCCTTTTAAATATTAAATAAAGTACTCCAAATTCAATAGCAATAGGTATTATTACAATTAAAGATAGTTTAATTGGATTCTCAATATAAAAGCCACCGCTTCCCACTGGTTTATTATCATCAGCTTTAACAATTTCTAGATCACTTGTCATGTCAGCATCCGTCATGTATTTTGTGAGCTTTGTAACAAATTTCTTCCCAGTAACATCAATCCATTTTTTGTCGTCAATTTTTGCTAGCTCCTCCACCTTATTTTCTTTGACAAAGCCTGCGTACTCGGTTCCAAAACTTTGTATTTTCTTTTTCTCGTTTGAGATTACGTAAATTACAGTACTTATGCTTCCGTTGTTGTAGGAATTGTCCTGGAATGTTTTTTCGTTTGTAAATTCAGAAGGTTCGTTGCCTTCTTCGATTTGAATTGCGTCTACATAAACGGTGGTTCCAGTAGGTAAATCCGTAAACGTCAATGTGGGTGTGATATATGTAGTGCTTGGCTTAAAGCTTACTGAAAGCCTTGTCCAGGCTCCAAGCTTTGAAGCCTCTGTGGTCTGGCTTACACCAAGACCTAGTACAGAAAGCGACACTGCTCCCTTTGCTGCTGGCGTGGTTTTTACATAAGCAGAAAAAGTGTAAGTTCTGTTTGTATTTAAAACACTTAAGCCTTTAGAAATAGTTGTTGATCCATCTACTTTTTGGGATAAGCACATTGTCCCAAACTTTGTTGAGCAGCTTGAATTGACTGTAAGTTGGTTGATCCTTAACGATTGATCATACACCTGGCCTGGTACATAAGGCTGGATTGGTTGTGTTGCATACCACCCTTGAGTGCTTCCGCTCTCAAAACTGTAAGCACCAAGTTTTGCTTTTGACTCTGCATTGTGTGCTCCAAGAAGTTTCATTGGAATAAAAGGATTTTCAGTATTAAACGAAATTTGAATAGGATTTAATTTTCCAAGTCTCAACTGCGAAGCAATAAATGGATCATTTGCACTACTTGAAATTTTTGCAGTTACAAAATAATAACCTTTGTTTATGTATTCGTTTAAAACATATTCCGAACCTACCTGATATCCGTTGTCAGTAAGCCACTTTTTCATTGCTTCTTTGTTCTCAGGTTTTATGACAGTTGTTGTATATACATCTACATTTTGAGAATCAATAACTTTGACGGGTTCGCCTTGGTATCTATCGTTAACCGCAACTCCGGAAATTGAAAGAAGGGGTGATGCTGCTAACGGCTCAACTGACGGGTAAGTTATCTGAGTTAATTCTTGTAAGGAAGTAAACAGGGATTCAGGTACCGTTGAGACTTTTGGTTCTGACGGTATTGGAATCACAATCGCAAAATCTTTGGCTGACTCAGAATACGAAGGAGCAAGAATAAGAGTTTCAGTTTTTGCTTTTTCGTCGTAGTAAACCGCAATTTTTTGTTGTGTCACGTTAATTGGGTATATTGGGTTATAAGCAATACCCATTGCATGGGTTTTAAAAAGGCCTGCACTTAAGCCAAGAGCAATAATGGAGGCAGTGAAAATACTAAGGGTTTTTGCCTTGAAGTATCTTTTTGTCATTAAAAAAATTATACACCTAAAGAGACTTCATTGTGTTCTTTTTCCACTCTTCAATTTCTTTGTGGTTTCCTGAGAGGAGTACATCAGGAACTTTCATTCCTTCAAACTCTTCTGGCCTTGTGTATTGTGGGTACTCCAAAAGAGGCTCACCATTGTTAAAAACAGAAAAGGACTCATTTACTGTGGCATCATCTTTGACAAGCACCCCATCAAGAAGTCTAGATACCCCATCAATAATCACCATGGCAGGAATTTCAGCGCCACTTAGAACATAGTCACCAATTGAGATCTCTTCATCTACAAGCCTGTCACTCACTCTTTGATCAACGCCTTCATATCTTCCGCAAATAAGAACAACATCTTCAAGTAATGAAAGGTCTTTTAGTTTTTGTTGTGTAAGCTTTTTTCCTCTTGGAGAAAGTAGAATCACTTTTTTTGAATGCGCTTGCTGTTCTGTCTTATCTGCATCCTTATCTTTTCCATAACCTTCAAAACCTTTTATGGATCTAACAGCATCAAAAATGGGTTTTGCCATGAGGAGCATGCCCGTTCCTCCTCCATATGGTTTTTCGTCAACACGACCATGTTTATCAACAGCAAAATCTCTAAGCTGGATAAAATTTACCTCCATAGCACCTTTATTTTTGGCTCTGTTTACAATTGAAAAATCAAGAGGTCCTTTAAACATTTCTGGGAAGAGTGTGATTACATGAAACTTCATTCGCTGATTATATCGCTTTTTTGTAATTTTTCTTGCAAAAACTCTTGACAAGTTATCACTCTCAATTTATATCTGATAACAGGACAATT
>CAZWQF010000002.1:0-139961 GCA_964636285.1 uncultured Candidatus Saccharibacteria bacterium
CGCCCTAGAGGATTCGAACCCCCAACCCCTTCGTCCGAAGCGAAGTGCTCTATCCATTGAGCTAAGGGCGCAGATTCAATCAGTCTCCAAATTGCTTTTAATTATACCTGATTGTAATATAAATGGTATGCTGTCAACTGAAAAGAATAAGATAATAATATCCCTAGTTTCTTCAGTTATTGTGCTTTTTGGTATAGCTTACTTGTTGTATAGGGAGCCTGTAAAAAAAGTGGAGAAGGCTGATGAGAAGAAATCGGAAGAAAAGGTTGAAAGAGTTAAAATTGAACTTGAAGTTTTTGATGGTAAGTCAAGTCAGATCTACCCTGTAAAAGTAGATGTTGGTAGCTCTATGTTAGACATGCTTGAGAATCTTAGAAAAAAAGGCACTATCACTTATGACACTACAAGCTATCTCTCAGGTGAGGTAGTCGATACGATAAATGGTGTTACAAATAAAGGTTCAGAGAATTTGGTTTGGAGTCTTTATATTAATGAAGAACTTACATCACAAAGTTTTAGAGAAGTGAAGATTGAAAAGAATTCAACATATAAATGGATTTACGGAGTAAAAAAGTAATGCACCACTTATTAAAGTCTCACAATCCTAAAAAGCATGTTAAAAGCTTTTTTTATGCTTCAAGAGGGTTAAGTCATGTATTTTTAAATGAAGCTAATTTTAGAGTTCATGTTGTTGCTACGCTTCTTGTGTCTACCTTGGCATATCTTTTAAAATTTTCTGCATTCGAATGGATACTTCTTTCATTCACTGTAGGCTTTGTGTTAATTTTAGAAATTGTGAATTCATTGGTTGAAGAAATGGTAGATCACCTGGTTCAAGAACATAGCGAAAGTGCCAGGATAGTTAAAGATTTAGGTGCTGCGGCTGTTCTTTTGGCAGCCTTGCTTAGTGTATTTGTAGGGGCACTCTTATTTATTCCAAAACTTATTCCATACTTTCATCCCGCTATTTCTTAAACCTTGTCTTGAGCTTTTATCCTGTAATATATGGAGCAAACCAGGAAGCACAGATATAAAGATAATAAGAGCAATAATGGGAAGTAGGTAATGGTCCACATTTGGAATAGACTTACCAAGGAAGTAACCTCCAAGCCCTAAACCAAGAACCCACAATAATCCTCCTACCACGTTGTACATTAAGAAGTGCCTGTAGGTCATTTCCGCAGCTCCTGCAACAATTGGGGCAAAAGTTCTTACTGCCGGGACAAACCTAGCCATAATTATGGTTTTGCCGCCATGCTTGTTGTAAAAATCCTGGGCAGCCTGAAGGTGACTTTTATTAAAGAAAAATGAATCTTCCTTGTTGAAAATTTTCTTTCCTGTTTTATTTCCAAACCAATAACCCACAGAATCTCCTGAAATTGCAGCAATGCTCAGGAGTGCGAGTAAAATCGAGATATTAAAATAGCCTTGCGAAGCCAAAAAACCTGCAGTGAATAAAAGACTATCACCAGGTAAAAAGAATCCAAAGAACAGTCCTGATTCGGCAAAAACAATTAAAAATGTACCTATGTACCCTGCTTGTCTAATAAATTCTTCTAAATTGAAATGCATTGTATGATTGTACAACATTTTTTAGGTATAATCCTCATATATGAAACAAGTAAGAAAAGCTGTTATCCCCGCTGCAGGTTTTGGTACAAGGTTTCTTCCTCAGACAAAGGCCATGCCCAAGGAGATGCTTCCTTTAGTTGATAAACCCATTATCCAATATATAGTTGAGGGCCTAGTTGATGCTGGTATTAAAGACATAATAATTGTCACCGGATATCATAAAAGAACAATTGAAGACCACTTTGATTCTCCTAGCCATGACCTAATTGAAAACTTAAAAATGGGAGGAGAAAAGAAAAAACCTCTTCTTGATAGCATAGAGAAGATTGCCACTATGGCAAACTTTGTTTATGTAAGGCAAAAAGGCCCTTACGGTAATGGGACTCCGCTATTAAATGTTGCCCACTTAATTGGGGATGAGCCATTTATTTACACATGGAGCGATGATATGGTTTACGCTTCCCCTTCGGAATTTAAACAGCTCATTTCTACTTATAACGAATATGGATGTAGCTGTCTTGCCTCAGTTAGAGCAAAGGAGGACAACGACTACAGCAGATGGGGTTTTGCAGATGGGGAAACTATTGGAGATGGTTTGATAGATGTTAAAGGATTGATAGAAAAACCTGGTAAGGATAAAGCCCCTTCCGATTTGGCAACTGTATCTAGCTTTTTATTTACTCCTGACATTTTAGACTACCTTGATAAAGCGCTTGAGCAAAATAAAGCAGGTGACGAATTATACTACAATGATGCACTAAAACTGATGCTTGCAGAAGGTAAAAGAATTCTTGCTGTAGAGATAAAAAACGGAAGATTCTTAGATCTTGGAAATAAACTTGAGTACCATAAAGCTGTTGTTGATTTTGCCTTAAAGGATCTGGACATGTCTGACTCCTTCAAGAATTGGCTACTTGAGAAATGCAAAAATTTGTAAAGTTTAAAAAACTAATTTTTGCGATTCTGGTGGTCATTTTTTATCTTTTAACTAGGCTCCCCTATTTGTATTCTGATGTTTTAAACACAGATTCAATTAATTGGCACAACAGAACTCAGGCCTTTATCAAAGCATTTGAAAACAAAAAATATAAAGATACATATCAAAGCTATCACCCAGGAGTTACCTTGATGTGGATTCAATACCCTATTCAAAAATACTTTGATGGGAGGGGCATGACTTTGTTAGAACGAGACTACGCACTTAAACTTGAACTTGTTGCTATAAACTTTCTACTTTTTTCATTTTCCTTATTTCTGATACATAGAGCGTTTGGAGGCAAAACGGCATTAGTTTATTCGCTTATATACCTGCTTGAGCCGGTTTTTATTGCAGGAAGTAGGTTAAACCATCTTGATTTTTTGCTTGCGGGGCTGGGTTTTAACTCAATCTTATGCATGTTTTATTTCAGGAGAGCCGGAAACCCAATGTTTTTTGTATTCTCATCACTTCTTTTTGCTTTAGCTCTTCTAACAAAGACAACAGCGATACTATTTCTACCACTGAATCTATTGATTCTTCTTACTACAAAATCAAGATGGTACTTCAAACCTCTCTACATAATATTCTTCATTTTATTTACTGGCTCATTAATTTACCTACTGTTCCCAGCCCTGTGGGTCAATAGGAATAAAACTTTGAATCGAATCAAAATGGGCGTTACCGATATTGGCGTTCAAGGAGTATATGAGATTGGAAGCAAAGGTCAATCAAAACCATTGCTTGTTAAAGACGAAGAAATCATCACCCCAATACAGGGGTACTATGTTTTAGCGTTTGGTTACATGCTGACTCCTTTTTTAATACTCCTTGTTGTCTACTCTTCCTATCTACTTAAAAGTCACAATTTACAAAACAAACCAGAAGCCCTCATATTGTTATTATTTTCAGTAGGTTCCTTGATAGCTCTTAGTATCCCTAACAAACAAATTGACAGATATTTGTATGTGATTTTTCCAACAGTAACACTTTTTGTGTCTCTTGTGTTAGCTCAGAACAAACTTTTATTAAAATTAATGCTCATATACATTATTGTAACTTCAATTGAAGTAATCAGATTTTTCCCTTACGTGATTGCCTACTCTAATCCTCTTTTTGGAGGTCTAAAAAATAGAATTACATACACCCAAATGCCAAATTTTGGGATTGGGTCATTTGAAACAGCCCAAAAAATAATTAGTGACTACTCAGGTGATCCAGCGGAGGAGCCATATGTCATGGGGTCAAAGTCCCTTTCGTTAATACTTGAAGATTTTAGGGTGAGAAAAACAAATATTGGGTGCAGAAATTTATATCTAGCAGAATACTATACTCAAACTGCTTTTGACTGTCCGGGGAAGTATAAGAAGGTTGATTCCATAACTTTAGATGGTATCGACTTTATTAGAATATCAAAAAGAGCTAACTAACCTTTTTTGCAATTGCGTATATTGTTGTTCCAATTGGCGATGGGATCACTCCAATTAGACTAGACTCAAATTTTAATATTTCAGCCATAACCGAGTTTAGGAATTTTGGAAGAACAATATACGAAGTTTTTGGGTATGCATGCCTACTAAAAATACTTGAAATTACTCTAAAGAAGGCTATAACAGGAAAAAAAGTTGTTACAAAAAAACCCAATCTTTGAACGTCAAACCCATTGTCTTCAAGCTTTTGTTTTAATTCAAATCTTGAGTACCTTCTTTTGTGGTGTAGGGCCTCATCATGTTCGCTCCACAGAAATTTATGAGCTGGGACATTGATAACAAAATAGCCATTTGATTTTAATAATTGCCCCACTTTTCTAATTGCCAGGCAGTCGTCTTGTATATGCTCTAGTACATCAAGAGCAAGCACAAGGTCAAATTTTCCCACTAAAGGCTTGATATCCATTGTGTTTATATCTCCAAGAATCAGGTTAGTTACTCCTTTTTCTTTGGAAGCTTCAATTGCATGTTCCGACATGTCTATACCTGTAAATGTTCCGTATTTTGACAAGGTTTTGGAGACAATTCCTGTACCGCAACCAATTTCAAGAATCTCTGATTTATTAGGGATGGAAACCTTAATTAGCGATATGAGTTTCTCAAGTAAGTGGAGTTTTCCAATATGCCACCAGTAAGTAGTCTCAAATTCATCCATTTTTTTGTACTCGGCTTTTTCCACTCCCAAATAGTATCAGTTAGTTAGTTGAGGTTCAAATTTCATCCTTACTAACCATAAGGTAGAATATAGGGGTGAAAAATAAGACTTTTCTTTTTGGCCTATACTCAGCAATTATATATTTTATTGTGTTTTGGAGGTTTCTAATACCAGGAAATTATTTTTTGGGTAACGATATTGAGGAGTACTTCTTTCCAATTAGATCGTATGTGCACGAAAAATCCCTTGAAGGGGTATTTCCATTTTGGACTGAGCGAATTTTGTCTGGTTTTCCAATATACTCAGATCCAGAATCCGGAATACTTAATCCTTTAAACCTTGCATTAATAAGAGTATTTGGCCCTTTCTCATCTTACAAGATTGAACACTTCATTCTCTATATGCTTGGATCATTAGCCTTTTATGAATTTTTGAAGAAGAAAAATTTTAGTCTTTATGGAATAGTAACGTCTCATTTTATTTACTTCTTTAATTTTTTTGCAATACTTCACCAGCAACATATTTCTCTTATCTTTAATTACTACCTAATTCCAGTACACTTGATGTTTGCAGACAGACTTTCAAGTAAAACTAATGTAATAAATACAGCTTTACTCAGCTTATCAACAGCCTTTGGAGCGTACTTTGGTGGCTTTCAGCTAGTTTTAATGTCTTTAGTGTTAGCAGGCATGTATTTGCTAATATTTTGTCAACATAAGATCAAAAACAGATTACTGGTACTTTTTAATATGTATGTACTAGTTGTAATACTTGTTTTTCCACTCGTTTTTACAATTGTATCTACACACAAAGACTCTGGAAGAAAGGATACAGATTTTAGAGAAGGATCATTTTTACCAACTATGGCACTTAACGCCATATATCCAAGCCTTTTTGACGGTACAGACGGATACTTTGGTTCTAGAATCGACGAAACATTTAATCGTCACGAGGTGTATTTCTATGTTGGCATATTTGCGATGTTAATAGCGATTGCTTCTTATTTAACAATTCGTGATGAGAAAATACTTAATTTTTCAAGAGCATTAGCTGTATTGTTTTTGATTTTGGCTTTTTTAGAGTATTCCCCTTTTAGCCATGTACTAAAGTTTTTGCCTTTTGCAGTTTTCCGGTACTGGGGAAGATCTGCAATTTTTCTTGTAATTGCAGTTTCAATTTTAGCTGGCGCTCTTGTTTCTAACCTACCAAGCTTTAATAAGGTTTTTAAACCTCGCATTGTTGAGGTCTTTTCTCCAGTACTTTTCTTATCTCTACTGACAGTTCTTAACTTGAGTAATAAGCACCTTGAGAGATTTTTTAGGTATCTGAATAAAGAGGGGCTTTTTATAAATATGGCAATATTCATATTTTCCGCAACAATTCTGGCAGCACTTTTATTTATCCTATCAAGAAAGTTTGAGGTTATAAGAAAGTACTCACCATTGATAGTAGCTTTTATAATTTGCGCTGATCTTGCTTACTTTGGAAGTATCGAATTAAAAGATATGTTCGGTAAGATTTCATTATCTTCACAAAATAAAATTCTAAATTCTTATGAGAATAATAGAGTTATTTTTGTTTCTAAAGAACTTGGAGGAAATGAAAAATTGTATTACCAAGCATGGGGTGTTACAGGCTATTCTCCCCTAGTATCAAACTCATATTCAAGCTTAGTTAGTTATTCTGGTTTAAAGGCAATAAAAAGAACGATTGAGCTTCCAAAAGAGGTAACAAGGTCTGCTATGATGCTCGGTGCGACAAGTGTTATAGACAAAGATTCATTGATACACGTTGAGCAAAGTTCTGTGATTGGAGAGGATGGAGGTGCAGTTAACATACAATTGAAAAAAGAAGGTGGGCTTGAGTTTGAGGCATCCTCAAAGAAAGGTTTTAAGTACAATACTTTTATAAGAAATTATCCTGGGTGGGAAGTAAAAATCGATGGTGACAGAATAAAACTTGAAGATGGAGTTTTTATAGTGCTTAATGTTCCATCTGGATTTCATAAAGTTACAATGCACTACGCTCCTAATTATATTTTGACTGGTTTTCTGGTATCACTTGCGGGAATACTCATATGGCTAGTAGGAAATAAATATGTTGGTAATAAATAAAGTTTCAAAAGCATTTGATGAAAATATAGTTTTAGCAGAGGTTTCAGCTACTATTTTGCAAGACCAAAGGATAGGCATTGTAGGAGACAATGGCTCCGGTAAAACTACGCTCATAAAAATAATTTCTGGGGAGATAAAGCAAGATTCAGGGCAAGTGGAGTTTTCTGGTTCCGTTGAAGTGTTGCCTCAAGTAATGAATTTTAAGAACCAATCTGTATATGAATTTCTTGAACAAAGGCTAAAAAGTGTTGAGGATTCATATTTGATTGACATAGTTCTGCAAGAATTAATACCAGACATAGATAAGAATCTTAAAGTAAGTAAGCTTAGTGAAGGGCAAAAGACAAAACTCTATCTAGCTTCGATTTCACTATATAAATCAGGTAGTCCCCTGCTGATTTTGGATGAGCCAACCAACAACCTTGATCACCAAGGCCTTTTATGGCTTGAAGACTTTGTTAATTCTTACCAGGGATCAGTAATCATAATTAGTCATGATAGATACTTTCTTGATAAAACAGTGAGTAAAATTTGGCATATCGAACACGGAAAGCTGACTTCATACAACGGTAATTACTCAGAGTTTGTGTCAAAAAGGCTTGTTGAAAGAGAAATTCAGCTTAAAAAGTTTGAACAAAATCAAAAAGAAGCAAAAAGGCTTGAGCGCCTTATCATTGCAAAGAAAGAAGCTGCAAGGCAAATTGCAAATGAGAAAGAGCCAAGGGATAACGATAAATATGCAAAGTACTTTTTTGCGCAGAAGTCTGGAACTATTGATAGGCAGGCAAAGAATTTTGAATCAAGACTTGAACATTTGGAAAAGGTTGAAAAGCCAGAAGGAAGAAAAGATTATAATTTTGGATTTTCCGGAGAAGTTGATCATAACAAGCTAATTCTTAGGGTAACTAATCTTTCAGCAAGGTATATAAAAGAGGTGTTTAGCCACGTGAATTTTGAAGTTAGAGGTGGGGAGAGAATTCAAATATCTGGAATTAATGGATCGGGTAAGAGCACTTTACTGAAGGTAGTCCTAGGAGAGCAAATTGAGCATTCTGGAGTGTTTGAGTATGGTGTTGGTGTTAGGTGTGGTTACTTTAGTCAGGACGCGTCTGGGTTAGATTCAGACGCAACTGGACTTGACCTTCTTAAAGCTACAAGAGCGGATATGACGGACTGCTTTACCTTTGCTTCCTACATGCACCTGACTCAAGATGACCTAAAAAAGAAAGTTAATAAGCTATCTAGAGGCCAAATTGCAAAGCTTGCTTTTGTTAAGCTTCTGCTTTCAAATCTTCAGTTGTTAGTGCTTGATGAGCCTACAAACCACTTAGACGTAGATACAAGGGAAGATATTGAAAATGCACTATCAGATTATTGCGGATCTATTCTATTTGTGAGTCATGACAGGTATTTTTGTAAGGTTCTAAATCCAAATAAGATTATTCAGTTAAGTTAATCTAGATTTTTTGGGGTGGCTGATGGGACTTGAACCCACAACATCCTCCTCCACAGGGAGGCGCTCTAACCAGTTGAACTACAGCCACCGTAAAATCACGCTAATTATACACAAAATAGGTATTTTGGCCTAGTTCATGTCCCATCGTTCAAACTCATTGAACAGGTCGTGGACGTAAAACAGGTTAGATTCGGATACAACCTTTACCCTTTTATTGGTATATAGGACAAGCTTAGGGTGATAAAGGAATATAGCTGGTATGTTTTCAACCATGCTTTCTTGGAATATTTCGTAGTGCTTTTCCCTTTCGTTTTCTACAAGTGCGTTTCTACCCTCCTCAAGTGACCTATCAGCTCTTAAGTTTTCAAATCCGGCAATATTAAGTCCGGGGCTCTGAGACCTTGTGGAGTGCCATAGAGCGTATCTGTCAGGGTCTCTGGAAATCTCCTGACCATAGAGAAGCACATCAAAATCCCTTGCAGGCACAACATCCTGTTCAATCTTATCAACATTAGTTGGCAAAAGTTCTACATCTACATCAAGTTTCTCCCAGGCTTTTGTTACTATCTCCCCTGTTCTCTTGTGTTCGTCGGTATCTGGTATAACCATCCTAATTTTTACACCTAGCTTATCCGTTAAATTTGGGTTATGAGCTGGGTAAACAACTTTTTTTGATGTGTACTGATTTTCACTAATAGGCCCATTTGCTGATAGGCCGTTATCATCCACAATTTCTTCCATAGGAATGGCTTCATGAAGCTTTTTTCTAATCTCTTTTGTGATTGCTTTATTTCTTGTGTTAAAAATCAAAGAATAGTAAATTCCTCTCTGATAATAAACAGTTCGATTGAGGTTTGGCCATTCTATTTCCTGGTCAGAAGTAAATCCGTCTATTTCTCCCAATTTTTGTGATGTTACAAGTTGATCTGTATCTTCGTAGTATCTAAATGAAAGCTTTCCTATCCTATATGTTCTGTCTATTGCTTGCATTACAACCTCTTTGATTACCGGGCCTTCCCTCTTTACCCTTACAACTTTGTAAGGCCCAGATGAGATAGGCTCAAGTTTGCTATTTGTATGTAACGAAGGGGACACGCCCATAGTCAAAATACTCAAAAAAGGCGAGTATTTATTTGGAAGAGTGTATCTAATTGTGTACCTATCAATCTTATCTGTTGCAATTTCTTTTAAAGATTCGCTTGTAAATGCAGAGTACAGAAGGTCATCGGCGGTGATCTCTTGATTATTTGACCACCTCTGCCCCTTTTTTAAGTAAACTGTATATGAGAGGCCATCGTCTGATATTTCATACGAGTCTGCTAAATCTGAGACTATATCGCCCTCCTTATCGTACTTAAAAAGGCCCCTGAAAAGGAGTTTTGAAACGGCTCTATCGCTTTCTGTAGCAACTTCATTTGGTAAAAGCGATCTTGGTTGACCAACAAAACCATGAGTATAACTCTTCTGAGGTGACAAAGTGAATATTAATGAGGATATAAAAACCAAAATGCTTTTAAAAACAGTCATATATTAACCTTCTGATTATAGCAAAGACTCAGAAATATGCTCTAACCTATACCTTTGTTTTTGCCTAGTCTAGAGCATTTTGCAAGCATTGAATTCATGATATAATTCTCGCGGTTTTTAAATGCATGGTAAAATGTGCACTTGTGATGAAATATAAAAAGGCATTAATTACTGTTCTCCTGCTTGTCTTAGTTCTTTCAGGTTTAAATATTTACGCCGGTAGAGAAAGTATCAAAGCTTTTCTAGCTAAAGGCAAACTTATTAAACAAGAAGAACCTTTTACAGAGCTGTATTTTATAGATCCTGATTCCCTTAATCATGAACTAACAGAGGATGAGTCTGTAGAGTTTAAATTTAGGGTGTACAACATGGAAAATAAGCCGACTAGATACTCTTGGAAAGCAACACTAATTCCAATGGAGGAATTTGGTCAGGAATTATCTATTGATTCGGGTCAATTTTTTCTAAATAACGGAGAGTTTAAAGACCAACTAGTATACTTTAGACCAGGAAAGCTAATAGGTAGGCACAAGATTCTAATTGAGCTTCCTGAACTTAAGCAGTCAATTCACTATTTTGTGGTAGGAAAAGAGTAATTTATGAAGAAAGTAACAGTATTAATACCTTGTCATAACGAAGAAGAAGGAATTGGTAAAGTAATTAAGTCCATTCCTGTTGATTACCTCAAACAAATGGGTCTCAAGACTGAGATATATGTAATCGATAACAATTCTACAGACAAAACAGTTCAAGTAGCCAAAGCTGCAGGCGCAAATGTCATCCATGAAAGAAATAAGGGTAAAGGAAATGCAATGCTTTTAGGATTTAAAAAGTTTCCTAAGGATTCTGACTACGTGGTTATGATGGACGGAGATAACACATACAAGGGTCAGGAGATGTATAGACTGTTAGAGCCGTTAATCAATGGATTTGGAGACGTTATCATAGGGTCAAGAATTACAGGAAAGATGCTTGATAAGTCATTTAAGGTACAAAATAGAATTGCCAACTGGGCGTACGCCTTTTTTGTCAGAACTTTTTACCACACTAATGTCACTGATGTGCTTAGTGGGTATTTTGCCTGGAAAAGAGAGGCGCTAGAAGATCTTGCACCCCATATTACATCGGCGGGTTTTACGCTTGAAATGGAGATGGTCACAAAATGTTGAAGCTTGGGCATGAAGTATATTCTGTTCCAATTACCTATGATCGAAGAGATGGAGAATCCAAAATTGAAACAATAAAAGATGGATTAAGAATTTTAGATCAATTGTTCAGAAACATATTCTGGAGCCCAAAAAAATAACCTCCAATGACAAAAATTGAACAACCTCACTCAAAACTAAAAATTGCCTTTGTAAGCGATGGTATTTACCAATTTAATAAAGGTGGTAAAGAAAAAAGGCTTTACGATATTACAAAAAGGCTTGCGGAGTTGGGTTATGAAATTCATGTATATACTATGAATTGGTGGGGCGTAAAAAATGGAGAGGTGTTCACTGAAGATGGCGTGGTTTTCCATCCCATATGCCCATATTTGCCTCTGTACAGCGGCTCTAGAAGGTCTATAGCACAAGGAATTATCTTTGGCATATCCTGCTTTAAGCTTTTATTTGAAGACTTTGATGTACTTGATGTGGATCACATGCCATACTTCCCTATTTTTTCGTCAAAAATAGTTTGCATTTTAAAAAGAAAGAAGCTTGTAGGCATTTGGAATGAGGTGTGGGGGCTTGAGTATTGGAAAAGCTACCTAGGGTTTTTGGGAATAATTCCTGCAATTATGGAGCGAGTAATGGTGTATTTACCTGATAAGATCGTTTCTATTTCACAGATGACCACCAATAAACTTTTGAAGATGGATAGAAGGCTCAATGTAGAAACGATAGGTATTGGGACAGATATAGAATCAATTTCTAGAATTAAGGGCTCTAAAGATACAAGGGACATTATATTTTCAGGAAGACTTTTAAAACATAAAAATGCCCACATGCTAATTGAGGCAGTCTCAATTTTAAAGTCGGAGTTTCCTGATATTAACTGTGCTATCACGGGAGATGGGCCTGAAAAAGAACCATTAAATAGGCAGGTTACCAAACTTAAACTTAATAAAAATGTTAAACTTACAGGGTTCATTAAAAATCATGATGATCTTCTTTCGATGATAAAAAGTACCAAAGTTTTTGTGCTTCCATCAGAAAGAGAAGGCTTTGGAATTGCCGTTATTGAGGCAAATGCCTGCTCCACACCTGCAATAACTATTGACTCAGAGAACAATGCTTCAAGATTTTTGATAAACCAAGGGGTTAATGGGTATGTTGCTGAGGGTAACGCAAAGGGGCTTGCCAGTACAATCAAAATGGCGTTTGTAAATGAATCAAACCTTAGAAAAGGATCTATAAAAGAAGCTGTTAAATATAGCTGGAAAAATATAATCTTGAGTTTAGAGAAGGTTTATATTGAATATGCAGCAAAATAAAGACGTTTTCATTATATCAACGTATCCCCCAACTCCAGGAGGTATAAGCAACTTTACAAAAAGGACTGTGTGTTCGCTTAGAGATATTGGTGTCACTGTAAACATCACACCTTTCACTGGAGTTTTAAGCGCTTTCTCTATTTTTAAAAGTATAATTAGTTTAAAGCCTTCTAATATAAGAATGGAGTATGACATCAGTACGTACGGAGCTTCAGGACCTTTGCTTATTGCTGGTGTTTGGGCATTAAAAAAGCTACAAGGTTACAAGCTCTTTTTTAATTTTCATGAAGTTACTAGAGACTTAGAGCACTTAAAAATGCTTGGTAGGGTTTACTACACATTGATAGCCAACTTCTGCGATTATATAACTGTTCATACTTATGAATCTAAAAATACATTGATATCAAAATGTAGGGTTAGTGCTGACAGAATTTATGTAATTCCTTTAGGCACAATGAACAAAGATCTTTCAATCACAAATAAAGAAGAAATGTTTGCAAGATACGCTCTTGAGGGTAACTACTTTTTATTCATAGGATTTATACATCCACAAAAAGGAATTGAAAACTTTATCAAGGCTTCAAAAGAGCTTGAAAGACTAAATAAAGAAGCTTTTGACCGAATGAGCTTTGTGATTGCAGGTGGTGTGAGGCCAAGAAAAGGAGTATTCAAGATTTTTCAAAGAGCTGATAACTTATATTTTGAGTCATTAAAAAGGTTAGTAGTAGATCTAGGACTTCAAGAAAAAGTTAAATTTTTAGGGTACATTGAGGATAAATTTTTCTCTTCCTTAATTATTAATTCAGAAGCCGTAGTTATACCTTATGTAAAAACAGAGCAAAGCGGTGTTCTAAATCAAGTTCTCCCCTACCAAGTACCCATTATTGCTTCCAACATTGGTGGGTTAGGTGAGACACTTAGGGATTTTGGGATGCTTGTTGAAAAAGATGACTTTGAGAAGATCGCAACCTTTATGAACGAACTAATCACCGATAGGACAAAGAAAACAGCACTACTTGAAGGTTATAAAAAGTTAAACTCTGAGCTTGAGCCAGCAAACATAGCAAAAATGTTTGAAGAAAGGCTTGTATGATTTCAATTGTAATAATTGTTAAAAATGACCCTAAGCTTGAGGATACACTTTATGCATTACAAAAAATTACCAAACCAGAGGAAACTGAAATTATTGTAATAGATGCATCAACAAAAGACTTTGGAATCAGAGAAAAATTCCAAGATGTAAAATATATTCCTTTTAAAGGAGACGGAGTAAAAAGATACACTATTCCAGAGCAAAGGAATGCAGGAATCAACTCTGCAAAAGGTGACATTATTGTCTTTATTGATTCAAGTTGTATTCCAACAGACGAATGGCTTGTAGAACTTGTTAAACCAATCAGAGAAGAATCTGAAGAGATTGTTTCAGGCTCGACGTTCTCTACAAATAAGCAGACATTAAATGACCTGGATCATATTAAAAAGGCAGGACTTAAGTACATTGAAGAGTGTGCAACTATCAATTTAGCTTTCAAAAAATCCTTAACTGAAAAGATAGGGATGTTTGATGAGAGATTTGATTATGGGTCGGATGTAGATTTTTCTTGGAGAGTAAGAGACGCCGGAGTTAATATTAGGTATGCTCCTTCAGCAAAAATAACTCACGATTGGGGTGATGTTAACCAAGAGTTTAAAAGAACATTAGTTTATGGTCAGGCAAGAGCAAGGCTTTACCTTAAACACAGAAATAGGATACAAAGCATTCCATCCATAGATCCAGTCATGTTTGTATACCCAATCCTAATAGTTTCTTCTCCAGGGATTCTGCTAATCCCCTGGTTCTGGCTTGCATTCATCTTGATTAATATTCTACTTGTAATTAAAAACATAAAGGATCCAAAACCTGTGTATATTATTGTTAAGCACTACATTTACGGTTTTGGGGTGTTGAAAGAGATTGTTAGGCATATATTCAAGCAAGGTTATGGGTCATAAAATTAAACACTTTTTGACAATAATGTTACTCCCTCTGGCATTGGTACTGTTTAATGTTGCAGTTTTAAAATCATGGATTTCACCAATTCTTAGAATTCCATTCTCATTTTTATTTTTATTTTTTCTCCCTGGATACCTAATTTTAAGAATAATAAATATTCAGCATGAAGAAAAACAGGAAAAGTTTTTCCTTTCAGTAATTTTAAGTATTAGCTTTGTCACAATCGTAGGTCTTATATTTAATACCGCGCTTCCTTATCTTGGTATAAAACGCCCTCTTGATGTTGAAAATATATTGCCTTGGTTTACTGGAGTTTTAATCGTCATGTATTTTTACTTAGTTAAAGCTAAACTTTTAAATTTTGAGCTCAAGGGAAGATTCCAAAGGTTTAACCCAATAGATTTGCTAGGTTATTTTTTGCCCATGCTCGCTTTAGGTTTTTCAATTGCTGGGGCTACAATAATTAACAATGGGGGCGGAAATTTACTTTCCTATGCTGTTGTTGTTTCAATTTTTATTCTTGTTGTTTCAACAATTATTGCGCCTCGTCTATATTTAAATGCCTTCACTGTTTACGCAATTTCGCTTAGTCTTCAATATCTCTACTCCCTTAGAAGTTGGTATGTGCTAGGTTACGATATAAATCAGGAGCTCAGGATTTTTAATTTAACTAAGGCGTACGGTCACTGGGATCTTGGGATTTTAAAGGAGGCTTACAATACTTGTTTGAGCATAAATCTTCTTCCCGCAATTCTCACAGATGTTGCGGGTATTAGCGAAAACACCTTTTTCAAACTAGTAATCCCTGCTATTAGCTGTCTTACGGTGGCTTTAATTTATCTAATGGGGAAGAAATTTATTAAGCCTCAAGCCGCATTTTTAGGGGCTTTTTTCTTTTCGGTTCAAAATCAGTTTCTTCAGCAGATGCCTGCATTAGGAAGGCAAAGTGTTGCAATCACATTTTTTACACTTGCTATTTATTCGCTATTTATTGGTAAACCTCTAAACAGAAAAAGAGACATAATTTACATACTAGCTATTATTTCAATGGTTCTGTCTCACTACTCAACAACATATGTAGGCACCGTATCAATCATTGCTGCATACTTTGTTCTACTCCTACTTAAAGTTTTAACAAAGGACTACTCTGCTCAAAGGCTCACACTAAGTCTTGTTGTTATAACATTTACAATTGCGTTTTTATGGAACACTCTTTTAACCGAAAATGTAAAGGGACTTGAGGCAACTCTTAGAAAGTCTGTACACAACATTAGTACTTCTTTTACGAGTGACATGAAAAGCGAAACCGTAAAGAAGGCCTTATTTATATCTGAAGAAAACAAAGATGAGATACTTCAAGAATTCTATTCAAAAACTAAAGAAAAATATGCTCCACTTCCTGAGAGAGTAGTTGATGGGTATGAACCTTATATAATTGACACTGACTCGCTTTTGCCAATATTTGATTATCCAATGGTAACAAGGTATTTTGGCATGGCGTTACCTATATTCTTTAGGCTTGCATTGCTTGCAGGCGTTTTAATCATGGGTATCCTTTTAATTAAGGGAAAGCTAGAACGTGAATACTCTGCTTTCAGTATTGTCTTTTTAGGTTTAGTAATTTTGATGCTTGTTCTTCCTAGTGTTTCGGTAGATTACAACTTAGAGAGGCTTTACCAGCAAGGTTTAATTTTACTGTCTATGCCTATTGTCATTGGAGCTTTGTTCTTTTTTAAATCTCTTGGTGAAAGATTTTCCATGGTGTTAGTCTCGTTCGTAATATTCTCATATTTACTTCTTAACATTGGAATTATCGAAAGAGTTTTTAACGGTACCCCTTCGGTGATATTTGAAAATATGGGAGGACATTATGATAGATACTATGTTTCTGCACCTGAAGTGGCAGGAGCAAAGAGGCTTCAAAAATTTATTAATTCTTACGATTTGAGCATAACAAGATCTGATAGGTACGGGTTTTTGAGAGTACTTGGATATACAAACCTTAGCTTAACTAGTTTTAGTTCGGATGTATTTCCTGAAACCCTTCAAGATGGAAGTTATGTTTATTTGTCAAAAACAAATGTACAAAAAAGCACAGCGTACGGTCTCTATAAGGATTACGTATTTAGCTATAATTACCCAATCAAGTACTTAGATTTGCAGAAAGACTTGCTTTATAGCAATAACAGTTCGCGAATTTATAGAGGAGCTCCAAGTGAAAATTAAAGTACTAATTTATCCTAAAGAGCCAAACCCATATCAAGAACTGCTATATAGGCGTATACGAGAAAAAGGAATTCCCTGTAAATACTTCACAAGTTCGTTTGTTGAAAAGCATGGCTTCATTTATGGAATCCCCTCTATGCCATTTAGACTTCTATTTAAAAGACTTACTGGTTCAAACATATTTCACTTGCATTGGGCATATCACTTTTTGATTCCAATTCCAGGCAAAATTGGGAGATATTTGTCATCCCTGTATGCAATTTATTTTTTATTTTTTGTTAAGCTTTTTGGATTTAAGCTAGTGTGGACAGTTCACAATATAATGCCTCACGAGAATCAATTTCATAATGACAAATTAATCTATAACTTATTTTATGCTTTAGCTGACGCGAAAATTGTTCATACGGAGGAGACTATTAAAAGACTTGCGGATAAAGGATTTGATTCAAAAAACACATATGTTATTGAAATTGGAAATTATCTAGGGTTATATCAAAACACAATATCTAAGGAAGAAGCAAGAAAAAAACTTGAAATTGATGCAAAAGATTACGTTTTTTTGTTTATTGGAATGGTAAAAAAGTACAAAGGAATTCAAGACCTATTAAAAACCTATTCGTATTTACTAGGTAAAAAGCATTTAAAGGATACAAAACTGATAATTGCTGGAAAGCCTTTTGATACTGAAACTACAGAGTTCATTAGCAACTTTGCAAAGGAGGAACCAAGTATACTACCTACTTTAAAATATATTCCAGATAATGAACTACAAGTCTATCTCAATGCATGTAATTCTGTTGTACTTCCATTTAAAGATATAACAACAACCAGCTCTGCACTTCTTGCCTTTGGATTTAAGAGAGCCGTTGTAGCTCCTCTAATAGGTGCTATTACAACATTTCCACAAGACACAGGATACTACTATGATAAGTCTGAAGGCTTAATCAAAGGCTTGCAAGACGCATACAAGAACGGTACTTCAAACAAAGGTGAAAATGCATTTGAGTATGTTAAAACTCTAAAATGGGAGAACTCTGCAGAAAAAACAATAAATCTTTACAATCTAATTATCAAATAAGTTTTTATTAGTAATAAAGTAGTACACATAGAACGCGTTAACAACTAAATGGGCACTTACATACGCAAGTCCGATTCCCGTAAGGCCTAATTTAATAAGCAAATACGAACCGGTGAGGAGTACTGTGGCATAAAGAATACTAATTTTTGTTACCAAAAACGATCTCTTCTTATAATTTAGGAATGCAGCTGACAAGGAGTTTAATGATGAAAATATTGTAGAAACTGCCAAAAGTGCAAGAAGTGGGTAGGCATTTAAAGCGTATTCCTTACCAAACGCGAGCAGAATGAATTTTCCAAATACAATAAGTAGCAAAGCAGCGGGAATTACTAAGGTACCAATAAATTTTAAGGTCTTAGTAAATAGGAACTTAATATCAACCTTTCCACCAGAGCTTACTGCAAGAAACGAACTGGAAGATGAACTTGGAATGGACGCAAGGGCGGTGTTTACCATTGTAGAAAAATAAAAGTAGGCAGCATATTTTGCCCCAAGAAAATTAATAATTATTAAAGGCAAGATCGAGCCTATTGTTGTACCTGCTATACCGGAAATATAGTTATGAAACGAATATTTTGACATTCGTAAGAGAGCTTCAAGTGAAAATGCTGGTTTTGGCTTGATCTGGAAGTATAAAATTAAAAAAATAAATCCAGCTAGCGTAATGAAGACTGCCGGTAGTATAAACGAATACATTAACCCCACAAAACCAAGTGAATAAAAAGCAAAAATTAGAGCTATTTTGAGAATACCAAAGGTAAATCCTCTAATAAAAACAAACTGAGATGATTTAAAGGCTGTAAAAGTTGCGTCTAGAATATTATTTAATGAAGTAAATACTGCAATTAAGGTGAAAATTAGAACTAATTGAGCGCTGTTTATTACCACATGAAGTTTTGGAGAAAAAAACTCTAAAAATTGAACATATATTAGACAGGTAATAACAGTAGATATAAGGCTTAAAATTACTACGCTATTTATTTTCCTTTCTTTCTGAGTTGAATCAGGCAAAAATCTAAGTAAACCACTCTCTGTCCCTAATAACCCAAGGTTTGCCATAAGGTTTGCAGCGCCTAGAAGAGCCGTTGCATTTCCAATTGTAGTGGAGTCAAAAAACCTGGTAGCAATTATCCAAAACAAAAAACCAAAGCCGCTTAATGCAGCAGTGTTTAGCATCAGAAACAATGAATTTCTATATATTGGATCTTTGAAAAATTTATTCATTTACCTAGCGACTGGAACCTTTATGTACTTATAGAAGTATGACACAAATATGAAAAAATAAATTAAAAACAAAACCATCCCAGCATATGTATGAAACATACCAATAGCTAGGTCTTCAGAATACAGCGCTCCTATTACCACTAGAAGGCTAACTCTCAGAATATTTAGCATAAACACCCCAATAAATGCGGGTATAAAGAGCAAAAATGCCTTTGTTTTATTAATAAGCTCTATTTCGCTTAGTATCATAAAAATGTATAAAAATGTAAACATAAGCATAGAATCAAGGCCTGAGCACGCTTCCCCAACAATAATTGAGAAGTTATTAGCTGTTAGATATAGAGGAGCCTCAATTTCGGCATAGTCTACAAACGGCTTAATAGCAACAAAAACTATGTTTAGAACAAGTCTGCTTAAAAGTGGCCAAAGCTTCCAAACCTGAAAAATTGCAAAGTATGTAAGTATTGAAAATAATAGGGAGGTGACTACCTGTTGTCTATAAACATTAAGCACTGATTGGATTGTAAAAAAACCAAAACACCCTAAGAAAATCAAAGTAACAAGTAGCACTAACAGCGAATGGGAGGCCACAAGTAAAAGAAGTGATTGGTTTGCTTCCTGATACCCTAAAAGTGACATATGAAGCGTGTATACAATGGGAAGCAACATAACCCCAGCAACAATTAGTATAGAATCAATCCAATCTCTTGGGTAAACCTTAAGGTCTGAAAGCTTTGATTTTGTGAGCATTGATAGGGCAACAATGAAGACAATTAGTGCCTTTCCCATGTTCCCGTATGTATAAAAATAGCTTCCGTAAAGAAGCCTTGTAGGAATTACCCATGAGCCAATTAAGGCTGAAACAAAGAGAAAAACAGCAACAAAAACAATTGATCTAAATATAATAGGTTTTAGGCTGCTCTTCATGTTAAATCCTTGAAAAATTAGAAAGGTCTTTTCTTTAAGAAAAGGAAACTACCAGTTGAAAGCCCGGCAGTTAGTAGGCCTGTAATAGTGGAAAATTCAGGTACTTCTTTTGCTTTGCACTTATCTTTATGCTCACCATTTCTTTTGCATCTTTTGTTACCCTTTTCATCTCTATCTTCTCTTTCATTGTCTCTATCACCCTCTTCATGATTGTCTCTGTCATCATTTCTTGATTCCCTACCCTGCTCTTCTCTGCCTCTGTTGTCTTCAGCCTTTGCAAGTGAAGGTACTGAAATAAACACAGTAAAGGCTACAAAAAGTGCAAATGCGAATTTAAATTTTGATATCCTAGAGTAATCGCTGTGAACCATAAGGTGGACTATACACTATGCCTTATTTATTATCAAGTGTTTTTGTAAAAATTGAAGCCTGAGCAGCTTGTCTTGAAGCAAGTAGAACTTCAAAAGATGGAACTGGGCTAGTGTTATTCCTCAACTTTTGAATTATAGGAAGTATTGACTGATCAAAGTAGAAATAAGTCTCAAGAAGTTCCAGACTATTCTGAGGGTCGTAGTTTTTATTGGTTTTTGATGCTGAAGCCGTTTTGTCCCATGCAGCCGTAGAGTTAACAAACTCTGCATGCTTTTTTTGACCGTTTACATATGGAATTAAAAAGTCTACAGATTTCTTAATTGAGGCACCTGAAGAGGATGTGTAAGTAAACAAATCAACACCTTTATTTCTTGCCTCTCTAGCTAGAGAAACAAGGGGCATGAGATTGTATACATGATAATGAAGTGCATCTCTTTCTACAAAATCAAGGCTTGTTCCGTCAGTTTTTAAATTTTGATCAATCTGCTTCTTGAATTCAACTATACCTTTTGATGCAAGTTCAGCATTATCTGTAGTTAGGCCTATGAGAGTAATGAGCTGTACTCTATGCGAATTCCAGTTATTTAAGTCTCTCCCATCGTTATATTTTATTGCCAACTCTTTCTGCCCAATTGAAATAAGCCAGTTATCAATTCTGGATCTGGACGCTGAGTCTAGCGAAGGTCTAAACCAAGTGTAACCCTTTATCATGGGTACTAGGTGACTTTCGTCTATTGAGTTTCCTGTAGTTTTATATACAGGTACCCAGGCATTCATAAAAGCATAGGCTTTTGAGGAGTATTTAGAGTCTTTAGTTTGATTATATGCAAAACCTAGTGTGTAAACTTTCCAAACATCTTTTAGTGATTCAACTGTTTTAAGTCTATCTGGATCGTTTCCTAATTTACCCTCCATACTAATTTTTGAAATGGGTCTTGGATTTTCTAGAAGGTATTTATCAGCCTCCGCAAGCTTTGACGCAATAACCTTTGCTTCGAGCTGCTGCTGGGTAATTTCAATTCCTAGAACATTTGAAAGGCTTAAATTAAAAGAGGCTAACACAAAACCTATAATTCCTATTGTTAAGACTAAAATACTGGATAGAAGCACAAAAACCGTGCTGAATCTTAGGTTCCCTTGTTTTTTAACTGTCTTTTTGGTCTTCTTCATCTTTGATAACTAATTGTATCCTTTTTTAAATAATAAGTCTCGCTGAATTTTGGCAAAAAATAGTGTATTCTGGTACAATCTGAGTGGTCAAAAATTGACTTTTTGAGCTTGGCCCCGTCGTCTAGCGGTTAGGACGCCACCTTTTCAAGGTGGATATCGAGGGTTCGAACCCCTCCGGGGTCACCAAGTCACATTAAAATTCAAACTTATGTTTAAAAAGGTTTTTTTGCCAGCACTGTAGTATACGCACTGTGGAGGGGATCAATTTTAGTACACAACTTCCCAAGCGAGTAAGGAAGTGGGTAGTAACCAATGTTATCTACTTGTGAAACTTCAAATTTGTGAAACTTTAGAAATTCAACTAGTGCTTTCATAGTAAAAATTCTTAAATGTGACCACGAGCCCCCATCACCATCAAAGAGCTTGAACATTTTGCCGATACCCGTTGTATTACTCACATCTGATGGAAATGGCTGAAACCCTAGGAAAAGAGCAAAAATATTATGCCAACTACTCAAATTGTTTGTGGAGATAACAAAATAACCTCCAGGCTTCAAAACTCTGTAGACTTCATCAACAAATCGGTCTGTATCCTTTAAGTGTTCAATTACTTGATTTGCTGTAACCAGGCTAAAAATACCATCTTTAAAAGGCAAAGGATTATTTAGATCGCCCACTGAAGCTTTAATGCCCAGTTTTTTGGCTTTCTTTACCGCAACATTTGAGATTTCAATACCATAAGAACTTGAAGGCATTACTTTGGAGGCAACTTTTTTTGTTAATTTACCATCATCGCATCCACAGTCTAGATACTCTCCTGTATCCAACCTTGGAGAAAGTCTTATGACACTTTCAAAAGTTCCAAGATAGGATTTACTGTACTCAGAAATGAATAATTTTTTTAGCATACCACCCCAACAATAAAATAGGCTTCTTAGATCAGATACTATCACTAAATGGATATAGTATCTCAATAACTCCAATTTAAGCGTCACTCAAACCGGCGTATAACTTTGCAACACTTTTTGCACCTTCTTCAAAAACAAGAACTGCTGGGAAAATGACATCCATATTGTCTGTTAAATATCATTTTCTAGCGAGTCTTCTATCTTTTCTAAATTAATTGGAGCCATCATTTTCTTTAATTCCTTGTCCTCCGATAGATTAGCCCCCTCTTTTGTTAATTTATCCGCCATGAGCCTAATAACCTTAGTTAGTTCCTGCTCAATTATCACATCAATTTTTAGTGTAAGCTCCTCCCTCAGTTCAGCCACTCTTGAAGCTCTATTTTGCGAAATAAGAACAACAATAGCCAAAATAATTGCTTCAAGGGACACTATCATTGTTAAAAGGCCAAAAGGAAATGGGTCAAAGGGGACAATTCCTGGAAGAATTCCAAGATTCCAGAGTACCCATGCGCAAAACCAAACTACATTAACCAACAGGAAGGTAACACTTCCAAACTTTTGTGTCATCAGATCAGCAAACTTCTCATAAGAACTTCTTTTGCTGTCTTCTCTTGCCTTAAAGCTTTGGAAAATTGTCTTGTGCTGCTCTTTATTCATACCTTTAGCTTAGAGTAAATAATATATCCGTGCACATTCTTCAGCAATGTTTTATTTGTAATAGTAGAATATTGATATGTTACGTGAGGTTGAGACACAGCACCATGGGGACTTACCAGGTGAAAAGCGATTTGAGCTTGGGAATGAAAATCTTGCCGAAAGAGGAAAAATTAATTCTGAGCTTAAAAGGCTAGGGCTTGTGGTTATTGAAATGGATAATGTGGATCTGGATTCTGGCCGACCTGTACAAAGGTTGTTCCTTCTAGCAGAGGAAAGCAAACCTATTGCTACAAGGTTTGCTAGACCAGACTTAAATACCGAAGACACCTCATCGCTTCAGCATAGTGACAAAACAAGGTTTCAGGAAATATTAGCCGGTTTATCTCCATTTATCCTAACTATTCCAAAAGATGTTCAAAAAGAAATTGAATCTGGATTCGAGCAAAATGTTCTTAAGCCAGGTTTTAGAGCCCATATTCAGGGAGTTGTACCTCAAGAAGACTATGACTCATCTTTAATTCCAATTCGAGACATACTTGGAGCCGGAAAAGAATCTCTCACGCATCCAAGACTTCAGATTGATGTGTATGACGATAAAGGAGTATTTGTAGAGAGTATAGTTCTGCAACATATCACAAAAGATGAGGAAAAAAGAGTTGGCAGACTTAAGGCTAAGTTTGGAACTAACACAAGCCTTGAGTATAAAGAAGAGCTTGGAAAGAAAACAAGAGACCTATACAACTTTTTCCAGAACGATGGCATTGCTGATAAACCTGTAGAAGATCAGGCATCAAAAGGTCACATGGCAACTAGAAGAGGTTTAACTATGCTTGATTGCCTAGAGATCTGTATGGACAATGATAGGCCTCAGGACTGGCTTGCAAAGGTTGATCCATACTCCCGTGATCTAAATCTTTCGGCAAGACAAAGAGAAACTCTGGACTTGATGAAACTTAGGCAGTCAGAGAAATTACAGGCAGGTCAAAACATTGAGCTTGAGAATATTTACCCAAGTGAGATGGATGTGATTAATGAGGCCCTAGCTTTAGCAGTTCAAGCATTCAGCATGGAAACAAGCACAGACCCGTCAGTTTTAGCTACACATAAAGCAACAATTGAGAGCTTAACCCACTATAGAGATACTATTGAAAAAGGTCAGAGAAGAAACTATCACAATATAATCAGGTACGATCAATGGGAATTTAATAGGCTAAAAAACTCAAATTTTCAGGAAAAGTTAACCGAGATTCTCGGGTCTGGTCAGATTAAGTCTAGAGAGGGTACGTTTGTTAAAGGGCACTACCTAGCAAATTGCGATATTGGAAAAGACGAAGTAGGAAAGCTCCCCGCTCTGTTCATGGAAGGAAATGGATCCCCAACCTCAGAAACTCCTGTATGTATCCTTGAAACCGAAATGGTTATAACCCCTCATTTTAAACATGAAGGTTGCTCAGTAGCCTATGAAAATACAAGTTTGACTTTACTCAAAAGAATCATAGTTGCAGATGGGGATATAGAAAGCACAAAAGAGTTACTAAAGAACGAAGGGTTTGCTGACGTAGAAGTTGTTGGGTACAGCAATTGGCAGGTAGAAATGGCTTGCATAAGTGCAGCACAATTCAATCTTAAAAAATGGTAGTTAGCTCTCAATCAATCTTCCCTCTGTAAGATTTAATACTTTGTTTACTCCAACTTCCTCAACAAAATACCTATCATGTGATACCAGCAGAAGCGTACCTTCAAATTCGCTCAGAGATTTTTCAAGTACTTCTTTTGTCTCTATATCAAGGTGGTTGTCTGGTTCATCCAAAATCAAAAGATCATAATCTTTATATGCAAATATTGAAAAAGCAAACCTTGCCCTCTCCCCTGGACTTAAAAACTTAACTTTCTTTTGCGAAGAATCCTTATCAAAAAGAAACTTTTTAAGATACCCGTGAGCTAGGCCTATGGAGCATCCAGTTTTTTCAATAAATTCCTCAAAAACCGAATTTTTTGTGTTCAGCTCTGCCTGAACTTGAGAGTAGTAGCCAATTTTAATATTCTCCCCTACTTTTATGTTCCCACTTGTTACTTCAGTATCCCCCATGATCATTTTAATAATTGATGATTTTCCAGCCCCATTCGGCCCAAATAACCAGACTTTTTCTTTCCCTCTAACTTCAAAATTTAAATCGGAAAAGAGACTCTTCTGCCCATATGATTTACCTACATTATCAAATCTCAAAACTAGCTTGCCTGAATGAATATCAGTATCAAACTCCAAAGCTTTAATTTTCTTTGATTCATATTTTGTTTTTTCATTTGCAGTAATTTCTCTATCAATTCTCTTCTTGGCAGCCTGAACTGCCTTTCCTCTTTTTGTCCCGTCTTTAATCTTTCTTACATTCTCAAGAAGTTTTTCTAGCTGACTCTTTCGTTTTAAAAATAGTGTGTATTCTTGATCCCACTTTTCAATCAGTTTATTTTTCTCAAGTTTGTAATTATCGTAATCACCTACAAATCTTAATAATTTTTGATTTTCAAGCTCCCAAATTTCGTCAACAGTATTATTTAAAAAAACTCTGTCATGCGAAATCATGATTACCGTTAAGGGAAGCTTTCTGATGTAATCCTCAAGCCAAATTATTCCTTCAATATCTAAATGGTTTGTAGGCTCATCAATAAATAGCGTTGTAGGATTTGATAGTAGAATTTCAATGAGCTTAACTTTCATTTTCTGGCCTTCACTGAGGGTATCAAGCATTTGGTATTGGTCAAAATTATGAAATTTAAGCTGGCTTGCTAGAGTCTCAATTCTGTGAGCTTCCCATTGATTATCAAGAAAGGACTCAAGATACACGCCAACCATTTCATTCGGGAAGTGAAATTCTTGTGGGATATATCCTAAAACCTCATTCTGAATGTTTAAAACACCTGATGTAATGTCCTCCACTCCGTTCAAAAGTTTAAATAATGTAGATTTTCCACACCCGTTTCTTCCTACAAGGCCAATCTTCTTTTTATTCCCCACAGAAAACTCAATCTTTGAGAAGATTTCCGTACCCACGTAACTTTTTGTAAGATTTCTGGCCATTATCACAATGTAAATATACCATCAGATGCTGTAGAATTGGTGACTGTTATGTTTAAAGACAATAAAAATTTACTGGTGATAGCTGTAATCGCAGTTGTTAATGCACTTGGATATGGAATTGTAATACCTATTTTGTACTCGTATTCCAAGCATTTTGGCCTCACGGATTGGCAGAATGGGCTTTTATTTTCCACGTTTTCATTCTGCGCCTTTATATCTACACCTATAATAGGTAAATTATCTGATAAGTACGGGAGAAGACCGTTACTTCTTATTTCTGTAGCAGGAACGGCAATATCATTTTTCATGCAGGCGTTTGCTCCTAATGCTATCTTTTTATTCTTAGCTAGGGCACTTGATGGCCTTACTGCAGGAAATATATCTGTAGCTTCAGCAATTATTGCAGATACAACTAAGCCCCAGGACAGAGCAAAAGGCTTTGGAATTATTGGAGCGGCATTTGGATTTGGATTTGTTGCTGGCCCTGCTATTTCAGCTTCAACGGTTGGGATTTGGATGCCTTTACCTTTTGTAATTGCCGGCGTTGTGACTACAATTTCTTGGATACTTACATACTTTGTTCTTCCAGAAACTAATGCACATAAGGGGCAGATTGCTCACGACAACACATTTGACCTTACTCATCTTTGGCACGGACTTTTTGACTCAAAGCTGGGAAATACCTTTAAAATAACGATTTTATATTCAATAGCATTCTCCTGCGCTATGATGTACGGTTTTCAGCCTTTTGCAAAAAATATACTTAAGCTTTCCGACTCCTCTATTTCTATGGCTTTTGTTTTCATAGGGGTTGTAGGACTGATTATGCAAAGCTTTTTTGTTCAAAAAATCAGCAAGTCACTTGGAACTATGAGGGCGTTTAAGATTTCGGTGTTAATTGTTGCTTCCGCATTTCTTTTATACTGCTTAGTTAACAGCTACTTTAGCTTGATTTTGGTTATGATTGTTATGGCAAGTGCAAATTCGCTTGCCCAGCCACTCATTAACACAATTTTATCGCTTGAAACCGAACCAAAAAACCAAGGGCATGTAATGGGAATGAACACTTCGTACATGAATGCAGGTCAAATATTCGGGCCAATTATAGGAGGATTAATTGCTTCCTATTACATCAGAGGTGTTTTTGTTTTTGGAGCTTCGTTATTGCTAGTTTGTATATTTCTTGCAAGAAAAATCTCAATTCAAAACAATGGAGCGCATTAATTTTTAGGGGAATGGATTAGTTTAAGTGTTGTATCCTCTGAAGTAGGAACGCCTTTAATTCCCATAAACGAAGGGGTTTTAACTCTTTTATACTCCTTGATTGCATAAGCATCCTTTGATGCAGTAATTTTCCAGTCTGAAATTATCATTGAGACCAAATCTATAGCTTCGTCATCGTGCATATTAAACATTTCACCATACCACCCAAGCGGTACATGTAACCCAAACTCAGTGTCTGTGCCGGGAATTATGTAAGAGCAATCATATTGGTTGTAGGTTTCATCCGCAACATCCATTCGCACAATCACTTCTGATGCCCCTTTTGTTGTTAAAAAAGGAGTAGTTGGAACTTCCACAGTTGTAGTAACAGGGCCATCGCCCTTTGCAAGCCTACAGGGGGTGTTACAAACCATCAATTGCTTTGGAGTTACATCTCCCTTGCCTGATAAGGTAAAGTCCTCATCAGGGGTAAGTTCTATTGTTCCAGAGTACTCCTCATCAAATCCTGGGCAGATACTGCTTTGACCAATAAAGTGAGATGAGATTTCTATCTTAAAGTAAGCACATTTGAGTGACATGTCTTTTATGTGATCAACATCAAGTCCAGACACACCATCAAGCCCTAGGCTTTCTGCAAGTGCATAGTACCTTAATAAGATGGATGCTTGCGAAGGGTCTTTTTCTTGAACACATGCTTTATGCGATCTTTCTGAAGCTGATTTTATAGCTTTGGCTAAAAGCTCTCTTCCCATCTTTATATTTCCACCCTGTTTGTCGTCAAGATCTAATGATTGAACGGCCTGAAGCCAAATTAGATACTCTTTTGCTGCAGGAACAATGTCTTCATCTTTTGTTTGTGCAGAATCTAGGTAAGGTTTTACACCTTCTTTCCACCAATTTGAAAGTATGTCTGAGAATCCATTTTTCTGGACTTCCGTAAAAGTATCATTCATGCCAAAACCTTGTAGTGTTTGAATCCAGCTTAAAATGCTGAGTATATCCTGCTGAGCTTGAACCCTTACATTGTTATTTATCTCTTTTTCTTTAAATGTGTCAGGTACTGTTATAAGTCCAAATCCTGAAAAGTGCATTACAGGAACTCTGACAGTATTCCCTTCAGCTGAGGCCGGGAAATATATCATGTTTTCCCCACCATTTTCATAAGCAAAAGCAAGTAATTTTCCTTTTGGCTCTTGATTCAGATTTATTGTAAGCACGGCCGTTTTGCTAAGAACTGCATCAGGAGCTTTAAAATCTACACCTCCAATAAAATTTGCCTCTTTAGGAAGGCCTGAAACACCGTAAATAGGAGCTGCCTTGATTTCCGCTCCCCAAACAATAGAATTTTTGCCAACTGAAAGTTCGTATGTATTTGTGGAATCGGAGACCTGAATGTTCCCTCCCTTAAGACCAACCTTGGCAGATTTTCCGAAAGAACTAACTGCTACAACCCCACTCTTATTCTTTGCAAACCTTCCAAAAACAGGCAGTTTAGATGCGTTTGGAGAAACAAACAAATAGGCGCTGGTAAAAAGAACTAACGCTACGGCAACAACAATTGCATTTCTTTTTAATGTCGCAGGAGAAGGTTTAAAATCTGCAAACGAAATAACAACAAGCACAATACCTAGTAGTACAAGAAGCTCAAAAATAGAATTACTTGTCTGCTGGTAGAGTACAAAGGGCTTGAATGTAATTGCCTGAATAACCAGTGTTGCAATATCAGAAAATTGCTTTGGAAGAAATTTAGCTAGAAAGAACGAAATCTTAGTGGGGTCACCTGCAAAGGTTGTGATTAGAAATAACCCTAAAGCTCCATAGAGTGACGTTAAACCAGTCCAGAATAAAATACCTGAAATGCCCTTCCCAAGGCTCAGCAATATTACTAGCGCAAATAAAACGGCGCTTACTGCTATAGCTACAGTCAAGCCGTACTTTTGAATCCAAACTAAAGATTTTACCCAAAAGAGGTAGTTTCCGAGTTTAATGGTAGGCGTGTCCTTAATCAATTTGGAAAAATCAGGCATGGATTCCACGGAATCTTCGCCACCCTCCTCTTTTATTTGGTCTTTAAACTGCTCAAGATACGCTGAAACTTCCTCAACATTTATGTCAGTTTGGCTAACTAGCTTGTCCTTAATATCTAAAAATGATATTTCAGGCTCTTTTTCCGATTTTCCGGTTGCCCAAGCTTCGGTTTGATCTACAACCAACTCTACCTTCCCTTGAATGTATTCGGGCGTGAGAAAGGAGTTGTTTGCAAAGGGATTTTCTTCGCCCTCACTTGAGCTTTTAATTGTAGATATAATGGATTCGTAAAGATTCGAACCTGACAATGCTCTTTTTATGGAATTTGCGTCAAAGGAGCTTTGCTTTACTGAATAGAGCCCCACTAACAACGGAGTTAAAATAACAAATGCAGGCAATATAAATAGTTTAAATATGTTTTTGAACATGTGAGCAGGCTGTCCACACAAATAATAAGCCTACAGAATTGTAGTTGTAAAGGTTTTAGCTAACCCTTAACTTCTTCTTCCTGATGAGCTTCTTTCTGAATTGTTTTCCAGTGATAGAGGTATAAAGGAGCACCTATGAGAATCATAGAAACTGCTTCAGAAAATTCTCTTTCTTTCTGCCTTTTTTGATCCCTTTTTTGCCTATCTTCCATCTCCTGAGGTGAAAGTAAACTGCTCTCATCTTTGATTGGGTATGTTTCATAGGAGTCGGCGTCCTTAAATACAAAGGTTTTAAGTGCAAGGTTAGAAAGCCTTATGCCTCCAATAACAATTATCAATAAACCTACAAACGAGAACAAGTAAAGATATAAAAGACGAACGTTAATTTTCATTCTCTTATTGTATCAATTACACCTTTTGTTTGCAGCAGTACTCTGTTGAACAGGTCTCCTACATAATCATCGGTAGTAACATTAATAACATCAATATTAATTGAAGTAAGGCCCGCAATTGACATGCTACATTCATCTATCTGGTGCAAATCCTGATGGATAAAGTGGATTTCAGGGTAAACTAAAAGGCTTCCATTTGCGTCAGTTGAATCTGTAACAACTTTTACCTCGGCAATCCTCACTTCACCAAAGTTTTGTACTTCCCCTCTTAGTATTCCAACTAGCTGTCTCATTATCTCAGGTGCTCGGTCCCCAAACTTCGCACACATGTACTCTGCGGAAGCTGGAACACAGCAAGCCAAGGCGGAAAGCTCTTCAGACTTATAGATTTCAAGCATTTTATCAAAAGAGCCTAAGTTTATAGATGGAGTTTTGACGATTTCAACTAACGAATCTTTATGTGTTGCATGCTCTATAGTTGAAGGGCCAAAGTTTACAGCCATACGCTACATAGTATGTACACGACTTGCAATTTTTTTCAAGAGAGAATCCATTTCTTAAACTCCACCAATTTCACAAGAAGATTCTTTGTCCAAATTCGGTTAAATAAAAAGACAGAAAATGAGGAATATATACTACCCATACACATCCTTTTCTCTAGAAAATCTTTATGTTTATGTAAAAAGTACCAGTTGTTAAGAATAATTTGCCAGTTATACCTCAAAATACTTCCAGTTCTAGAGCCCCCTCTATCATTTACTTTAGGCAGATGAAAGCTAGCAGTGTGAGGACAAAACACAAGCTTTAAACCCTTTTCTGCACAAGATATCTGAAAGTCAGTTTCTTCTCTCCAGAAAAAGGTTTTTGATCTTTCTTCCTCATACTCTACCATCTCAAAAACAGATTTTTTAACCAGTATTGAAGCGTCAAGCATAAAAACTTCAGTATCATCAGGTAATTTTAATTCGCAATTTGTTAGGGCTAGAAATGTATCGTTCACTTTACCTTTTGTGTTATCGGCTCTAGCTAATGAGGTTTCATAGGATTCCCCTGGCCTCATCCATATTCGCCTGCCTGAGATTAAGTCAGCTCCAGATGACTTGAAGTGGTCAACAAGCACAGCTATATGGTTTGTGGGTAGAACAAGGTCATCTTCGCCATAAAAAACAAATTCTCCTTTAGCAATCTTGGCTCCAATATTTCTTGTGGAAGGGGTACCCCGGTTTTCAGCATTCCTATGAAGCACAAGTTCAATTTCTGGGTAGTTAGATTTAAAAGTAGAGTATTCATGAGTCAATCTTTCAAACGAACCATCAGTGCTTCCGTCATCTACAATAACTACTTCAAGAACACTCTCCTGCTCAAAATAGCTTGGTAGAACTTTTAACAAAGTCTCAATTCTATTTCTTGTTGGAATTACTACACTCACATTTCTCATAGACCCGTAGATTCTATATTAATTGTACAATTCAATCTATACGACCATAATGGAAATACATGATAAAATCATTTGCCAAGTTATGAGAAAAATTACAATATTTTTTGATTACGAAGGGAAATGGGGCATGCCTAAAAAGCACCCATATAACCTATCAACTACAACCGATGCCATCCTTGCTGTGCTTAAAAAGCACAATGTTAAAGCAGTCTTTAATTCCTGCGGGATTATCAGTAAAGAGCATCCAGAAATCATGAAAAAAATTTCAAACGGTGGGCATGAGATTAGTGCGCATGGATTTGAACATGAAAATTTTTATCAGATGGATAACAATAAGTTTGCACAAATATTAAAGAAAATTGAAAGCCATAGTTTAAATACAATTGGCAAAAAGCCATTGGGTTTTAGGTTTCCTTACTTATTAAATCCACAGTTTTATTCTGAATCTAAATACAAAGTTTTATCCGATTTTGGGTACAAATGGACATCAAATAGGCAAATCAGGTTTATCCCTGAACTAATGAGAGTTCAAAATCAAACTGATGCGGTAACAAAGTATTTATATAAAATGAATGCTGGTAAATTTTTATTTTTATATTTAAATAAGTCAGTGTTTTTTGATGATTATTTAAGTAAGAATTGGGGAATTCCAAAAATTGCAAATTGGCTTATTCAGGATAAAAATCCATTTGAGAGAGAAGGGATTTTAGAAATTCCAGTTTTATCAACGTTAGACTGCTTTCTTTTTGGATTACCGGTACCAAATGAATCGTCATCAGATGCTGAGCTCAAAACGGCATTTGAAATTTTAAAAGACGAATTTGACCTGAGCCAAAACTACTTCAACTTAAATTTTCACGACTGGATTGTAGGCACATCAAACAGAATTGATGTAATGGACAAAATCATAGGATACATAAAAAAGAAAAAGGACATAAAATTTGTAACATCTGAGGACATTATGGTTAAAACAGGGCCTCACGCACTATGAACACAGAGAGTAAAAAGTTTTTTTATAGCATAGTAATAAGCTCCTACAACGGCTCAGGTAAAATTGGAGCAGCTATTAATTCGCTGAAATTGCAAGATTACACAGGAAAATTTGAAATATTGGTTGTTGACGATAGATCTACAGATAACACTTCCGCTATTGCTTTGGCGTTAGGGATAAAGGTTATAAGTACAAAGGAAAGCAGAGGCTTATCAGGTGCAAGAAACGCGGGTCTGGATGTAGCTCAAGGAGACGTCTATGTTTGCTTTGATGACGATTGTATTGCAGAAAAAAACTGGCTTACAGAACTTGATAATGCATACACTTTAAAACCAAATGCACTTGGTATGGGAAGCGTGATAGTAAGCTCAAAAAATCAAAGTTTTACAGATAAATACATTGAAGAGAGCGGCTACACCAAGCCAATACTACCTGGAGTTGGAGGAAATAAAAGCGCGCTTGGAAGGTTTTTGGCCTACTACAAATCAATGTTTGGAACGTGGGATGTTCCAGAGAACTCAATGATAAAAGTACACGAAATTGCCGGTGGCTTATCATCCTTTTTTATTAAGGATCTCAAGGCTATTGGAGGTTGGAATACAGAAGTGAGTGGTTATGAGGATGTGGATATATGCAAAAGGCTCTCCCAAAAATTCCCTGGTCGAGAGTTCTTTGTTACCTCCTCTGCCAAGATGGTTCACGATCATAAACTTGAGCTTCACGATTATCTTAGGAAGCACTATATAAGATCAGGGGTTAGACTTAAGTACTACCTTGCAAACAAAATGACCCCACCAATCTACCCATTCCCCTTTGTTTATATAGCCACGATTTTAGGAATACAATGTACAATATTATTTATATCAAATAGTATTAGTGTAAGCTTAGCTTTGAATTTGAGTATTTTGCTACTAAGCGCAATTTTTCTACCAAGCCTCATATACCCTTGGTGGATCTACAAGGCTATTAAAAAGCAGGACTTGGGTATGTTAGCATTCTCGTGGGTTCAGATGGTTTATGAGAGCCTAGTGATGGTTGGTATGCTTAAAGCTCATTTAATTGCCCTCCCCTCCTAACTGCGTTTATACTTTAATTAATGCTCAGAATTCTAAAATTTCTTTGTAAGGCGCTGACTGCATTTTCGCTAGCTGGATTTGTGGCACTTTTATTTATTCGCCCACCTCTTCCAGCAAAAAATAAGCTTGAACTAAGTAAAATGTACCACGAACCAACTCAGCAAGAGATGTCCCCTACTACAGAAGTAAAAGAAATAAAGGGTTACAAATATCAAATTGAAAAAGTGGCAAAGTATAAAATTACTGGTCTTGTTGTAGAGCAGTATTCAAGCGATCACTGGCTTGATCTTACGCATAAAAACGATCCTGCAAATACCAGAGATCTGTGCATTATCTGGGGCTCCAACTTAGATCCAAACATATATAACAGTGTTAAGTTTGACCATGGGGAGTTTACTTGTTATGTCTCTTGGTCAAATCAAGACAGTCTTTTTAACATGAATGCTCTATCAAACAACCACCTAATCCCAGAAAGCATATCAGTTGCGGACAAAATAAAGGGGGTTAGGGTTGGGGATCAAATAACTATCACAGGCTATTTGTCCAATTACAAAGTTTGGGATAAAGATGGCAAACAGGCAGGTGAGAGACGAACAAGTACGGTTAGGGAAGACACCGGAAATGGGGCTTGTGAAGTTTTATACACCACAGATATAGAGGTGGTGAAAAGTTCTGCATATTGGTACTTCTTACTTAAAGACCTATCTCCATTCGTTTTCCTAATAAGTGCCTTTTTAAATCTTGTTCTAATAGCTTTTTAATCTGACGGAGCTAGTCCACAATATAAGACCGAACATCTGCAAGAATGTCCTTGATTCTGTTTATACCTTTTCGTTCATGCAGAATTGCATTAACAATTAACTGGGCTAGTTTATTTGAGTCGTGCCTTACAATGCTTCTTAATGCTGTATCTGCTTTTGATTGACCGTGAATTACATTCGATACAATCTCGCCTCTTAAAGCCTTAGCTGAGTTTTTAAGGTCATCCTCAACAGGAATCTCACCATCTGCCTGGTAGTGCAAAACGACGGTATCTGGCAAGACTGAATTATTTATAACAGCGTAATCAACAGGCTTGCTCAAATATTTTTCTATATCCTTAATGTGATGCGAGGCTTTATAGTCTGTAGACTGCCCTGCCTTTGTCATTAGATTAACAACATAAAATACCTTTGCTTTTGAATTTGCTATGGCTTCAGGTACACCAGACACCAAAAGATTTGGAATTAAGCTTGTATAAAGATCACCTGGCCCTATGACAATATAGTCAGCTTCTTCAATAGCTTTCTTTGCCACATGGTTAATCTTGGCCTTTGGTTCAAGATACGCTTTTTTAATCTTTGATTTCTTGTAGCCTGATTTATCTATGGAGTCTTCGGTTACAATTTTCTTACCGTCTTCAAACTCAACAACAAGATGGGATTTATCAAGTGTTACAGGAATTACTTTTCCACTGGTTTGTAAAAGAGCCTCTGCTGTCTTTGTGACTTCGTTATAATCTGGTTCAATGCTTTCAAGCGCTGCAAAAAATACGTTACCAAAATTGTGGCCTTTGAAGTCTCCTGACTCGAATCTATATGTAAAAAGCTTTCGCCAAATATGATTTGACGTTGAAAGGGCAACCATGGATTGTCTTAAATCACCTGGAGGAAGTACGCCGTATGCATCCCTAAGCTTTCCAGAACTACCTCCACTATCCATCATTGATATAATTGCTGAGAGCTTAAGCTGGTAATTTTTGAGTCCCATCAGTGTTGTGTATGCGCCTGACCCACCGCCTATAACAACTACCTTTTTCATACTCGGTGTATTATACTGTATCCTGTGCTGTTGCAAAGGTCTTTTGAGGCCTTTTTTGTTGCCTTTTCTATTTTTGGCTAATATAGGCTAAAATATAGAGGTATTTTGAGGGGGCGTAGCTCAGTGGTAGAGCAGCGGCCTTTTAAGCCGCGTGTCGTGAGTCCGATTCTCACCGCCCTCACCAAAAAAAATGACATCAAGTCTTAGAAACTCCACACTCTGTTTTCTTATTAAAAAATCAACAAATACGAATGAGGCATGCCTTGCATTAAAAAAGCGAGGTTTTGGCGTTGGGAGGTGGAATGGGGTTGGAGGCAAGGTAGAATTGGGCGAAAGTATTGAGGATGCGGTTAAAAGAGAAGCGTTTGAAGAAATCGGTGTAAGAGTTATTGAAATTAAGAAATTTGCAGAACTTACCTTTTTATTCCCTGATAATCCTGGCTGGAACCAATTAGTTCATGTTTATATCTGCTCTAAATGGGAAGATGAACCTGTAGAAAGCGAAGAGATGAAGCCGGAGTGGTATGAAGTTTCCAAAATTCCGTACAAAGAAATGTGGGTAGATGATGAATTATGGCTCCCAAAGGTTCTTGAGGGTAAAGAAATAACCGGAACATTTTGCTTTGGCCCTAATGATGTATTATTGGAACATTGTATAGTTGAGGTACTCGAACTATGAAATAGGGTGTGGTGTATTTTGATTGGCTTTCATCCAATGTGGCATTAATAAACTACAGAGAAAATTCAAATGTACCCTGTTGAACTCATAGAAATTCAAATTAAGTTTGCTAAAAAAGCTCAAGAATTTGAGAACGTCTCATTTTCAAATGCCCTACTTAGATTTACTCCTGTTGCTAGGTTTTTAGGCATTAAATACTCTGAAATGTCGGTTGAAAATCCAGTGTGGGTTGGGCTGATTAGCAAACTTGCTGAAACGATCAGTACTAAGGATCAAGCACGCATTATTACAGACTTCAAGAAAATTCAGAACATCAGCGATGAAGAAAGCTTAGATATCAAAGGCAACCCTAGAGCAGAATTTGAATTCCAGCAACCAAAAGTCCTAGCAAACATTGAACACTTCTATACATTCTATAAAATTAGTTAGATTAATCATTCTTTCTCAAACAATTATCTGATATAACATTAAGACCAAAAAGGAGAAATTACCCATGAGCCTAGTTCAACAAGACATCAGAGAAATGCTTGCTTCAGCAGCTCTATTAGTATCAGTTGGATCCAGATATAGAAGGTACGATGGCATGGAAATATTTGTGGTTTTGGGTCTCCAATATAACCAAATGCTTATGTGCGTGGTTGTAACTGCAAAGCCCACTACCTCAAATAAGGAAATTGAAGTGCCCATTCAGGAGTGGACTTCTCTGATCGAGTCAGGATATGGAAGCTGCCCAAAATACATTCTGCTCTAATACTCGGCAGGGGTTGACCCAAAACCCCTGCCATCCCCTTTCGTTTCAAAAAATAACTGACAATGCTATCATTCCCTTATGCAATTAACACCAGAACAAGCAAAAGAACTTATGCAAAAAGCCGTGATTGAACGAGAGAGCTTCAATTTTGATACGGCTGAACAAATGCTTAATACGGCAAAAATCGCGTTTACTGAACAGAATGATTTATATAATGTTTCAGAATGTTTAAATCACCTTGCCTATTCAAAAAAACTTAGAGCAAAACAAATTCTTTCTGAAGGCCATGCTTTAGCAAAAGAATCTTTTGAACTAACCTCAAATAATAATCTAAAACAGCAAAGCTCCTTAAGGTGTTTGATATCACTTTTAACCCCTCAGGAAAGGTACGAAGAAGAATTAAAGGTCTGTAACAAACTGCTAGAGCTCACTTCCAGGCCCGCAAATAAAGGGGACGTTCTACAACACATAGCCTATTCACTTCTAAGAACCGGAAAAATAACCGAGGCCAATCTGACAATTGCTCAATCCCTCAAAATGATTGAGGAAGGAGCTAAGTCCGAACCTGAATCAGCAATCAATGTATGGAAATCATCCTCACTAATTACAAAAGCTCTAATCGAGTACAATCTTGGGGAAATTGAAAATGCCAAGAAATCAGCTGAGGAAGCATTAAAGGTTGCAAAATCTTCAGTTTCAAAAATGAGAGTTAAGCAGGCGGAAGCAGTTCTAAAACTTTTAAACTCATAAACTAGTATATCCTATAGTTTTGCATAGATTTCAATAACATGCTAAAGTGCTGCAAATAAGTGCGGTAGGCAAATAACCCATAAAGAGGTAACTAATGGAACTAACACAGGTAAAGCAGGATACGCAGGCTAGCACACAGAGGGATAGGCGGGTTGAGAGGATTCTCATCCTACTTGGGTTTTCCCTGGGATTGGTGTTTCCAATCTTTGTGGTACAGCATGGTTGTTACACCGAACTGCTCACACTAGGGATCCTCATGGTCTGCACGGGACTAATTGCTGAGGTTAAACTTCAGCACAGACGGTTTTGGATCAACCGTCACCCAGCGTTACTTTCGGTGATTGCAGTGCTAGCAGGATGGGCACTCAACACTGCGCTCAGGTCACTCTAGCCCCAACCATCAAGATCCAAACAAGAAATCAGGCACCCATGGAACACTGATTTCTTGGGTGCCTGATCGTTTTTTATTCGTGAACAAAGCTTCCTAAAATTAAAATTAAAAATATACCTAAAACAAAAGGGATGCTCTGTAGCCAACCATCAAACTTGTGGGAGTCTTTATGCATTTCAGGAATTAAATCCGAACAGGCAATGTAGATAAACATCCCCGCTCCAAATCCTAGTAACATGTATTCGTAATTTTTATACGAATTAAGAAACAGGTAACCGATAAGTCCCCCTGCTACAGAAGAGAGTGACGAGTAAAAGTTGTAAAGTAAGGCTTTGGACTTTTTCATACCCGAATCCATTAAAACTCCAAAGTCTGCGATTTCCTGTGGGATCTCATGAAGCGCAATTGCTAATGTTGCAGATACACCAAGTGAAAAATCAGCCATAAATGCAGAAGCAATAGCTACTCCATCAACAAAATTATGAAGACCATCCCCAATTAAAACCAAAAATGAGGTAGGTTTACTGTGATGACATTCATCGTGATGGTGGTGCCAAAGCAAAAATCTTTCCATAAAAAAGAACGAGACAAGACCCATCAGAATAAAAGTCATTACGCCCATAACGTTTCCCACCTCAATCGCTTCGGGAATTAAGTCCAAAAATGCGGCCGAAAGCATGACCCCCGCGGCAAAGCTCACTACATACCTGTTTGCAAAGTTAATGCCAACCCTATGCCCAAACAGCAAAAAGCCTCCAGTTAATGATAAAAGGCTAATAAACACGGTTGCGCAAAGAATGTAAATAATCTGCATTGATTCCATAAGAACCTACTCTACTACAAATTCTTTTCTGTACAAATACGGATAAATAACACCTGATAAAACCATTATTATTGCCGAAGAGATGAATAGAACGTTGTAACCAAACTCTACCGCAATGTATCCGCTTGCAAAGAGAGTAATAACCTTTCCAAGAGAGATAAAAATGTCTTTAAATCCCCATTCGGAAGACTCGTAGCCTTGGTCAATATGTTTAGAAAATACTTTTGTGAATGCAGGGTACTCCACTGCGTGAACAATTCCAAGTAAAAAGTAGACGGCATAAAACATATTCACACTTGATATGAATATAAACAGAATCCTAAAGACAGACTTGAGTAAATTGCCTATCAAGAAGCCATAAAAAGATGTGGCTGGATTTTTTGCCGCGTCAAAGAACTTTGAGAAAAGGGGCTCAGCAACTAACACCCCAAGCATAAAAATGGCATTACCTACTCCAATATCTATGACGCCAGCGCCTTTAATCTGACTTACAATAAACACGCTAAAAATAGCGTCAACAAGGGCCATTCCTGAAAAGAATATAGTATCAGAAACAATGAGTATTTTAATTGCTTTGTTTGAGTATTTGAATCTGTGGATTGGGAAAAACCTATGAATAAAATTCATAGATAAAGTTTACCAGATTACTTGGTTGGTTTTTCAACTCTGGCTTTAAGCCTTGTTGCAGCCTTACCAATTCTATCTCTTAAGAAGAATAGTTTTGCTCTTCTAACTACGCTCTTCTTCAAGATCTCTATCTTATTAATGTTTGGCGAAAAAGCTGGGAATATTCTCTCTACACCAATATTTTCAGCTCCAATATGCCTTACGGTAAAAGTCTTGGAAATCCCTTCTCCTCTTTTTGATATTACAATACCTTGAAATGGCTGAATTCTGGATTTATCGCCTTCAACAATCTTGTAGTGAATTTTAATTGTATCTCCAACTTCGAACTGAAATTTTTCTTCCATATATCTTTCTGAACAATGAATAAATTAGCAAAAATAAGGCTTTTTGGCAACAGCTACCTAAAAGACCCGATTTTAAGCCTCAACTACAACCTTTGTGGCTAGCTTGACCTTTTCCTTGTCAGCATCAACTACAACGGTCATGCCTTCTCTAAACTCGCCAGATATTATTTTATTCGAGATAAAGTTTTCAACTTCTTTCTGAATATATCTTCTTAAAGGCCTTGCGCCAAAGTTGGCATCGTAGCCTTTTTCGGCAATTAGAGACACTGCTTTATCTGTTGTCTCAAGCTTTATTCCAAGGTCGGAAAGAAGCTTTTCTGTCTTTTTAAGCTGAATGGCGGTTATAGCCTTAATCTGCTCTTTGGTAAGGGCATGGAAAAGAACTATCTCATCAAGTCTGTTCAGGAATTCGGGTTTAAATGTATCTTTGAGAGCCTTTGTAACTTTTTCTTTGAGCTCTTCTGAAGCATCTGCTACAACGGCCTCCTCCGCACCACCAAAGCCAATAGATGACTGATATATTGTATCTGAACCCACATTTGAAGTCATGATAATAATGACGTTTTTAAAGTCAACTGTTCTTCCATGGCTATCCGTGAGCCTACCGTCTTCCATAACCTGTAATAATGAGTTGAACACATCAGGATGAGCTTTTTCTATTTCATCAAGAAGCACAATTGAAAATGGTTTTCTTCTTACAATCTCGGTAAGTTGGCCACCATCGTCAAATCCTACATACCCTGGAGGAGCCCCAATCATCTTGCTTACTGTGTGCTTTTCCATGTACTCGCTCATATCAAGTCTCACAACCATATCTTCACTTCCATATAGCACCTCTGCAAGAGCCCTAGAGAGCTCTGTTTTTCCTGTTCCTGTAGGCCCTAAAAATAGGAAGGATGCAATTGGTCTTTTTGGGTCTTTAAGTCCGCTTCTGGCCCTTCTAATAGCCTCGCTGACAACTTTAACAGCCTCATCTTGACCTACAATTCTTGAGTGCAGTTTTTCTTCAAGGTTTAAGAGCCTTTCCTTTTCTTCTACAGAAAGATCCTCAAGTGGAATTCCAGTCATCCTGGATATCACATTTACAATATCTGCTTTTCCAACCTCAGGAATCTCTTCCAGCTTGGTTTTCATCCAAATTTCAGTTAAATCGGTTTTAACCTTGTTAAGCTCTTCTATCTGAGCATCAAGCTTTGCTTTGTTGGCTTGAGTTCTTTCTTGAGTTCTTTGAAGTTTGAGCTTTGTGAGCTCTTCTTCTACCTGTTTTAAGTTTTGAGGCTCTTTTACTGCTGCAAGCCTTACTTGTGCAGACCCTTCGTCCACCAGGTCAATTGCCTTGTCTGGCAAAAACCTATCGCTTATGTACCTGTTTGATAAAGTTGCGGCCGACTCAAGTGCTTCATCTGAGATCTTTACCTGATGATGCTTCTCATATTGAGGCCTAATTCCTTTTAGAATCTCAACTGTTTCCTCAACTGTTGGCTGTGGAACAACAATTGGCTGGAACCTTCGTTCAAGAGCGCCATCTTTTTCAATATGCTTTCTGTATTCATCTAGTGTTGTTGCTCCAACCATCTGAAGTTCACCTCTAGCAAGTGCCGGCTTTAACATGTTTGCTGCGTCAATGGCTCCTTCAGCAGCTCCTGCACCTACAACTGTATGAAGCTCATCTACAAATAAAATAACGTGGCCTTGCGCCTTAACAACCTCTTCAACAATTTTTTTAACTCTTTCTTCAAACTGACCCCTATGAGATGTACCAGCAAGAACACCTGCAATATCAAGGGAAACAACTCGCTTGCCCCTTAGTGTTTCTGGAACTTGCCCATCCACAATCCTTTGAGCAAGGCCTTCAACAATTGCTGTCTTTCCAACTCCCGGCTCACCAATTAAAACGGGGTTATTCTTTGTTCTTCTTGAAAGGATATGAACTACTCTTTCAATCTCTTTTTTTCTACCAATAACAGGATCAAGTTTTCCGTCTTTTGCAAGCTGAGTTAAGTCTCTTCCGAATTTATCAAGGTTAGAGGTTGCTCCAGCTTCTTTCTGAATTTCCTGAAAACAAACCTCACATAAGGAGACATATACCTGCCTACCGTCAATATTTCTTGTTGTTTGAATAACTGCGGGCCTTTGGCCGCATCTATGACAAATTACCATAGCCTCATTTTACTATATTTAGTTGGCAATATGAAGTCCAAAGTGCGATAAATTAAAAAAGCTGTGGCCTACCCTTGTCAATAAAAACACGGGCAAGGATAGGCCAAAGTGTTGGTGAAAACTAGTACCCAGGAATGTTCTCAATTGTCAGGGGTTTAAGGACAATGTCGAACTTAATGTCATCATCGCCGTCCCAATTATCCCTTTGATAGACTTGCACAACTCTGAAGCGAGAGGCTCCTATGAGGTAAACACTTCCCTCGGATGGCAGACCCGACTCGTTCATTGTTATAGGGTCTCCATAAGCCTTAAAGTGAATGAAACGTTGTACTAGCATGTGTATATCCTTTCTTGTCTAAAACGGATTTATTGCGAATTTACCACTTTATGGCTAATAGGTCTAATGCTCCCACTGGTGACTTACAACAGCCTCAGCCTTAGCGGGACAGTTTTTCATAAACAAAGAAGCGGCTCTTTCCATCTGTTCTTGCTGTACCTTTGCCCACTCTTCAGCTTGATCAGCTCTTACCTCGGAAACAATTTCATCATGTACGGTATGCGTAATAGCCCCATCAATTTTAAGCTCCCTGAACTTTTCGTTTAAAAATATAAGTGCATATTTAGTGGCGTCTGCATTAGCGCCCTGAATAGGGTGGTTTTTCCCCTGCCTTTCAATCCCAGCAATCATTTTGTCAAAGTTTGGATCCGACTTATCAGGCATTGGATAGTATCTTTTTCTGCCAATCGGAGTCTCACTGTACCCTCTTTGAACGGCCAATTTTGCAGCTCTATCAAGCCAACCCTTAACTTTTTTGAAAGTCCTAAAGTATTTTTCCATGTATTCTTTTGCGGTTGTAACATCCACTCCAATTTGAGCCGCCAGTCTTCCAGGACCCATACCATAAACCAATCCAAAGTTAATAGTCTTTGCAGCCTGTCTTAAATCAGGAAACTCTTTTTTAAACGAAGGGGTATACGTCTTATTAAACATCAAAGCAGCGGTAGCCGAATGCACATCCCACCCTTCTGCAAAGGCTTTAGCAAGGTACTCATCTCCAGAAAAATCAGCAACAATCCTCATTTCCATGCTTGAGTAGTCTGCAACAACATACATATATCCTTCCTGCGGAATAAAACATGATCTGAAAGGAGCAACCTCTGACTCTCTTGGAATCTGCTGAAGGTTTGGATTTGAGCATGAAAACCTTCCTGTATCAGCACCAATTTGTTGAAAATCAGGATGAATCCTCCCTGTTTTTTTATTGATTTTTTCAAGAATTGACTCTCCAAATGCTGAAATAAGCTTTTCGTAGCCTCTGTATTCTCTTAAAAGTGCTGCTACTGGGTGATTTACAGTTTCAAGAACTGCGTCCCCTGTGGATGGAATATCTATTCGTAATTTATTGTTAAATAAATCTAAAAGCTGAGGTTGACTGTTAAGGTTTATTACATCAGCAGAACCTCCAAAAAGGGCCATCTGTTGAATTTTATACATAGGCCTGATAGTTTCCTGGATTTTTGACGCAAGTTCATCTCGCTTTACTCCAAGGCCTTTAATGACCGTTCCCCACCTCTTAGCATCAATCGAAATTCCCTTTAGTTCCATTTCGGCCACAGATCTCACAACAGAAAACTCAAGCTTTGCAACTTTAATCAAATCTTGATCCTGAAGCTTTATAGATTGACGATCAAATATTGGGAAAAGCACCAGTACATCTACTGCCCCGTATTTGATCTGCTGTTCGTTTACAACAGTAATCAACCCTTCAAATGTTTTTCTAACATCCTTGTCAAGAGTTAGGCCTAGATATTTGCCTACAATAGCCTGTAGTGAGTTCATTCTTTCAATACCACAAGTGATCAACCTTTCAGCAAGCATTGTGTCAAAAATGTTGTTTAAGCTTATGTTGTAATGTGCTTTAAGCTGTTGGTAATCAAATTTTGAGTTTTGAAGAAGTTTAATTTTTGAAGGATCCTCAAGGAGTGGCTTTAGCTTAACCATATCCAAAGAAGTGCAGTCAAAAACGTAGGCAAAATCTCTTTTGGCCACCTGAACTAAAATCATTTTTGCAGTGTATGGATCAAGATCCGTACACTCAACGTCAACCGCAATAATTTTTTCACCCATCAAATCTGAAATGGCTTTTTCCATTTCTGTAGGAGTGGTTATAAACTTAACGGGCGGGTTTTTTGGGTCAAAAGTTAATTGTTCCATTAAGATTTAAGTTCTTTCTCAAATAGGTCTTTAAGCTTTACAGCGTCACCCTGGCCTTTTGAAGCCTTCATTCCTTGACCTACTAAAAAGGCAATTGCAGAAGTTTTACCTGATCTGTAATCCTCAACTGCTTTTGGATTTTGAGAAAGTACATCTTTTACAATGGGCAAAAGAGCACCATCCCCAAGCACTACTCTGCTTTTTTCTGCTTCAACAGCCTTAATAATTTCTGAGGGCTCCATTTCCCTATACTGTGGTTTGTTAACAATAAGGTTTGCTACTGTCTTAGGATCCGCTTTCTTTGCAGATAGTTCAAATTTTTCTGCAAGCTCAGGAGTATCACATAAAACATTAACAACTTCCTTATTAAGTCCAAACTCTGTATAAAATCTTTCTCTTTTTTGGTATGGAAGTTCACAAAGAGATTTTTTAAGGTTCTCAATGTATGCCTCAGAAAACTCCATTGGAGGTATGTCGGGTTCTGGAAAATATCTATAATCATGCGCTTCTTCTTTATCTCTCTGAGAAACTGTTATCTGTTTAACATCATCCCAACCTCTATTTTCTTGAGTTGGCGTCTCACCCTTATTTAAAATCTCAGACTGCCTTTTGATTTCGTAATTAACTGCTTTTTCCAAAAACCTAAACGAATTGATGTTTTTAACTTCAACCTTATATTTAGGAAGTTTTGTCTCTCCTGTTTTTCTTAATGAGATATTTGCTTCAAGCCTTAGCTGACCTTTTTCCATGTCTGCTTCGGAGATTTTTAAGTATCGTGCAATTCTCTGGATTTCTTTTCCAAATTCAACTGCTTCTTCGGGCTTTCTAAAATCAGGCTCAGTCACAATTTCAACAAGAGGCATGCCAGCTTTGTTAAAATCAAGAAGCGTTTTTCCATGTTCGTGAAGAGATTTTCCTGTGTCCTCTTCAAGGTGAACTCTTGTTATTTGAAAAGTCTTCTCACCAATTTTAAGTGACCCCTCATAGCAGAAAGGCTGGTCATACTGGCTTATCTGATAACCTTTTGTTAAGTCTGGATAAAAATAATTTTTTCTATCAAACTTTGAGACTTTTGCTAGTTTTGAGCCTAGTGCTAACCCAAGAAGCTGTGCGTACTCAATTGCCTTCTTGTTGGGAACTGGGAGAGCTCCTGGAAGGCCAAGACAGGACGGACAAACATGCGAATTTGGCCTTGCTCCGTACATATCAGCAGAGCATCTACAAAAAACTTTTGTGTTTAGTTTTAAGTGCATGTGAATTTCCATTCCTAGCACTAGTTCGTATGTATTTTCTAAGCTTTCTTTCATACATTTACCCCAAGCAAACCTAACGCTTTCTTTAAATCTTCAATTGCCTGTAAAACCGAATAGTAAGGAGGTTCAAATCCTGCTTCGTGTACAACTGAATTTCTAAGCTTGTGTGCTTCCCAAATCGCGTTGTAAACAGGTCTATCGAATTTGTCCTTTGCTTCCTTTAACCTCTCCCCCATCGTTTCTCCTGGAAAAATATCTCTTAACGCAGTATCAAGTGACCTATCCGCAAATATTAATGCCTGCCTTAAATTGCTAGGACCTCCAAGTTTGATAAGATCTTTGATCTTAAGCCAGTCTTTTTTGATTTTATCCTCAGACTCGCTTCCAACTGTTGTTCGTCCAAAAATTGCCCCTTTTCCAAAGAAAATATCAAGAATTCCCATTTTCCAAAGCCTTCTCAAGCTGATGTGCAAGAGACAGAACATTCCCTTCTTTAAACTTATCTGCCATTATTCCAAACCCAATCGGCATATTATGTGAGTCGTACCCACAATTAATTGAAATACCTGTTATTCCGGCAATCGAACTTGGCTCAACCAGCACATCCTGAAGTTCACCAAACATTGCATTGTCTTTGGATGCGCCTATTGTTAGTGCTGTACACGGGGAAATTGGCCCCACAATAACATCCACTTTGGAAAAAGCCTTTTTAAAATCGTCAACAATTAGTGTTCTTACTTTCTGAGCTGTTCCATAATATTTGTCATAATAACCTGCAGATAATGTATATGTGCCCATCATTATTCTTTTTCGTGCCTCAAAACCAAAGTGTTCCCTGTCAAAGCCATACCTGATACCATCAAACCTAGCAAGATTCGAAGAAACTTCTGACCTCTGAAGAATTGTGTAAACGGCAATGGAGTATTTTGGATCCATCAGATCAACTTCTTTTACCGTGTAACCTAGCTTTTTTATTAGCTCAATGGTTTCAAGAGTTTTTGACTTGACCTCTGGCTCCATACCCTCCACAAAATACGAAGGAGCAATTCCTACAACAAGATCTTTCTTATGATTTGTAAGAGTTACGTAGTCTTCAAGAGGCAAATCCGATGAAGTAGCGTCATGATCATCTTTGCCTGCAATTACAGTTAAAATTAGAGCCGCATCTTTTACGGTTTTAGTCATTGGACCGGGCGAATCGGTTGATGAGGCCATGGCTATAGCTCCATATCTGCTCACTCTTCCATATGTTGGCTTAAGTCCTGTAATTCCGCACCAACTTGCTGGTTGCCTAATAGAACCCGCTGTCTCAGAACCTATTGCAAAAATGCACATATCAAGAGCTACAGCTGCAGCCGATCCTCCAGATGAGCCTCCGGGAAGTTTTGATTTATCATGTGGGTTTTTTGTAACAAAAAAGTCTGAGGATTCAGTTGAGGATCCGTGTGCAAAAGCATCCATGTTAGTTTTGCCAAGCAATACAGCTCCCGCGTCTTTAAGCCTCTGAGAGACAGTGGATTCATATGGCGGTATAAAATTTTTTATCACATTGGAAGACGCAGTTGTCAAAATACCCTTAGAGCAAAAGTTATCCTTTAATGCATAAGGAACTCCAAGAAGTGGCTTCTCATTAAATATCTTCTCTCCATGCTTCTCAATTTCAGCATCTGCTTTTTTTGCCTCTTCAAGCGCATGTTCCCTTGTAACAGTAATGAAAGCATTTATCTCCGAATCAAGTTCGTCAATCTGATTTAAACACGCTGTAGTGACCTCCAAGGAAGTAAAATTTTTTGCTTTCAGACCGTGTATTACTTCAAATAGGTTTAATTTATTGAGTTTCATGCCGACGAGCCTTTCTTAAGAACTGCGTCCGTAGCAAAGTAATCACCATCTCTTATTCGAGCATTCTGCAAAACTTCTTCAACAGATAAACTTGGCCTTATTACATCCTCATCAAGTACATTTGTTACACCTGTGACCTGTGATGTTGGCTCTACATTTTTTGTATCTAGCTCCTCCAGAACCTTTATGTACTCCAAAGCCTCAGATAAAAGACTCTGAAACTTTGTCTCCTCATCTCCGGAAAGCTTAAACTTAGCCAATTTAGCAACTTTTTTTACATCATCAATAGATAACATATGTTTCCTAAAGCTTTAATGGGGCGTTAAAACTTGACTTGAACGTCTTGTCTCTCTTCTTCGGTTGCTTTAAAGAACTCAAATGGAACAAACCTCAAGAACTGTGCAACAAGAACATTCGGGAAAACTGCAATCGAGTTATTAAACTCAAGAACATTTGCATTATAGAACTGCCTTGAATACGCTACTTTGCTTTCAGTATCACCAAGCTCAGTCTGAAGCTGTAGAAAGTTAGTATTTGCTTTAAGCTCTGGATAAGCTTCAGCAACAGCAAACAAACTTTTTAGTGCGCCAGCCATCATACCTTCTGCCTGTGCAGCCATTCCTGGAGTAGTTGCAGACATCATTGCAGCTCTTGCATTTGTTACTGCCTCAAATGTACCCTTTTCATGCGAAGCATAACCTTTTACAGTCTCAACAAGATTTGGAATCAAAGCAATTCTTCTTTTAAGTTGAACATCTATGCCACTCCATGCCTCATTCACCTTATTTTTAAGAACGATGAGCGAGTTATAAGTTGAAATTAAGTAAACTATTAAAAGACCGATAGCTCCTAAAATTGCTAAGAAAATAAACATAATTCCTTTCATTACAGCTTCACAGATTAGTGAAGCAAAAATTCCTTTAAAAAGTCTTTTAGAGGTAGAGTATTAACCACATTTTTTGGCTCAGCCCAACCTCTTCTGGCAATATCAATACCATACCTCATCAGGCTAAAATCTTCAATACTGTGTGCATCAGTATTTATAATTAGCCTCACCCCCTTTTTAATAGCCTCTCTAACCAAAACATCAGGCAAATCAAGCCTTTCTGGATGCGAATTTATCTCAATAATTTTATTTTTCTCAAGGCAGGCTTTAAATACTTCTTCCCAATCAACTTCATACGCGTCCCTTTGGTTTAAGAGTCTTCCTGAAGGATGTGCAATAAAATTAATGTATGGGTTGTTAATTGCATTCACAAGTCTTCTAGTAATAGTTTTTTTATCCTGATCAAAACTTGTGTGAATAGAACCGATAGCATAATCTAGATGCTTTAAAACTTCATCAGGCAATGATATTGTTTCATCAGCAAGAATGTTAACTTCGTATCCATACAGTACTCTGATTGAGTCATCTGAACTATTCTGTTGTTCAATTATCTTTTTTGTGTCTTTAACTATTCGTAAAACCTCATCAAGCCCTCTTGTTTTAACACTAGGTGCATGATCAGAAATGCCTAGGTAAGAATATCCTAGAGTCTTAGCTTCTTTAATCATTTGTTCCAAAGTATTCTGTCCATCAGAGAAATCGGTATGAGAATGAAGATCGCCCTTAATGTCCGACTGCAAGATAAAATTGGGGTAAGTCTTTTTTCCTTTCTCAAAGAGTTCTAGCTCTCCAGTGTCTTCTCTTATTTCTGGGGGTATAAATTTAAGACCAATATGATTGTAAAAAGATTCTTCATCAGGAAATTCAAGTAGCTTTCCATTTTCTTTAATTCCATGTTCTGAAAGTGACATGCCTTTTGATAAGGCAACTTTTCTTAGCGCCACGTTATGCATTTTTGAACCAGTAAAGTGCTGCAGAAGCGAACCGAATGCCTTTTCTTCTTCGGTCATCAAATCCACTCGCACACCATTAACAAGAAGAACACTAGCCTTTATATCTCCTTGATTCAAAACCTCAGCTACTTCAGAAAAAGAAGTAAAGTGGTTTAAGACAACTTCCGCATTACTTGTAACAACAGCAAAATCTATATCTCCTATTGTTGAAAGTCTTCTTCTAAGCGAGCCAAGGGGCTCAATTCTTTTGACCTCTTTGCACTTGAGCATATGCTTTGTATACCTCTGAGCTATCTCTGTTGCATCTGATAATAAAATTCTGGGCCTTGTTTCTTTATTGGGTTTTAATTTATCAATTGCCTCAAGAAGTTCGCTCTCTTTCTTCTCTCCAAATCCCTCCAAAGCCCTAATTTTGCCCTCCTCTGCTGCTTTTTTTACAATTGCGAGCGGATTATCATTCTCTTTAATTTTTAGATCCTGAGCCAATTTAAAGGCTGTCTTTGCCCCTATCCCTTGAATTCCAAAAAGCCCAAACATTCCTGGAGGCATTTGGGATAAAACTTTTTCAAAGTAAGTCACTTTTCCCGTCTTAAAATACTCATCAAGATGGCCTGCAATACTGGCCCCAACTCCAGGAATTTCTTTAAGTTTGCCTTCGTCCCACATATCTTTTATTTCAGATGTTGCGTGTTCTATTGAGGATGCGGCGTTTTGATAAGCTCTAATTCTAAATTTGTCCTCGCCAAGGACTTCGTAAGAGGCTGCAACCCATTTTAGAAGATTTGAGATATAATGGTTTGAGTATTTTGTGTCTGACACACTCAGAATATAGCATCATTGACTTGTTAAAATCCATCTGTTATTAAAGATGTGCCGGGTCCCGTGGTGTAGAGGCCAAACACGCTTCCCTGTCACGGAAGAGAACGAGGGTTCGAATCCCTTCGGGACCGCCATTAAAAGGCTTTTTGACCATGGCAGGCATTAAGCAAGGAGAGAGAAGGACCACCCATAAAGAAATTAGGAGCAGAACCAAAAGTTTATTTATTTGGTTAAAACTGCTTTATTGCCCCATAAAGCCCGTAAAATTTATATGCCAGAACAAAATCAGGATGTTGAATATGTGATTAGGCCAACAAAAAGTGCCGTTTTTGCTGTTGCGCTTGGAATTGGATTAATTTTATTAGCTTTTTTTACTTACAGATATTTTAATAATGTACAAAGTCCAGAGCTTGGAAGTGGCGTCAGTACAATAAATGACGGGATTCCGGACATGGCATATAAAAGAGGTGATGCCTTAGACGCTAACAATCCAAACGATAGCCAGTCAGGTAATACACTTGGAGCACAGATTGGGGGGCAAGACACATCAGGTCCAAGAAATATAGTTTGGACTGCAAACGATCTTAAAAAAGGCGAGATTGTTGGAGGAACCTACACTGTTAAGTCGGGAGATACTCTTTGGGAAATTGCCGAAGCAAGATATGGAAATGGTGCTGAATGGACAAAGATTGTGTCAGCAAACTCAGGTAAAATTGGTTACCTTGCGAACGGAAGACAAGCCCTGATCACAACCGGACAAAACCTTATATTGCCTTGATAAAGTAAAGTGTTACACTACTTGTAAGCCTTACGTACGCAGTGCGTAGCTGAATGTGCGGGAGTAGTTCAGAGGTAGAGCGCCTCCTTCCCAAGGAGGAAGTCGCGGGTTCAAATCCCGTCTCCCGCTCCAAATGGGAGTCTCTCACTCCCAAAGTCCAAAATAGATTGATATAGCGGACTTAATTCGTGGTTCAATGTACCGTTATAGTCCCAAGTCATTCCAGAGGGGAAGATTGAACCAAGTAACACTTTAGCCTGGGAAATATTTGACCTTTTGTAAGACTCTCCTAAATCAGCCAGCATTGTTTTCATAAAATCTGTCACTTTATCTATGTTGTATTTCTCAATTAAGGAGTCGTCTTTAACAAGTTGTGCTTTAACCATTTTGTCTTCAATTATCTCGTTTTGTTCTTTAAATATTTCATCTGAATAAATTCCCGATAAATTCTTTTCAACCAGCTGTCTTCTCATTTCCTGAAGACTAGTTATCTCTGCCTCGGCCTTATCTTTTAACAGTTTTAATCTTGAATACCTTTCTTGATAAACCTTATACATTCGCGTAATAAAAAGATTGAGCGTTTCAGGCTTTGGAGTAGTGAGTTTTAATAGATCCACAACTGCAGTTTCTAATGTGTTTTGTTTAATGGATTTAGTACATCCACCAGCGCATCGATAGTATGGGTATCTGTCATTACGACCTCGACTCCATCCGCCAGTTAAACCAACATTGCAGATACTGCACTTCACGATTCTTCTAAGTGGAAAGTCTTCATTTTCTCTAGTTCTTCTAACAAGCACCATATCACTCACCCTACGACCATCTAAAACAGCTTGTACTTTGTAGAACAGCTCTAAAGTGATCATGGGTACATGTTGACCTTTAACCTCGTCTGTATAGGTTTTAGAGGTCAGAATACCTGCATAAAACTTTGACCTAAATATTCTGTTTGAAGTTTGAGGTCTTATTTTGTATTTTTTAATCCCATGTACTTCATACAAGCCTGATTCGGTCATATATTTTGCAATTTGTGACAGGCTCGTTTTACCAGTTGCCATTACCTCCCATGCATTTTTTACTTTATCCCAAGTATCAGTATCTTTAACTGCAAATCCTAACTCGAACTTATAACCTAGTGGGGCTTTACCACTAATTAGACCTGATTTATATCTTGCTCGAAGTCCATTTCTAGCACGCTCACTTCTGATGTCATTATCTAGCTGAGCAAAACCAGCAAGAATTGTTTCAACAAGTTTTTCAGTAGGGCTATCACCAGTAGGTTCAGTGGAAGAAATTATAGTAATCCCACACTCTCCAAGCTTTTTTCGTATAGCCAAGTAGTCCGCAGTTTGCCTTGAAATACGATCAAGTCTGTAAACAAACAATGCATGTACTTTATTTCTGTTTTTCCTAGCGTATTCAAGTAGATTAATTAGAACTGGCCTTCCTAAAATACTTTTAGCTGACCTTCCTTCTTCTCGAAATAGTTCAACAACCTCATAACCACGCTTTTCAGCTTCTTTTCGACAAATTCCTTCTTGAGTTTCAAGAGAGAAGTTATCAACTTGTTCTTCAGTTGAGACTCTTAAGTAGATGATGGCTTTCTTGTCTGTAACCTCTGAATTTCTTTCTTGTTGTCTCATAAAACACCTCCTCTTTCATGTAAGGCCTCGGCTAAGGTTTGATTGTCAAAAATAGACCTCTCAAAGTCATCAAGCCATGTAGTAACTAAGAAATCTATATCAGTTGTTATTGCTTTTAATTCAGCCACAGTAAATTCTTTAAAAAGCTCACCTAAAGCTTCTTTCACCTTGGCAAGATCTTTATCTTGTCTTTTTTGATCAGGAAACATTACATCAAGTGTTTCATTGATGTTGAATTGGGATTTAAATTTTGAGGCAGATTGATCAAAAACCTGAATGAAAGGTGCTATTAACAGTTCTCTTTGCTCTTGGTATATATCTATTCCTAAACTCATGGGCATTATTTAACTATAAATATATTTATAGTGTATATAAATATAATGATAGAGTCAAGTAGTTTTCCTTATAGGTGTACTAAAAAACTAAATAAGGGTATACTTCAATAAATTTTCCTGCCTAGTGAAAATAGGCATGACTGACATTAATCAACTTAAAATTAGTAATGTCATTGAATGGGTATTAAAACACCCATTTTTAGGGTCTTCAAAACTTCCGATTGGTCTTGAAATAGCACTCGTTTGTCTACTTTCAATATTAGTTTTAATTTTTCTTATTAAATTATTTGGTTTACTCCTAAGTCTTAAGTCTCAGTTAAGCTCAAGTTACGACCTGTTACTCTTAACTCCACCTAAAGAGATTGAAAAACTCCCAGAATCTACAAAAGAGTTATTTAAGCTTTTACATTCTTTAGGTAAAAACCAACCACTGCTCAATAGAATACTCAATGTATTTTCTTGTTATTCATTAGAAATAGTATCTACAAAAGAAAAGGGAATATATTTTCTTTTAAGATGCCCTCAAAGAGATACAGGCACAATAAAACGAAGCTTAGTAGCTTACTCTCCTGACATTTTAATTTCAGAAACTAATGACTATTTGAATGACCTAGCTAGTTCAAAAGTCACCGAATTAAAGCTATCAGGACACAAATTTTTACCACTAGAGTCACAGGCTAACTTAAAGGCAAGTGACCCAATCGCATATTTAACTGGCATGATGACAAAACTATCTGAAAATGAATTAATTGCGTTGCAGTTTGTTATAACTCCTTTTCAAGAAAATAAAGAATTTTTTGAATTAAAGCAAAAGCTAAATTCCAATATTAATGTTGTTGAATTACTTAAGCATTCTAGATTTAATCTAGTTAAATTTCTCCCAAAAGTCTTGTATTCAATTATTTCAATTCCTTTTTGGATTATTGAGAACCTTGCAACCAATGGGAACTCAAGCTTCCCAAATGTATTTAATGAAGGGACTAGAAAAATCGATTCCTTAAGTCCTAATAATGAAGTTCAGGCAAGAATTCAATCGAAAGTAACCCAACCACTTTTTACAACCAATATTAGAGTCCTTGTTAAATCTGATCGCACACTAACGCTTTCAGAGAGAACTCGTGGTTTACTATCTTCATTTAATGGCTTTACCTATGCCAGTTACCAATCAGTAAAGCCTGTAAGGGTGCTTAAGTTTGAGTTTGTTAAACAAATACTTCTTAAACTTTTCTCAAAAAGAATTGTAGGAGTATTTAACTCGTCAATTTTATCTGTGTCTGAAGTTTCAGATTTATTTCATTTTCCATTTACACGATCGGCTAAAACAGAAAACTTAGTAAAGCTTCACTATAAAGAGCTTCCTGCTCCGATATCACTTAAAGGCCAAAAGAAGCTTGATATTGTCTTTGCTAAAAACACTTTTAACCAATCAGAAACCCCTATTGGACTTACTACTGACGAGCGAAGACGACACATGTACATTATTGGTGCAACAGGGACTGGAAAATCCACAATCCTACTTTCAATGCTTAAACAAGATATTATGAATGGTAAAGGAGTTTGTTTAATCGACCCACATGGAGATTTATCTGAGCAAGTTTTATCACTCATACCAGAAAATAGAGTTAAAGATGTTATTTACTTTAATCCAGATGATACTGAGTACCCAATTGGTATAAATCTACTTGAACAAACACCAGGACTAACGCCTGCTGAATCAATTAGAGAAAAAGAATTTATAGCAGAAAGCATTATCTCGGTCTTTCACAAAATCTATTCTGATAAATACTCAGGTCCTCGAATGGAGTACATCTTAAGAAATACTATTCATACAGCTTTTACTGTTCCTGATGCAACGCTTTTTACAGTCCAAAAACTGTTAATTAATACCAACTACAGAAAATCTGTTACAAACAATCTAACTGACGAAAACCTTAAAGAATTTTGGAAGTATGAGTTTAATAAAGCTGGTGATTACCAGAAGGTTAAGATGATTAGCCCGATTACAAATAAGATTGGACGGTTTTTATTTAGCTCAACTGCTAAACAAATTCTAGAACAGCCCAAATCAACCATAAACTTTGATGCAATCTTAAACGACGGCAAAATATTAATTTGTAATCTTTCCAAAGGAAAAATCGGTGAGGATAACTCAAGCATCTTTGGTGTACTTCTCATGGCAAAAATCCAGCTAGCTTCTTTAAAACGAGCGAGAATTAAAGAATCAGAGCGAAAAGACTTTTATTTGTACGTCGATGAATTTCAAAACTTTGCTACTTCAGCCTTTGCTCAAATACTTTCTGAAGCGAGAAAATACAGGCTTAACGCAATTCTTGCTCACCAGACTACTTCACAACTTGAAGACTCATCCCTAGTTAATGTGACACTGGCTAACACTGGTACCGTTATATGTTTCAGAACTGCTAACCCAGAAGATGAAAGAGTTGTATTGCCTCAGTTTAGACCTTATGTAGAACAAGGGGAGATAGTTAATTTACCTTCATATCATTTTTATATGAAGCTTGGAGCAATGAACCCTGAAGAGCCGTTCTCAGGTGTGACTATACCTATCACTGTAAGTAACGGTAGTAATACAAACATGGTAATCGAAAGTTCAAGAAAAAATTATGCAAAAACTTTAAAACCAAAAGAAGTTGGGAGTGAGACTAAAACAAACAAATCTACGGTATATAAGCCAAAGAACTTATAACGAAGAAAGTTTTCTTATTAACTCATCATTATTTATATATTTGTAAGTTGTTAGCCCAGCATGTGACGCGGCTATTAAATTCTCATTTGAATCGTCGATAAATAATATTTCCGAGGGAGAAGCACCTAACTTTATTGAAATTTCAGTATAAGCTCCTGGATCCTTCTTGCCTTTACCAAGATCTATAGCAGATATAACGGTGTCAAATACCTCATGAACTTTATCCTTAATCTCTGGTGCATCTTGTATAGTTTCCGAGGTGAATATAACTAACCTTCGATCTGAATGTTTTTTCAGATCTATCAGTATCTCATCGTTCAGCTTGAAGTAATTAGTAAAAATAAACCCTGATTCATTCTTTTTTTCTTTATACAAGTTATTTAGTGAGCCAGTATATAGATCATCCGTAGGAAACAAGAGCACTCTTGAAAAATCGAATAAAAGAATTTTGACCATGTTCAAATTATACTCTAGATTATATATTTTGCCTTATTATCAGATATTGCCAACGGTAGGCAATCTATATACATAAAATACATTGATATTAAGCCATAATTAAAATAGAGTGTCCCTTCTATACTCATATATATATATGAGGGAGGAAATGTTACAATAACCAAAACTGCCCAAGAAAAACATATGGACAGTACTAAACTATCTCAAAAACAAATTGACCTAATCAAAACTATCTATCGATTCAGATTCCTAACCAGTATCCAGCTACAACAACTCTTTACTAATATTCCTCAAAGAACACTCAACTACAATCTCAAACACTTATATTCAAACAACTACATAAACAGACACTATTCAAGAAGTGACAAAGATACATTCAATCCAGCTATCTACTTTCTAAATACCCAAAGCATAAATGTATTAAAATCTTTAAACCCAAAAGACTCTGGGATTAATAAAAGGGTATATAATGAAAAATATCGCTCACAAACCTTTGTTTCTGGTCAGATTGAGTTAGCAAATTATTTTTTATACCTCTCTCAAAAAGTTAAAGACCAAAAAGCTAGCCTAGATTACTTTACTGAAATTGATCTGATTGGAAGTACTCTCTTTATAAAACCATACCCACATGTGTACTTTAAAAGAGTAGATAGCTTAGGTGAAGAGTCTCACTTTATTTTTGAATATCTTCATGGGGACACTACAAGAGCAGCAATAATTACTCTTATTCAAAGACTGGGTAGACAATTTGAATCAGAGAGATTTCAAAAGAAGCTTCAAATACAGTTCCCAAGTATTTTGATCATGTGTGAAACCCAAAGAGTTAAAAAAAGGTTAAATACAGAGCTTGTCAAGCGAAATGACTCACTTCAAATAAGCACCGAGACTATTTTTATGGCTACAAAAGACGAAGCTTATAAGGGTGAATGGTCTCCTGTTGTTGATAAAGACTAGCCCGCAGTTTTTTAGGCTACGGGCTAAATGCTTTACTGTTTTACTTCTGAAAGCTTCACAGGCTTAAAATACATATCTCGTTCTACTTTTACACCAAGCGGACCAGTTAGGGATTCAAGCTCGCTCAGTGAAAAATATCCGAGTTCTGGGAAGTTTCCCACCACACACCCAAAGAATGAATCATTACCATCAAACTCAAGCACATACCAAGTCCAACCAGTTCCAGGTAGAAAAAACTTGACCTTAACTTCTGGATCGTTGATCTTCTCGCAGGAATAGATCTTGGGTAAGCTTTCTCTTAACTCTTTAGTTAATAATTTCATCTAGATTCACCTCCTTTGTTTCAGCCTTTTAAAATTTATTGATCGAAGGCTGCCTGCCTTCGATACCTGTGAAACAAAAAGCGGGGTGAATGTTTGCAAGGGCGAACTTTAGTGAGTTCATTGAAGCGAAGCGGAAACCCTTGCAAATAGAGGGGTAAGACCCCTGAATAACTTTATGATTGTGATAAACTGCGAATATGAAAAATGGAATTATTTATATCATGACAACTGCAGTTTCAGGTCTTATAAAAATAGGCCAATCAGGGAATGTTAACTATCAGGAGCGAATGCGTTTTTTGGAAGCAAATGGTTACTATAATGTATCTGGCTTAAAACGATTTTTTGCTATTGAGCTAGAAGACTACATCGAAAAAGAGAGATTACTTCATGAAATATTTAGTAAACAACAAATTGGTGATAGTGAGTTATTTGCACTCGATTACGACTTAGTAAGACAGTTGCTTCTTTCGTTTGAAGGTAAGGTAATCTACCCAAAGGATATAAAGCAAGAAACCGAGTTTGATGAGGTTGCAAAAGCACGAAGACAAGGACAACTATTTAGTTTTTATAAAAAGGGTCTAAAAATTGGTGACGAAATTGTCTTTATCGAAGATTCAGAAATAAAAGTTAAAATTGTTGGTGAGCGGGAAGTTGAGTATGGAGGTCAAGTTTGGAAACTATCACCATTAACCTACAAATTATTTGAACAAAAAGGCAAACTTAACAACTCAGGAGCGTATCAAGGTGCTAATTACTTCTTGTACAATGGAAAAAAGCTAAAAGATCTTCCTGACATAAACAAATAACAATTCATTCGATGTGGTTATAGGAATACCTTTATTAAAGCTTGTTGTGAATAAAGTAAAAGTTGATTAATCTATAACTAATGCCAATTACACTTATACTGTTATCATTGCTAGTTTTTGCAAGTTTGCTTGCAATCCTGTTTTATATCAAGTTTATTGATGAAAGAAACAAAAATTTAAACCTTCAAGGTAAGCTTAACCCGTATCAGAAGAAAACACATTTTTTAACTAATCCTGAGCTTGAGCTATTCAAACTTTTAACTACAAGCATTAATGAACGCAAGTTCCATATATGCCCACAACTTCACCTTTCTACACTACTTAAAGTTAAAGATGACGCTAACGATATCAAGGGTAAATTCGAATGGTTAAATAGCTTATATGTTGATTTTGTTATATTCGAAAAAGAAAATATGAATCCAATATTAGTTATAGAACTTAACGATTCCACACACAAATGGGGGAGCAGGCATGCACGGGATCAGTTTGTAGCTAAAGCGCTAATGGAAAATGATATAAAGCTAGTTACAATTGCTGGCATTAATGCAGATGAAATAAGTATACAAAATATCCTAAATGAATATAATTTAGTAAATTAACAAATATGAAAGTCAAAATTGTTGTTTTTGTACCTAAAACTCATACAGATATAGTTAGAAAAGCCATGGGTGATGCAGGAGCTGGAAAAATAGGCTTATACAGCCACTGCAGTTACTCTTCAGATGGAGTAGGTAGATACATACCAATGGCTGGCGCAGACCCATTTATTGGACAAGTTGGTAAGTTTGAAGAAGTGGTTGAAGAAAAAGTCGAGTGTATCTGTGACAAAAGTATTGCAAAAGAAGTTATTACTTCAATGAAAAAGGTACACCCGTATCAAGAGGTGGCATTCGATATTTACCCTCTTATCACAGAAGAAGATCTATGATGTTTGTTAAACATTATGTAAAAGAGTTACCGAATAAGGGGACAGGTGTTTTTTCCTCAGAATTTATTCCTAAAGGTACTTTAATTTGGAAACTCACAAAGTCAAAGTCATACAATAGATTTGAGTGGGAACAACTTCCAGAAGATCTTAAGAAAGAAGCCTATCCTGATTCAGACGGAAACTTCATTGTTGCAGAAGGTAAAGAAGAATCATGGAATCATAGTTGCAATGCAAACACTTGGTGGAAATCAGATAATGAGCTATCTGCGAGATTTGATATTAATAAAGATGAAGAAATTACTTATGACTATGCAACAACAGATATAGATGAAAATCCTTTAAATAATGAGGAATACCCGTGGATATGTGTATGTGGTCAACCAAACTGTAGAAAAATTTTACATTGGAACGATATTTTAAAACCAGAAATATATAAGCTATATGAAGGACATTTACCATCCTGGGTAGAGAAATTTGTCAGTCAAAATATAAAAATATGAAGCTAGCAATTTTAATTCCAGGTTATCTTGATTCACCTGAGTACACACATTTAATAACACTTGATAAAGAACTAACAAAATTTGGTTATTCAGTTAAACGATTAGATATATGTAATCTTTGGAGTGGTGGCAAGATTGAAGATTACACACTTTCAAACGCGTTAACTCAATTAAGTAATACTATTCAACAATCTTTGTCCGACAAACCAGAAGAAATTATATTAGTCGGCCATAGTATGGGTGGGCTACTTTCAATAGTTGCAGGCGACAAGTTTGAAGAAGTAACTAAAGTAATTGCAATCTGCCCGCCACCTGACACTTTAGGAATGGCGGGTAAATGGGTGGGTGAAATAAGAAAATCTAAAAGAGACTTACCCGAAGATAGTTCTAAATTTAGAGAATTTGAAGTTCCTATAAATTATTTATCTGATTCATTAAAATACTCTGCAGTTGATTCAGTTAAAACCCTAAAGCATCCGCTAATGATTTTAATCTGTATGAGTGATACTTCAGTACCACCAGCTGAAAGTGAAAAAATAGTTAAATTAGCAAAAGAACCACATGTTGTGAGACTTGAAGGAATTGGGCATGATTTTAGACATTCAATAAAAGATAGTAATGAAGTTTGTAATGAGGTTTTGAAATACCTTCAATCACATGTTCGATAATACAGAGTATTTAGAGCTAAAAGCTAAGTATGGAGGCTTTTCAAGCTGGGCTATATGGGACAAGCTCAATGAAAGTGATACTACAATAATCGATAGGCATATTGAATCTTTAAATTCAAACTCAGTATTTTTAGGACTAAATGTATCGTCAAAGCTAATAAATAAACCATGGAGTAACTTTCATGGAGGCAAGCATGATAGAAAGATTAAATACGCGTGTAATGATACTGAGTTAAGAGGATCTTATATAACAGATATATTTAAAGACTTAGATGAATTACATTCAGAGAATGTTAAGTTAAAACTGACACCGGATGTACTTATAAATAGCATTAATCAGTTTAACAATGAAATGAAGGATATAAAACTAACTAGTAACTCAACGTTCGTGATCTTTGGAACTCCAAACTCTCTAATAGCAAGGTGTTTTAACGAATATTTTAAACAAGATTATAGGAATCCAATCGTGTTTCACTATCACTACTCCTATTACAGCTTGACTGATCGACAGTGGGTAGAAGGTTTATGGGATAAGCTAAATATAAACGCTGATTTTAATAACATTAAATCAAACTAATAGAAAAAAATAACTAAGAAGTCTTGCAACTAAATTATAACTTCGTCTCAATTTCCGAAACCTCTATGCTTAAAAATTCAAAAATGAAATCATACGATTTTATCAAGGTGACAGCGTTTATACTTCAACCCTGAACCACACCAACATGGATCGTTTCTCCCAATATGCAGATTTGGCTCAATATATCTGTTATAGGGATTACCAACTAATCTAAATCCACCTTTTTTTGAATCTATCTCTATAATTCCCCCAACAATCTTAAAATTTCCGATAATTTGCGCATTACCAATTTTCATTTTGGATTTCTGAAGTGTTATCAATTGGTTATTAAACCAAAGCTTCCCCAAAATTTCGATAGGAAAAACGCTCGCATTAATTTTTAATGAAATCTTGTACAAAGCGCTACGAATAATTAATAAATTGTACGAGTATTCCAGATCCCAAATTACATTTGTTCTTGCAACCCACTCGTTATCTACAATTTCTGCAACTAGCTCATTCTTGGCATCATATAACTTCACGTTTAACAATAACGTGCCGTGAGATGTTTGCCTTACGCTTAATAAGTGCTCGTTATCTATTTTGATTATTGTTCCTGGGCCAGAGGAAAAAGTTGAATTCCCCAACTTAAGATCACAATTATCCTGTTTTACATGTAAATTTCCATTTACTAAATTACGTGTGAAATTGAATGGTTTTTCTTTGAATGCTCTTTGATCACCTTCACTCATTACCTTAACCTCATCATGATGATTTGGACATAAAATCATCATATCTTCTGGGCGAAAATGAGGATCTATATTGTAAGGGATGATGTGATGGTACTGAAATATTGGATGACCACAAACACAACACCCATAACCTGCTTCGACACGTAATATGCGTTTAACAACCTCTGGAACTGGAGGTCTATTGATAAAATCGTTGGACATAGTGTGCATATATACTCACAATTTATTTAAATTTACAATCTGCTCTAGAGAATTCTTCAAAACTAATTGCAATTATTCTGTAGTTCTGGTATATATCAGGCTAATTAAATAGATCATTCCTGACTGACTGCCCATAAAGCAGTCATTTTTGTTTGAAAGGGGGTGTTTTATGAAAAAGTTCATAACTTTCCAAGCAGTTGCATTAACGCTACTTCTAACAGCGACCCCTGTTTTTGCTCAATCTTCCGATGTCACTAAAATCCAAACATTCATTCAAAGTATCATTCAAGTTCTAGTTACCATTGCAGGTTTAACCTCAGCTGGCTTTTTTGTTTGGGGTGGATTTGGTTACATCACAAGTTCTGGTAATCCTGAAAATCTCGATAAATCAAAGAAAACGATATTTTATTCAGCGATTGGGTTAACAGTAGTTTTAGCTGCATTTGTTTTATCTAATATCGTTACTCAGCTTGCTACCTCTGCCTTTGGTGCTAGTCAGTAGTAATTAGTTTCCTGCTTGAAACTGTATGCGTAAATTGACCCTAATATTAGGGGTACTATTATGCTTAATACTCACTCCATCAACCGCATTTGCGGCTGATTCAGCTTCGGCTATTACTGACTTCACTAAAAATACCGTAAATATAATAAGCTCTATAGCATCGGTTGCGTGTGTCTTTTTTCTAATTAAAGGTGGTTTTACCTACATCACTTCAACAGGGAAGCCTGAAATACTGGAAGACGCTAAAAAGACAATTAAAAATGCGCTTATTGGTTTAATCCTAGTGCTTGGCGCAAGTTTATTAGTCTCTCTCATGCACGGAGCACTAAACCCCCAAGTAACTGATACAAGTCAAGCAACACTCAACCTTGAACAAATAAAATCAACAACTCCAAGTGACGGGCTTACTCAGGTTCTTATTGATGCAGTCTCAGCCTTTGTTCAAAACCTTGTAGAAAGCGCTACAAAGCCTCTGCTTGATGGAATATTGTCTTACCTGACAACTACACCCTCTGTTCTAAATAACACGGTAATTAGAAACTTTTGGTTTGTCATGGTTGGTATTGTTGATTCACTCTTTATTGTTGTAGTGGCACTCTTGGGACTTAACTTTATGAGTGCTTCAAGTTTTGGTTTTGAAGAGATGGAGTTAAAACAGCTCCTGCCCCGAATTGGTATTGCCTTTCTTGGAGCTAATGTATCTTTGTTTCTAGCTGACTATGTAATTCTTACGAGTAACACTCTAATTAATGCTGTAATCACCTCAACTGGAGGGCTTAATAAAGCGTGGATCACTCAGGCTATTAATCCTGAAACTTTTATTACGGGTAATACTCCACTAATCACCCTAGTTTTCTTACTTTTGTTTTTGATTGTGAGCATAGTTTTACTTTTTATGTATATCTCGCGCTTAATTATGGTTTGCCTTGGAGCAGTTTTATCTCCCTTTATATTTTTAATGTGGGCAATGCCTAAACTCTCAGATATAGCGGAAATTGCTATAAAATCATACGTTGCTACTGTTTTTGTCACTTTTGTCCATGTAGTTGTGATCCAGCTTGCTTCTGCCTTTTTAACTCTTCCAGAAAATTCAAATAACGCCCTTTTATCGATTGCCATCGCCATTGGTCTTTTTATGTCGCTACTTAAAATCCCACCCATGTTATTTCACATGATGATGTATCAAACAAGAAGTTCAGGTATTAAAAAACTTGGAAGCCAAATAATCAATGTAATGACAACAGACAACGCTTCAGCAGTAAGCAGGGAAACAGCTAAGCAAGCTTCAAGAATACCAAGAAAGGTGGTTAAGCTATGAGAACTACAGTAATCCCAGCACAAATCACAACCGTGGAAGACACTATTGCCGGAAACTTAAACCTCACTCAAATTCTCATTCTCATGTTTCCCGTAATCTTTACGACGCTTTTATACGCACTGTTCCCTGAACCCATGAAAATAACCATTTATAAAATTGCACTTTCACTTGCTTCAGCGATGGTCTGCATAATTTTAGCTATCCGAGTTAAAGGCAAGGTTATTTTAAATTGGCTTCTTATTTTGACGACTTACTATGCCAGACCAAAAACCTTTGTCTTTAATAAAAATGATGATTATTTAAGGTCTATGGATATGCCTATCGAGGTTAATGAAAAACCGCTCCCTGCAATTGAAATAAAAAAAGCAAGCGCACATACAAAGGGAAATCTTTCTCAAAATGACTCAGATATTGCCAAAGCTGAAAGCTTTGTTTTAAGTAAAAATATTTCCATTAGATTTAAGTTAAACAGGAAAGGAGGATTCAATGTCGCTTTTGAACCAGCTTCTTCATAAAGTCTCAACAAGAAGACAAATCAAAATAAAAGAAGTCAGAGACGGAATTCTGATTTTGCCTAACAATGAATACCGCAGTATTCTTGAAACCTCATCAGTTAATTTTGAATTAAAAAGTGAAGCTGAGCAGGAAGTACTTATTGATAACTTTCAAAACTTTTTAAACTCACTGCCTCAAAAGTTACAAATAATAATTAGAGTCAGAGAACTTGATATTGATCGGTATGTTGATCGTATTACGCAAAGCAGATTTACAGAAAAAGATTCCACCTACAAAGAGCAATTAGAAAGTTATGGGAACTTCATGAAGGTATTAGTTTCAGGAAATAAAATACTTTCTCGCAGGTTTTTTATTGTTATTCCATATAAACCAGAGGATAAAGCCCATGACTTTCAGATTATTAAAGAACAACTTAATCTAAACAGGGATTTAGTGCTTCGAGGTATTGAAAAGCTTAGCATGAGAGCCAAACAACTTGATAGTCTTGAACTCCTTGATCTTTTTTATACGTTTTATAACCCACGTGAATCAAAAGTTATGGAGTTAAAAGGTCACACTATAGAAATGTTATTAAAAAACCAATATGCATAAACTATTCATAAATCTTCAAAAATTTAATATTTTAGATATTAAAAAAAGGAAAGCTAAAAAGCGACTGGAACACAAAAAGGCACTTCAGTTTAACTTTGGCGAACAGGATCAAATTGACCTCATTTCCTATTCTGGGCTTAAAGAAGAAGCAAGCTATCTGCAAATGGGAGAAAAAGTTGTTCGAACACTTTTTATCTCGGGTTACCCATATATTGCAAATACTGGTTGGCTTAATTTGCTTATTAACTTTAATCACAACATTGATATTAGCTATCACATTGAGCAAGTTGACCCACAACTTGCACTCCCAAAACTAAATCGAAAAATCACAGAGCTGGAATCAACCAAACGAAACATGCTCAAAGAAGGCAGAGTGATTGGTTCTGAAGTAACCGATCCACTTGAGTCTGCCATAGAACTTAAAGACAAGATTCAAAGGGGTCAGGAAAAACTGTTTCAAGTTTCAATCTACATGACGATCATGTCAGACACTTTAAGTGAGCTTTATAAACTCACCACAATTTTAGAAACGATTATGTCCTCAAGACTTTTCTATATTAAAACTGCCACTTTCCAACAGACGGAAGGGCTTCAATCAATTCTTCCAAGAGGTGAAAACATTTTAAAACAAAAACGAAACCTTGATAGTAGCTCAACAGCCTTAACTTTCCCATTTGTATCATCTGAGCTTGTTCAAGAATCAGGCATTTTGTATGGGATTAACAAATCCAATAATTCGCTCGTTATTGTTGATCGGTTTTCTTTAAATAATGCTAACTCAATTATATTTGCTCAGTCGGGTAGTGGTAAAAGTTATACCGCTAAAGTTGAAATCTTAAGACAACTCATGCAGGGAACTAAAGTTATTGTTATTGACCCTGAGCGAGAGTACCAACAACTTGCAGCTTCTGTTAATGGAACTTACATCAAGCTTTCATCAAACTCCAAAGAGAAAATAAATCCTTTTGATTTTTCACAAAACACCATTGATGATTCAAATGATCTTTCCGAACACATTCAGGACTTAATGGAAATTATTTCACTTATGGTTGGATCACTGAGTCCTGAAGAAAGAGCCATCATTGATAAGGCAATTATTGAAACCTACAAACAAAACGGATTTTCCTTGCGTAGTGTGAAAAAAAATCAAAACAAAAAGTTTCCACTTTTAAAAGATTTATACAAAACCTTAAAAAAACTTAACCAAACTGATCTTTGTAACAGACTTGAGCGGTATATAGAAGGCTCACTCTCTGAAGTGTTTAACTCCCAAACAAATATTGAGCTAAACAATAGACTCGTTGTATTTGATATCAAGGATTTAAACGACTCCATCAGGCAAATCATGATGATGGTGGTAGCCAACTTTGTTCACGCTCAAGTAAAAACCCATCCACAAAAAAGAATTCTGGTTATTGATGAAGGCTGGATGCTTTTAGAACATCAAGAAAGCGCCAGGTTTGTTTCAAACCTCGTTCGAAGAGCGAGAAAATACTATCTAGGGGTTACCATCATCTCCCAACAAGCCAATGACTTTTTAAATAATGAGTATGGCCGGGCTATAGCCTCACAATCAGCTCTACGAGTACTTATGAGGCAAGACACTACAACCATCAAAAAAGTAGCTCAGGAATTTCACTTAAGTGAGTATGAAGAGCATTTTCTTTTAACTTGTGAACGAGGTGAAGCTTTAATTATTGCTGACCAAAATCACGTGGCTTTAAAAGTAGTCGCCTCAGAAAAAGAACACCCACTTCTTACCACAGACCCGAAAGAGGTTTACGGACAATGAACTATTTAGGTCTGGGTTTTACACTCTGGTTATTTAAAAATGAGCTTAAGTATGTAGCACTCGCTTTCCTGATCATTCTTCTAATCCCAGTCTTTGCTGTATTTGTACTCACCCACGCAGGAATAAATCTTGTTTCAGATACACTTGTAAAAATTGATAAAACAACGCAAAAAATAGAGCTTCTTAATCCCAAGGGTGAACTATATAAAGAGCTTGATGTAACAACCTCATGGCCACTCAAAGGCTATGTCACTTTAGAATTTGGAGAATCTTCTGCCTTTCAGTTATTTCATACTGGCCTTGATATAGCTACATTCAAAGGCGATAAAATCATCCCCCTTATGCCTGGAAAAGTTATTTATGCTGGTGAAATATCTTGGGGGTACGGAAAACATGTCATTATTGATCATGGTGACAACATCACAACCATATATGCACACCTTGATAAAATCTATGTCGTAAAAGGCCAACAAGTAGGAGCAGGTGAGGTAATCGGTACAGAAGGAGAGACAGGATGGGCAACAGGGCCTCACCTACACTTTGAGGTGAGAGTGTTTGGAATACCGGTTAATCCTCTGAGTCTTTTAAGATAACAATATTCCATTTTGGCATATTACAAAATGGAATATATCATTTAAGTTATGAGTAAGAGCATATATTCTCCAGATCAGAAAAATATTGCAAAGAAGCTAAAAGACGCGAGGCTAGAGGCAGGTATAGATCAAACCCTTGTCGCTAAAATAATGGGTAAATCTCAATCATATGTTTCAAAAATAGAGGCAGGACAAAGAAGGATAGATGTAGTTCAACTTAAAGAGTTTGCAAAGGTTTACGACAAATCCCTCGATTATTTTATTAAATAATATGACTAAAGATACTTCAATACAAAACGAGTTATTCAGTATTCAACAATTGGAAAATAAAGTAAGCCTTAACTTTGAATCCTCAACTACTGCAAATGAGTTCGGGAGAATGGACTTTTACTCTAGACTCCTTCATTCTTTAAAGCCCGATGAAATGAGAATATGGAGGGAAGCAGACCGACTCGATTTAGAGATTAGAGGCTGGCCTAAAAATATTAAATGGAATCGAACTTCCGAAAAAGAGTTCGAAGGGAAGATTGCGGATCAAGGGAGCTTTGTCCTATCCAAATACTCTGGAACTCTTGAAAAGGCCTTACAAGGAACTTTACAAGGGATTGCTGCTGGAAACGGTACTCGTTTAAATGTGATTGAGATAGGTAATGTTTCAAATTGGAAAGAATATAAGTTTTATTCTAAGGCACGTACAATTGCCGCGTTATGTGTTCTCTATGATCTCGAGCCACATCCCAGAAATGATTTAGAAATAAATGTTCCAAATAATCTTCAACCCCACTGGATTTGGCCTATTAACCAAGCTCAGGAGTCTGTTATAAGGGTTTATGGGGATCCCAGCAAAACAGCTGATGTTTTAAGGAATGAGGGTTGGACTAGAGAAGGTAATTCAGCTGGTATGAAAGTTTTTAATCAAATAGTTGGTGGCGCACGTCAACAAATGTATCAATTGTTAAGGCAAGAGCAGGATATTAGCCAACAGGTTATGCGAACTAATATTCCAACCAGATGGAAAATGGAGTTATTCAGAAGTCAAGATTACACTTGTAGAATTTGTGGACTTAAGTATGACTATTCTTTATTATCCCCTGATCATAGAGTTCCAGTAATTTACCAAGCAGATGAACTAAATGAAGAAAACTATAAAATTAAACTTATGACACTCTGTAGATTCTGTAACCAGCAAAAACGAGAGGTTTGCAAGAGATTCCCACCAAACTATGTGTGGGATACAAGTCCCTGGGCTTATCCAGAGAAATTTGCTATTAAGAAAATTAAAAGTGAGATAAATCAGTTTGCTAAAGTCAACAAACTCTCTGTAGAAGAAATACTTAAACTAATTCAAGAAGAAGAAAACTACTAAGCTATCAGATTCAATTGGGAATGTTGTTCAACTGTTGATTTAATTATGTAGTTCATCATAGTTACTAAAGTAGTCGTATATTACGCTAGCAATTGCTTGGGCTAGCCCGACTGGAACAGCATTACCTATTTGACGGTAAACCGAGGTCATTGCCCCATAGAATTCGAAATCAAGTGGAAAGTCTTGTATAACTGCTGTTTCACGACAAGATAATCTTCTCTGATTGTTTGGATGATGATTTATCATCGCCCCACCCTTTTTATCACCTCTCGCAGTAATTGTTGGGGACGGCTTTGTTGGATCTATATAACGATTGCTCAAGTAACCATTAAATTTAAGTTTAAATTTAGAATATTCATGGTTTTTTAAATTATGTGTCGAATTTGGTTCAGGTATCAAATCCAGAGCTTTCCCTACCGACACCCATTCAAGTGTCGTAGAATTGGGATTTTTACTATGGGTGGGTTTTGGAGGGAATTGAATGTTTGGATTTAAATCTTTTCTAATTCCCAAAATTAGAACTCTTTGTCTGGTTTGAGGCACACCATAGTCTGCAGCATTTACTAGTGCATATCGACAATTGTAACCGATCTCGGAAAAATCTTTCAAAATCATTTTGAACACATCTCCCTTATTTAAACTCAGTATTCCCTTAACGTTTTCGGCAAGAAATAATTTAGGTCTTTTGTCTTTTATTATTCTTTTCATTTCCAAATAAAGTTTGTTCCTGCTATCGCTAGTGGAACGATTCATATTCGCGAGAGAAAACCCTTGGCAAGGAAAGCCTCCAATAATTATGTCTGTTTCTGGAATATCAGTAGAGCTAATATTCTCTATTCCATTCAGTACAATATGTTTTCCTAAATTCATCTCATAAGTCTTTACTGAGTCCGATTCATTGTCGTTAGCCCAAATTATATTGAAACCAGCATTTTTAAAACCTAAATCCATACCTCCAGCTCCAGAAAAGAGCGACACAACAGTTGGTTTATTTTTGTGAAAGTTATTCATACGCTATCTATACTTCTCAAATACTTATTGTAAACTTCTATAACCTTCGCCCCAAGCAGCTTGGAATATTTTACTGGTACTGCATTACCTATTTGTCTATACTTAGAGTTAACAGAGCCATAGAATTTAAAATTGTGAGGGAATGTCTGAATCCATGCAGACTCTCTTACAGTCATTCTTCTGATACCGTTGGGATGTGGTGTTGCATTTACCCCACCTTTGCCATTGCCTCTTGCCAATATAGTTGGACTAGGTTTGGAACCGTCGGTTGCTCTATGCCCCGTGAAGTTTCTGATCTCCAGTTTGTATTTAGTCCCCACATCTTTATCTGCTAACTCTCCAAACTTTTCAAGATTAATAAAGGCCTCGTTTACCGAAACCCACTTTTTAGTATTCATGTCTCCGTTTTCGGAATGTGTTTCGTTTGGATAACAAAGTTCAAAATTAGGCATTAGATCTTTTCGAGTGCCAAGGATTATCACTCTTTTTCTCATTTGAGGAACACCATAATTAGCCATGTTAATTAATTGATATTTAACTGAATAACCTGCATTTGCAAAGTCATCAACTATTTTTTCTATCACCTTACCATTTTCTATATTCAGAATACCCCTAACGTTTTCAGCAACGAACCATTTTGGTTGTTTATCATTCACAATTCTTAGCATCTCCAGATAAAGGATATTCCTACTATCGTTTATTGATCTAAATTTATTAGCAACAGAAAATCCTTGGCAAGGAAATCCACCTACTATCAAATCTGGATCAGGAATATTTTCAGACCGAACATCGAGAATATCAGAGAGTATTATTGTATTGGTTTTGAGATTGGCTTTATACGTATCAAGCGAATCTTTATCATTGTCATTTGCCCATACTATCTCTAAACCCGCTTTTTCGAGGCCTAAATCCATACCACCGGCTCCACTAAATAGTGATACAACTTTTGGTGTCTTCCTCATTTAATTCAACCTCCTAATAAAATCTTTACACATTTTGAATTACAAAGCCCTTCTAATTAAGCCACAAAACTTTCCCCTAATTTCTATTTCGCCAACCTCAAATTGTCTTGGCCAATCTTTTAATCTAGAATTTGCTGCTCGAAGTTCTATCTTGTCGTTTAACATATAAAACTTCTTAAGAGTAGCTAATTCATTTCCATTATTCATAATGGCAACTACTGTATCCCCGTTTTGAGCAATACTTTGTGATCTAATGACTACAACATCACCGTCGTGAATTCCATCGTCGACCATGCTGTCACCTGAAACTTTTAATGCAAAATGACTTCCTGTCCCAGGTAAGAGGTCTATTGAAACTTTTATTGGCTCTGGGTTCTCAATGGGTTCTATTCCTGCTCCAGCAGAAATTTTACCAACAAGGGGTATTTCTTTAAAACCTCCATTTTCTTCGAAAACGGATATGCTTCTAGTGGACTTGGGCTCATATTTCAAAACACCCTTCTCTTTTAAAGCAACAACGTGCTTATGTACAGCCGATATCGAATCAATCATCATCAACTTTCCTAACTCATCAAGTCTTGGAGGATATCCATGAAGTTTTATGTAAGCTTGGATGTGTGTGAATGCTTCTTTCTGCCTTTTGCTTAGGTTAGATATTGACATAACATGATTTCCTGATTTATATTAGGTGAAACTGTTTCTCTATTATGGAGGAACAATATTTATATGTCAAGAAAGAATAACAATGCACTACTTACTACCAAAACTGAAAAACGAGCATGATTTCGAAGAACTAGTCCGTGACCTATATCGCATCAGATATAAAAACCCAAATCTGCAGTTATATGGTCGAAAAGGCCAAAAGCAACATGGCATTGATATTATTGGAGTCGCTGGCAAAGATAGGGCTACCGATAAGGATGGAGTGATTCAATGCAAAAACCACACTGCAAACATCTCAGATGCAAAATTATGCTCAGAAATTGACGATGAACTCGCAGCTTTCGACAAATCTAGTTTCAAAGGTGGTGCTTTTACCTTCGCCACAAGTGCCTTTAGTTCGGCACCAGTCCAGGATCACGTTATAAAGATTAATGCATCCAGATCCAGGAATAAGCAAAATTCTGTCTCACTTATTTTCTGGGAAGAAATAAGCCAAGAGACTGTGAGCAATCAAGCTCTTCTTCACAAGTACTATGGCGATCAACTGTCGGTTGCACCACCTGTAAAATTTATTGTTCCTGACGCTGGTGGAACGACGCGCACAACACACATGGTCAAATTGAGCGACCTCGAAGACCAAACAAAGACGCCAATGCTTTTGACAGACCTCAAAGCGACATGCCTAGCCAATATCGGCAATATTCGTAAAACGGACCCTTACAACTTGTACCTGGGAATATCAACGCATAGCGATGTGAATTTTAACTCACGGGTTGATTTGCATGTTGACGCTTCAGAATTCTTTTCTGACATGGATGATTTGGATATTAAGTACAAACACATTGTTGCAGGACTTGTAAGTCTTTCCTCAGTCTTGGGAGACCCCTTCTTTTCCAAAAGAATTGTCATTACCTCAGATATTGAATCTAACCTTGCACTAATGGTTGGTAAAGTTTTTAGAAAACATCGATTTGAGATCGACATACTATTCAAAGAGGTTTATCTAACCTCGAAAAAGGATGAATTGGCCTATTACCCATCACTAATCGATGAAACTTTCTTACTCACCCAAACATCAGTCGATGTCGTTCCCGAAGACCTTGTTTTCGTTGTAAATATGGCGCTACGAACAGACATTACAAAAGATGTTATGGGGTATGCGAAAACTTACATACCTAACGCAGTATTTCGGTTTTATGGACTTAGTAATGGAAATGCTGTGGTGCATTCAGCGCATGCAAGCTCAATCGCAGAAGATATTGGAGCGAAACTGCACAACTTTCAGGGCCTGGGGCTAAAACGTATACATATCTTCATGGCAACTCCCAAACCACTCGCAATGTTGATTGGACATAAGATCAATACCCTTAACACAGAATTGCATTTGTACTTTAGAAGTTCTGATAGGAGTACCTATCTTAAAACGGGAGTATTGAAAAACAATACTTTTTGAAGAGAAAACCTTATGACAATAAATAATTACTTTGATAAGTTTTTGGAAAACATCGAACCTAATAAGAAATATAAGGATTATGCTATAGCGGCGCATACGAAAGTTAGGGAATACCTTGAGAGTGAGGACTCACAATTTTCTGCATTCGTAAATACCAGTTTTCTATACGGCTCCTACGCAAGGTTTACCGCAGAAGGAAACATAAAAGATGTCGATATCTGCTTGATAGTAAATTTCGATCACACGAAAGCAGAAAATAGCCCAAGCAAGGTTTTGCCAAAGTTAAAAGCTGCACTTACTCGGCTTTACAAAGATCCAGGAGCTACAGATTATCAACGGAAATCAATACAAGTCCTCGAACCATTGCCTGAGGACAAAGAAACGGAACTTACATTAGATATTATCCCGGCCATTCTTACTGGATCTGATCAAGAAAAGCTCCTTGTACCTGACACTGAAAACGACACTTGGGTCTATACCCACCCGAAGGCGCACCTAGAATATACATCCACCATGAACGACGACAAACATGGAAAAGGCATGTTCGTTCCACTTGTGAAAATAATGAAACACTGGTGGAAATTTCAATCAGAAGATGAAAAAGCAAAACCAAAGGGTTTTTGGTTAGAGATGCTTACAGGAGATGTATTTGACCCTAGTAAAAAAACCTATGCTGAGCATTTCGTGACTGTGCTACAAGGAATAAGTAAGAAGTTTTTCAATTACGAAAACATGACTGAAGTTCCGGCTATAGACGATGTTGGATTACCTGGGGAAACACTAAAAACTAGTATGACACTGGGAGAGTTTGTGCATTTTATGGATGCAGTGAACGATACCTTAGCAATTGCTCAAGAGGCACTTGGATCAACAAACATAGATGCATCGATACATTTATGGAATGCCGTATTCGGTGACGAATTTCCGAAGTCTGAAAAAAGTACGACGTTTGATCTTTCCAAAATTGTCGAGTTCATTGGTCTATTCATTGCCCCAAATGAACAATATTTAAAAAGAGATTTTGGAATTTCTTTTGAAGACCACGATTACACTGTAAAGATAGACGCAACAGCCACTCAGAACGGATTCCGGCCTACTCTTATAAGCAGAGTGCCCCTGATTAAGAAAAAGGCTGAATTAGTTTTTGGGATTACCAAGTGTAATGTGCCGGAACCATATTCGGTAATGTGGAAAGTAAAGAATACTGGAAAAGAAGCGACGAGAATCGGTCAACAAAGAGGAGAGATTACACATGACCGTGGCAAACGGAAAAAAGTTGAATCAACTTTATATACAGGTACACATTTTGTGGAATGCTACATTATAGATAGCCGAAAAGTGTGCGTGGGGTGGGATAGGGTAAAAGTCCGAATTCCTTAGTTTTTCCATTTTCGATCTATGTTTCAAGCTATGTAATTTCACTATAAGTACGCCTATTGATATATCCAATGTTACAACCAAGTTTGGGGGAGATCACGCTCCCAAAGACTAAATGCTTATCTAACTGCAAAAAAAGGCAAATTTTGGGAGAAATTCTTGTGAGGGGCGCCATGATTTCAGCACAAAAATACTAAACCCACATTAGATTTCAAATGAGTCATTTAAGTAAGATTTCAAGCTTACAGTGATGATCTTGAATAGAAATGCACTCCACCACTTCATGTGTAACCTGAGAACGAGGATTTTATTATGAGTGACCACTATAACTCTTAGTACTTATTTAAAGAAAAAGGCTATGCAAAAATAATATGTATAGTGATTAGAGACTTTGAAAGTAAGGGTATTCTCGAAAAAAAAGAGATCCAGTTCAATTACCTCCACTAGCGGCCACATCAATTTAGCTTTGTTTGGGATAATTCACGCTATACCCTAAAAGGGGTATAATTTCCATGGAGTTAAGTTTATGGGATCACTAAAACAACTAGGGAACAAATTTAAACAAGCGCGTGAGAAACTAGGCTTAACTCAAGCTGATGTCGCTATTAAAGCCAAAATGACTGTTAACTACTACGCTATGATTGAAAGGGATGAAGTAAATCCATCCTTTACTAAGCTCCAAAATATAGCCAGAGTTCTTAAAATCGAGATAAAGATCTTCTAATTTGCTTGCTTTTCTGACTGTTTTGCTTTAAGTTCAGCAACCATTATTTTGGCAAAAATCTGAAGCATTCCAGCTACAGCCTCTGCTTGTTCAAGCGTAGCCTTAGGATCTTTTTGCCTTAGACTTGTTAGGGCTGATTCTACAAGCTGTTCATGATTTTCTTCATCAAAGGCAAATTCATATGCTTCAGGTGAAATACTTCTAAATTCTTCAGCAATAGACTTATTTCCCAAAAGCTCTGCCATTGAATCCCAAACCTTAAGGTCTGCTAATTCTTTTAAATTTTTAAGATTATCATTTGTTTTGTTCATGATTTGCATTATATCTGATCACCTTCTTTCTATCCAAACTTTGAACTAGAAATATATTTACTGTAACCAATAAACTCAAAACACTCTAGAGCACTATCTTTTGAGTCAATCCGTCTCATAATCTCCCGACTAGTTATTTGAGAGAGGATATTAAGACTTCCTTCCCATAATACGCGCCGATCAAGGATCGCGAGTTTCCTATGATGATTACCTACACAAATAAACACATGCACTCCATTTGCTTCTAGACGCTGTATCTCAAATTCAGACTGTACTTCGTACCCATCTGAGTGCTCTAAGGGGTCTCTTGTTACGATATAGACTTCTACACCACGGTTAACTAGCCTAACTAAGCTCGGCCAGAGAGAATTCATTCGTTCTGTGGTTATAAATGGGCTTTCAATAATAACTTCGTGTTTGGCATGCTCTAAATCGGCCAAAAAGGTAGCGTAAAAGGTCTTTTCATCAAAAAGGAGAGATTTACACATATAGATCCTCCTTTTCCTCTGGTTGATACACATCTCTAAGCCTTGTAAAATGAGCTAATACTTGTAGGAGAAGTGGTTCAAATAAAAGTGCATCTCCCGCTCCAGCTTATCTCTTAGGTTGAAGCAAACTAACTCGGTTACCTTCGGTATCAAGAAATGAAACGTACAGGCCTACTGCTGGAATTTCCATTGGCTCCCCAAGAACTTTTCCCCCGGCCTTAGTCACTTGATCCATAGACTCCTTAACATCTTCAACAGCAATAACAACTGATGGGTATTGTGCCGGCCAATCAGGCTTGATAGGAAAAAATCCTCCATTAATATTCCCTGGAGTTTTAACCATGTTATTCTCATCAGTTTCGGTGGTATGAGCTGTAATATAATTTCCCATCTCCTCACCAAACTTATTCATTTTCCAACCAAATGCCTTGTTATAAAAGTCAGAAACCCTATCTTTATCTTGGTAAGGCATTTCAAAATGGCAAACAGGATTTATATTTTTCATAAAATAAATGATATCACAGCATCCGATATCTTCTCACCAAACCCGTCAAAACTATGATTAGCCCCTTCATAGACAATCATTTGGACTTTAGGAGAGCTTTTAAGTTCGGATTTAAGCTTTTCCATTGCCTTATAGGGATCCATCACGGGATAAATCGCTGTGTCCTCTGTACCTGTAAATGCAATTACAGGAATATCTATTTTGCCCACGGTATCCCAATTTTTATTATCATGAAAATTAAAAATTGCAGCTTTTGATCCCTCTTCAAAAAAATTTAAGAATGTATTTGCCGAAAGCATCCCGTCTCCCCACAATTTAGTGCTCAATAGTACATCCCCTCTGCCGTCATGTTGCAATCTTTTAGCTTCTGGATACATTAAATCAAAGTCCTTTTTTCCACTACCTACTTTAACAAGCCCTAGCATATCTGCGGGGCTAATCAGCACAGCGCCCTTTATTCCGTGGTTTTTTACAGAACTTAAATAATAAGCAACTTTGGAAGGTCCAAGACTATGGGCTTGAAGCCATACTTCTTCAAATCCCAGATCTCTTGCGTAATCTACCCATGCCTGAATATCAAAAACACAATCCTCAAACTTTTCAAAAGCGTTCCCACAAATCCCTTCTGTTGTGTCATGCACAAAAGCAGAAATAGTTCCTGTTCCCCTGTGCTCACCTACCAAAAAAGAAATACCATTTTTAACATAGCTTTCATGCATATCAGAATAGTACTTGTTTAGAACAACGCTACCAGCCATTCCATGAATATGAATGATAATTCTTTTTGAATCTTCAGCTCTGCTTAAAAGCCCTGAGAAGTGATATCCATCCTGTGTTTTTGCTCTAACAATTTCCACAGTGATTATTATATTGCTAATTTTTTATCTCTGCACCTGTACATCTCCAATTAATTTCCGAAGTCTTGGTGTCTTCACTTACCACACAAGCAGGATGGCAACCTTTGTTCGTGCTGTTTAGGTTGGCATCAAACCACCATGTTTTTGAATTTTCATTATAGGAACCAGCTGAGATCGATTCACCTCCCTTTATGCATGATTTTTCGGCAATTTCTCTGGCTTCAGCTTCTGTAAGTACTTTAGTTACTTCTTCAGGCTTTATTATTTTTCCCTTAAAAACTTGGTTTCCATCTTTGGTAATTGTTACTTCCCCTTGGTGTTCCCAAAAAACTAAACTTTGATCTGAATTTGCGTACCTTGCACCACTTCCAGAAACTGCAATCGGTAACGTAACTAATCCAGTAATCGAATGGTTAAAAGTAACTGTGCTATCAGAATTAAACATTGCTTCAATGGTAGTAGCTCCATCAGAAAACTGAGCAGACGTTGCAGTCACTTTGGCTACTGGCTGAGGCTCTAAAGCCTTATTTTCATTGACAGGTTTATAAGTTAAAAGTGTGAGTACTGAAAGAAAGATAACAACTAAAATAACTATGATAAAAACTTTTGACTTTTTCATATACTGATTTTAGCACCTGATTCAAAGGTAATTAATAAATTAAATGTGGTCTTTTGTGTCTACTTCTGCCTCATTCTTTGTCTTATGAGTAACTTTGTCTTTATGATGAGGAGGCGAATAAACAGTGTAGATTTTAAGAGGTTCGTCTGAAGACAAATTAATCACGTTATGCTTTGATCCTGCAGGTATTATAAACGCACTTCCGTCCTCAACTAAGTGTTCTTTTCCATCTAAAATAAGTTTGCCTTTACCTTTTTCAATTCGAATGAACTGATCAACTATTTCATGAGTCTCCATGCCTATGTCCTCATTCGGTTTTAAGCTCATAAGCACCAGCTGAGCATGCTGTCCTGTGAAAATAACTTTTCTAAAATTGGAATTATCTAGAGTTAGTTTTTCTATGTTTCCAACAAATCCTATCATAAGCGCATAGTACTCTCATCACAAAACTTGTATATAAGCGCGTTTAACCTACTCAAAAGCTATTAACAACCTCTTTGAGGATTCATGCCAAACTTTGGTTTCAGGGCTTGTATCCCCATTCGCAATTAAAAGCCAAGTTTTCATAAAATACGATGCATATGAAGCCTTGGTTAATGTATCCAAGGATTCAATTTCATTTTTACATAGCGGAACAATTTTTGTATACGAATCAAGAACAATATTAAAGAGCTCATCTCTTCTCATCATTGTTAATTCGTCATATACAAACCACGCAAGGTAGGTAGAAAGCTCGTAAACTCTTTTGTCATAAGCCATACAACCAAAATCTATGATGCAATATTCCCCTCTCATATTTCTCAAAACATGCTTTTTCTGCATATCACCGTGAATCAGTGATTCGGAAAATCCCTCAAAATTAATAGTAGCTACAGCACTCACTACTGGCTCAACCAGAGCTAGGACCTCGCTGCTCAAATTTCCCTTTGAAGCCTCAAATTCTTTAACCAAGTTTTTATTTCCCCAGGAGTCATAATCCCCACTAACTCTTAATTGAATGCTATTTAATTTTGCCAATATTGTGGCTGTCTCCTCAAGATCAGTAACTGAAGGCTGCCTATCTGAAAAATTAAATCCATCAAAAAACTTTGTGACAAAATACCAGACTTTTGCACTGCCGTCTTCAAAATTAAATAGCTGTTCCTCTGGCCCTACTAGTTCAAGAGATGGGATATTTGCATTTTTAAGTTCAAGAAGTACATTTTTATAGTCTTTAATAAAAGCTTCTGGCCTTCCTTTAGAAAAGACCTTAAGTACAAATTTGCCTTTATTACTTTCCACCAAAAAGTTGGCGTCCTCATAACCTTCTAGAATTGGCTCAACTTTAAGCAAGTTTCCTAGCTCAGGAAGGTTTCTTTTAACATCGTCAAGAAGATCTTTTAATTCAGAATTTAAAGGTGTCCTTTGTAAAAGTAGCTTTGTTGGGAAGTCCATATTCGCATTTTATTCCAAATTTGCACGGCTTGATATAATTTTATTATGAAAATAAATGCTGTTGGTGTGGCCTCAACAAACATCCCTAAGACAGTTCAATTTTATAGTCTTCTTGGTATTAAATTTCCTGAGCTGGGTAAGGATGAATATCACATAGAATCTCTTCCTAAAGAGGGTTCTGCAAAGCTCATGATTGATTCGTTTCAAATGCTTCTTGATGTGACTGGAAAGAGCCCCACCCCTGCAAACCATTCGGTTTTTGCAATTGAATATGAAAGTTCTGAAGAAGTTAACAAAGTTGCAAACGCTATAAAGGACGCTGGCTTTGAGGTCGAAAAGGAACCGTGGGATGCCTTCTGGGGACAAAGATACGCAATTTTAGTTGATCCTGATGGATATAAAGTAGATCTCTATGCAAGTTTGTAATTTATGGAAAGTAGAGTATCGCCTACACTTCTGTTAATAGCAGTAGCATAATAATTAAGATCAGAAAGTTCACTTACAATTTCTTGATTGTCATCCACTATCAAAGCCTCCTTAGGAATTTGAGCCAAGTTTTCAGGTCTCATTTTTCGTTCAAAAAGGTAAATCTGGGAAGAATCCAGAAACTCTAGTACTCCAGTATGTTTAAGCTTGTTTTGTTGGTTTTCTATGTGCCCTTCGGAAAATATCCCAAGTATTAATCCTCTTTGCTTTAAGTCTTTAAATGCAGGAATTACATCAGGATATAGAGCCTCTTTGAAGTGACTTGGCTCGGAAAACACAAAATTCAGTATTTCAGTACCGTGTATTCCAAATCTTTCTCCCAAATAATCTGCGTGGCCAGAAGCTGTAAAATTTAATCTGTGGCCTATGCTTTCTGCATAGTCGTCCCCTGCAATCTTCACTTGTTCCAAGTCCAGATTAAAATGCTTGGAAATATTTTGGTTTCTGAGAACTCTATATTTTTGTGCATCAAAAAGAGTGTAGTCAATGTCAAAAAGTATGAGCTTGGAGTGCATCAACTGTATTATACTAAATATTTAGAGAAGGTATTTCCTGATATAATCGCTTTGAAATTGCCTCTTTAGCTTAGTGGTAAAGCTGCGGTATCGTAAACCGCAGACGTCAGTTCGATTCTGACAAGAGGCTCCATAAAAGTTATTTAACAGCGGGCACTTAATTAAACTGTCCAGTTAGAATTAATTTTTTCAATTTCAAAGCCATTTCATTCTGAGGGTCTATCTTTAATGCCTCCTCTGCATACCTCAAAGCTTCTTGTCTGTTTCCCTTCCTAAGTTCAATTATTCCAAGACCAGCCATAGATTGATACATTTGTGGGTTCAATTCTAGCGCTCTTCTAAAAGCTTTTTCGGAGTCATCAAGCCTTTCGAGTAAATAATAATTTCTGCCTAAATTATGGATTGCATTTGCATACTCAGGATAAAAACTAATTGATTTTTCAAACGCATCTGTGCTTTTTTGCATGTCACCTTCTATAAAATACATATTTCCTAGGGCATTGAGCGCTTGAGGACTGTTTGGGGATACCGCAACAGTGGCTATAGAGAAGTTCTTAAAGTTTTGCCAATCAATATTTCTTGTTAAAACTCTAGTTCCAAAAATTATACAAATTAGAATTAGTACCCAAGTAAAGAATTCCTTTTTATATTTTTTGGATAGGTATTGAACAAACAAAACTAGCGTCAATGCAAAAAACGAAGAAGCAACGTACAAATACCGCTCTGTTGCAACCCAGGCAACCTGAACAGGGCTAAAAAGTGGTGCCAGTGAGACTATTGAGATGAGATAAAAAACTGAATAAAAATTTTTCTTTTTTACTAAATAAATAACAAGGGCAATTGAAAACGCACATAAAGCATACATAAACATTTGATAAAAAAAGGAAATCTCCTCCCCTTCGTGATATAAGGTGAGAAAGAACGGAAATAATAATAGCTCCAAAAATTTATAGTACGAATTAAATATTCTTAAAAAGTACGTGCCTTGTTGTGACTCCCCTGCGCCTAGCGACTGAAGTACAGTAACTCTTGTTGCGTAGTCATGGTAAAGCGAAAAGGCTAATCCGAATAAAGGGAGAAAATAGATGACGAATACTTTATCAAAATGCACTTTTTTTGCCTCAAAGAACGCTAAAAGAGCTAATATGACCGGAAATGAAATTAACCACGGGCTACGAATTGTGACTAAAGAAAATACCCAAATTGACATTGAGACATAAAGATATTTTGACTTTGAGCTTTTCTTATATAGCAAATAAAAAATTAGGGTTAGGTAAAGAACAATTGCCATGTAAATGTAATTGACTCCCGAAATCCATGATACTGATTCTACGTTGACAGGGTATAACGCAAAGATAAGCGATGAGTAGAAGGCTACTTGTGGGGTAAACAATAGTGTTAATAAGGCAAAAAAGCAGATTACTGCAAAAATGTGCAGTAATACAGAAAGTAAGTGAAATGGAAATGTATTGAGACCAAAAATGTTTAAAATCAGTGACTGAATAATTTTTTGAATGTAAAGGGTTTGAACCTGAAGTCCAATATTTGAAAGATCTTTATAGCCTACTATGGCTGTGAGATCGTCTGACAGAAATTCGCCAAAAAGTGAATTGCAGTATGCTAATGCTGTGACCACAGCTAGTATCAAAATCTTAATCTTATGAATCTTAAAGGCGTTAACAAGACAACTAAAGCTATTGAAATTGGATATATCGCCATTCCCAACAGGCTTGTTTACATTGTTCTGTTCAGCTAGCTTTTGAAGTCTTTTAGCCTTGTTCACTTGATAAATATAACAATAAATACTAATTTAATAAATGTGGCCAGCCACTTGGCAGAAATTGAGTTTCCTGACACAATTGACTCAAATGATCAAAGACTACAAACCAAGGAGCGCAAGAGCAAAATTTAATAACACAGTTGATGATGATATAGTTCTTTTTAAAAGACTAATAAAATCAATTGTTGGAATCATTTTGGTTTTGGTCATAACTCTTGGTGGTCTTCAATTCTTTGGTCCAAAAATATTCTCAATATTTGGTTACCTTTCGTTAGAAAGATTCAAAAAAGTTGAGGTTACAAAGTCTCAAACTCCAAAACCTTCTTTTGTTGATACAAGCACATCTACTAAAAACAAAAAAATATCACTTAGCGGGTATGCCGAAGGAAATTCGCAAGTAAAAATCTTTGTGAACGGTCCTGAAGCTGGATCAACTAAAGCTGATAATGACGGCAAATTCACTTTTTCAGATCTTGAACTCCTTGATGGGCAAAACATCATTTTTGTAAAAGCTACTTCGGAAGGAAAAGACGAATCAGAAAAATCAGACACATTATTTGTAAGTTTGGATACAAAAAAACCAGAAATCTCAATTGAAAAGCCAGCCAACGATCAGGAGATTCAAAGCGTAGACAGCAGAACTCAGGTATCAGGTAAAGTTAATGAAGAAGCTACAGTAAAAGTAAATTCAAACCTCACTGTTGTTGATACGGAAGGAAGATTCGAAACACTAATAAGCCTTAAAAGCGGTGAGAATAGAATTATTATTACCGCAATAGATAAAGCCGGTAATGAAGCAACATCATCCGTTAAGGTCAACTTCAAAAAAAGATAAAGCTGATAAAACTGCAATCCACAATAAAAACTGAGGATAAAATATTGAATTCACAAACTGTGAATGCACAAACAGCGCGCATACAGAAATCAGAAGAGCTGGTGATAAATATGATTTTTTGTGAAGCCAACCTTTTGCACCATTCAAAAAAAGACTTAAGTACTGAAAAACAAAAAGCATAAGTCCTGGAATTCCTGTTGTAGCTAAAACTAGGAGTAAACTTGAATCCGCTCCTGCACCGGCGTTCCCTCCAGAATCGTCCCTGTAGTCAAAATAACCGTAATCCGCTTGAGCATACCTGTAAGCATTAAACCCAACCCCCGTGCCAAGACTATCTTTTGAAATTGTTAAGGCGTTCTCCCAAGACTTTAGTCTTAAGGCAGCCGAATCCGAAGGGTCAGTCACCCCGGAAAGCCTTGTCTGAGCTCTCGGCACAAGGTAATAGGTTAAAAACATGAGTATTAAAGTAAGAACTAAAAGCTTTCTTGATTTAAAAATTCCAAGAATAAATACAACAACCGAGAACATGAGCCAAGAACTTCTTGAAAACGTTAGAATCAACGCAACTAGAAGAGTCATTATTGCAACAGGTAAATAGGTTTTTGACTTTGAACCCTCAAAAATGTACATACATACTGCAAGAATTAGCCCAAGGACAAGGTAGCCTCCTGCAAAATTTGGATCAAAAAATGTAGACGCTAGCCTATTTATGTGAGGATCCCAGCCCTGCTCTCTAGGTAAGACTCTAAAATCTGGTATGACAAAAAGCTGTATAAATCCTGAGACTGCAATAAAGATTGAGCTTGCAAGCATTACGCCTACAATCATTTTTGTAGATTTTGGATCCTTATTAAACAAGTTGTAAACCACTGAAGACAGTACAAAATACATTGCAAGTCTTATTAAATAAGAAGCGGAGACTAGTAGCTGGCTTATTGTGAGGTCCCCAAACCTTAACAAAAGAGAAACAGTTGCAAAAATAATGAATAAAACTGCAAAAATCGAATAAATGGGCAAAAATACCCTCTTCATTAGAAATAAGTAGATAACCCCAACTAGACAAAAAAGAGCCACCAAAATGTCAAATGCATAAACCTTAGCCCCTCCAGGGCTAAAGGGCAAAAGTGCAAAAAAACCAAAGCTTGAAAACAAAAAACATGTTGAAAGCAAATAAAAAAGCGCTTTTTTCATAGTAAGGACTCAATTCTCTTAACCTCATCCCCTATCATATTGTGCTTAGTTACCTGGGCATAAGCAAGCCTAGAAATAGAATCACAAAGTTCTTTATCGCCACTCAGAAGTTTGATCTTCTCTGAAATAATTTTAGGGTCATTTGGTTCTACTAAGATACCCGTCTTCATGTTTTGAATAATTTCAGGGGTCCCGCCTAGATTTGTAGCAATAACTGGAACTCTGGCTTGCATTGCCTCAACTAGTCCTGTTGCATATGGTTCTGGCTCAACAGCAGGGTGCACAAATGTATCAAGAACTGAAAGCACTAGCTCCACTCTATCAATAAATCCAGTGTAAATTACTCTAACTTTTCTATTTTTTGAGTACAGTACTTTTTTGCTTGGTGCATCACCAACAATCAGACACACAAGACTTCCCTGAAAATGCTCTAGAGCAGCAGTCTCCAAAACCTTGTAACCTTTCCACTCTGCAAGCCTTCCTATATACCCAGCAACAAACTCATTTGTAATTCCAAGTGATTTCTTAAACTGATTAACATCTTTCTTACTTACACCTTCAACTTTCTTATTCATATCCGAAGATACAAAAAGCACTTCTCCCTTTTGAAGAACGTTCCCAGAGTAAAACTTCTTAATGGCACTTGAGACAAAATAAATCTTTGACGAAAAACGACTTAAAAGATTAAGTAAAAATCTGTTATAACAAAAATCCCTGATAAACCAAACTATTTTTGTTCCTGTGATAATGCCTGCCACTGTTCCAACATATACTGCCCTTTCGGTATTCAACAGAAGCGTATCCCCGCCCTCAAGGTAAATTATGTTAATCACGGCAATCACTGATTTTACGAATCTAAATAATGCTAAAGGTGAGTTAATTTTAAGCCTTTCAAAGGGTACGGAATAAACCTTATCGGCAAACTGTTCAAACCTACTTATCACATTCGGATTGTCGCCAGAACAAATCACCACGCACCTAAACTTTTTCTTATCAAAGTACTTAAGATAATTTACCAGAACAAGCTGAGCACCGCCTAAAACAGTCCCGTGGTCAATAAAAATGAGAGTTTTCATATCAGATTTTTATTCGCTCTACTTTAGAATAATACTTGAGCTTTCCAACATTTCTAAAAAAATAAAAAATGGTGTCACAAAAAGCCATCCCAAGATCAAATTTAAACTCAACCAAACTTTTGATTAGGTAGTAGGGAGAAACAAGAATTCTCAGAAGTATAGAAAGTCTAGACTGAAGCTTTCCCTTTTTCTTGGAATCAAGAAGCATCCCTGCTCCTCGTTGCAAGCTCTGGCTAATAAAATTTAGAAGTCCAAAATCGTGATTGTGGATTATAGAAACTGGAATATAAACAAACTTTTTTCTAAGTTTAATCAGCCTTTCTTTAAGGTCAGCATCTTCATGTGACACAAAATCTGGAATTTTTTCATTAAAGCCTCCAACATTCAAAAATGCGCTTCTAAGGTATGACATGTTGCCAAGGGCAAAGGGTGCTTCGTCTCTGTCTATGCTTACATACGACTTATTTGATTTTACATATTTTGCAAAAACGTGCTTTTCATACCGGCCAAAAATCGATGTACTCTTGTTAATAACATTTCCACCTGCTCCTGCAATTCCTGGCTCATCAGTTTGATAGGCTTGCTCAAGTTTCTCAAGCCAATTTTTAGGTGCTATACAATCAGAATCCGTAAAAACAAGATATTTTCCAGAAGCATTATCAGCCCCAAAGTTTCTGGCTTTTGACCTACCAAGATGTTTTTTACATTTTAAGAGCGTGATTTTATGGCTTGAAAGTTCCTCATATGTCCCGTCAGTTGAGGCGTCGTCTACAACAACAATCTCAAACTTACTGCTTGAAAAAGTCTGATCATATAACGAATCAAGGCACGTCAAAAGCTTCTCCCGCCTATTGAATGTAGGAATAATTACAGAAAATGTAAGCATTATTTAGAAACAAGCTTTCGGGCAGTCAGGCTTAAAAGAACCAATATTACTAATTCGCTAATCCAGGTTATATTTGCGCTGGCAAAAAACGAATATCTTGGGATAAGTATATAGTTTAGGCTCAAATTAACAACTGAGGCAATAAAATAAATATAGGGAAGGTATTTTTGCCCACCTAAAGTCACAATAAGCCATGCAATCGGCTGAGTTAGATAAAAAATGAACATAAACCCAAGTAAAATTTTTAGTACATCCACTGAAGGGCCAAAACCTGAGCCCCCAAGGACAGAAATTGCAAAATCCGAAAACAGAATTCCAACCAAACCGCAAAGCCCACCGGCTATAAAAAGGGTTAGCATTACTTTTTTAAAAGTCCTTAAAAGCTTTTCTTTGCTATGAGCAAGATGCCTAACCATTATTGGGTACACTGAATTCATAAAAAACGTTGGGACTACAAGTGCAACTTCAAATATTTTGTAAGGAAGCCCATAAACTCCAACTGCCTGAATATTTGAAAGTCCAAGCTCTCCAGGAAGTGGCAAAACTGAAAGCATAATCGAATCAGCTTTAAAATTAATCTGGCTAAAAATAAACATCAAACCTATTGGAAACGAACTTCTTACCAGACTAGACACAAGCTTACTGTTATATGAGAACTTTGGATAAATTCCAAGCTTTGAAAGCATGTAGTAACAAAGTAAAACTGTGGCAAAACCCGACAAGACATTTGCTAGACCAATATAAAACACAGGAGTTTTATAAAAAATCATAAGTGCAATAACAATTGGTACAATTAGCGTTCCTACGGAGTTGGCAATATTTGAAAGGTCGTACCTTAATTTAACCTGAAAACCTATATTTGATGTCGAATATAGGGCAGTTGTAAGTATTGTGAAAAGGCCAATTAAGATTCCGAATTTAACCTGAAGAGGGTAGTTGAAAAAATAGAGAATTCCTCCTGCTAAAAGTATCAGAAATGCCGATATTATAAGCCTGATTAAAATAATATTTCCTAAATACTCATTTATTTGAGACTCCTTAACAGACAAATCTCTTGTGGCAATAGCGTTAAACCCAAAATCGGAAATTATATAAAAAAGAGCTGGAAATCCAACAATCAAGCTAAAAATCCCATACCCCTCAACACCGTAATTCCTTGTTAATGTTGCAGTAACAGCCATAGAGATAGCCATTGTAACTACTTTGCCAAGGAACTGAAAAACTGTATTTTTTGCTACGGCCTTTGTTTCAGACACGTAAATATTATAGCTGAATATGGAAATCTTTACTTTGGATTTTAGTCACACGTAGAAAGCTCTTTTTCAACCTCCTTTAGTACGGGAGGTCTTCCCGCAGTCTTTCTCAAGGCTTTGATTACATCAAACTGTGGATAAACACCTCCATCTTTTTTGATCCATGAAAAGTGATCAAAAGGTGGGTCATAATAAACGGTAAATGGCATAACGGCTACTACCCTGTCGTCCTTAAGCCAAACATCAACAAAAGCTTTTTTAATGTATTCAGCAACAATATCAGAAGTGTAGTAATTAGCGTTCCCTGCCTCCCCTTCTTTATGTGGCCAACCTGTCTCAGTAATAAATACTGGCATATCCTTTTTAACCTCAAATCTTCTTTTAAGTAGTTCTAATTCCCATTCGTATCCTTTAATAGATCCTCTACCAGTATCCTCAGGTTTTCCAAGGTAGTGAGGCTGAGGGTATGGGTGACTTGCCCAGCCATCAAGCATGTCAAAAATTCCAGGATTTCTTACATTCATCCTAACCATAAAAGCCTCCTGATCAATGTAACCATTTCCGTTTGGCGCGGTAGTATTAAACGCCCCGTTCATTACAAAAAAATTCTCATCCTCCGATTTAAAGCTTTCAATTGTGTACTTTAATATGTCAGAGTATTCTTCTGGATTCGCGTCCCCATTCCAAAATCTTGAATCGTTCATTTCATTATAAGCACTTATATACTTAGCTTTTGTTGGCCATGCAAACTTATTTAAAAACTTGGCTGATGACCTTGTTTGAAATTTGTATTCCTTTGGATCCACATCCCATAGCTGAATAACAGGAATTAAGTGCTTTTTTGCTAATAACTCAAAAACGTCCTTCCACTTTGAGTCGTCATAATCCTTAACATTATATGGAATCAAAACATATCCCCAGTCCCCTCCGTTAGAATTCACAAGAGCATCAGCTGTCTTAATAAAATCTTTAGTTGAGTATATGTACAAACCAAATTTATTGTTTGGGTAACCAAGGTTTTTCTGAGGAACTTCAGTAATCTGCCTGTCTTCATATTTTTTGAAGGAAATGCTATCGCTTATAAGACACTTTGATTCCTCAAATTTTAGACCACTCGGGGTAATAAACCGAATGCTCGCTTCGTTAATGGAGCCGTTTTGATCTTGTTTTGGAAGCTGCGCTGTCTTTTTAATTTTAGAATAGAAAATGAAACCCAAGCTTCCTGAAATTATTAAAATAATTAGTGAAATGATAAGAATCTTTTTCATCTCTGTTAAAATACCCAAGTGAGAAAATTCTTTGGTCTCAAGCGTATTATACTTTATATCCTGACAATTAACCTTATTCTTGGGATTGCACTTTTTAGCCTGTCAGTTAAGGCCCGTGAAGCTTATGTATCCTCCCCATTAGGAGACACAATTCAGGTTGTAAATGCACTATTTAGCTCCCCTCTTAACAAGGTAGTTTATGGATACCTGCCATATTGGGTACTTTCCGAAGCTGAGCACATTGAATACGACAAACTAACTGATATCTCATATTTCAGCCTATCTATAAACAGCAATGGAACCATAAAAAAAGTAAATGAAAATGGCGAAACAGACCCAGGATACAACAACTGGAAGTCCTCAGAGGCTCTAAACAGAGTGGTCAAGAATGCAAAAATCTGGAAACTTAGAATGTCTCTAACAATCTCGCTTCAAAAAGATGATGAGATTGATGCTTTCCTTCAGTGCCCAGAATGCTGGGATACTTTCATAGAGGACCTTAAAGCAGAGCTCAATTCTAAGAAAATCAAAGATGTGAGTCTGGATTTTGAGCACATGGAACAGACTACTCCAATTATCAGAAATTCTTATACTAACTTTGTAGAGTTTGTAAATAAAAAGCTGGATGATGAATTTGGTGATTCAAAGGTCATAGTTGCCTCGTTTGCAGATTCGTTTAAAAGATCAAGAATTACAGACCCTGTGGCACTTGCTGAAGTAAGTGATGGGATTTTTATCATGGCTTATGATTACCACCTACCAACATCAGAAATTACTGGCCCTGTTGCACCACTTAAGAATAAAATTGACCCTGACGACTTTGATGTGAGAGCTGCGGTAGCTCAGTATAAAGAAAAGATTTCTCCTTCAAAGCTAATACTAGGCGTACCCTACTACGGTGCTAACTATCTTGTTTCCGAATCAAAACCAGGTGCAAAAAGACTTCCAGGTAATGATCAAATTGGATTTTCCGTTGCGCAGTACTACTCCATGATCAGAGAAAACAGTGCGATTGACACCAGCAAAGCGGAGTGGGATGAGATAAATAACACTCCGTACATTCTTTACACAAGTTCAGAAACAGGAAGTAGTAGGCTTTTGTACTTTGAGAATAAAGAATCAATTTTAAAGAAGTTCAGGTTTGCCAAAGACGAAAAACTGGCGGGAGTTGGAATGTGGGCTATCGGGTACGATGGGAAGTACAAGGATTATTGGGATGCAATTCGGGAGGAGTTTAAGTAGAAATGGCTTAGCTCATTCTAGTTTGTTGAGACAAACTCAATGCAATCGGTTACAACCTCCTCAAGCACATCTTCAGAAGTTCGCACAGACTCGTCAGCTGAGAGCAGATTATGTGAGGCCCCTGCAATCTCCCTAACCTCAAATGATAGTCCAAGCTTGGAAAGATAGTTTCTTACATCAGTAGAGGAATTGTACTCATCTTTAGCGCCATGAAGCACAAACAACTTTGATTTAAGCGATTTCAAAAATTGTTCATCAATCATTTTTTGAAATGATTCAAGATGAAAACCTAGAATAACAACGGGACATCTAAGTCTGTTTTCAACAGCAAATTTTGCTGATACAACGCCACCTAGAGATCTTCCTATAAGATAAACATTTGGCACTACAACTTTCTGGAGCATAAATGAATATGCCGAATCAAGATCTTCAACCAAGTCCTCAGGCCTAACATTCTCGGGAGCAATTTTTTTAGCAACAAAATGAAAATTGTACCTTAGTGTTGTATACCTGAGATTAAAAAGATTGGCTTGTATGTTTGTTAATACAACGTCATCTTTATTACCGTGGGAATTGTGAGAAAACAGCACAACACCTCTAGGATTATGTGCTTGATCAAATGTTGCATCAAGATCACATCCCCCAAAAGATTGGGTTTTTACAATCACATCGTTATACATCTAGGATATATTAGAATAAATAGCACCTTTATGGAAGTACCGGCAACGTATTTGAAACACAAATAGACTTATAATATTGCGAAGAAGGCCTTGGTTTTCTCTCAAAAGTAGTATAGTCAATTTCTACCAAACCAAATCTTGGCCAAAAACCTTCTGCCCATTCAAAATTATCCATCAAAGACCAGTGCAAATACCCAAATACAGGCACACCATCTGAAATAGCTTTGTGAACATAAAAAAGCGACTGGGAAAGGAATTTTTCTCGATTAAGGTCTTTTGCATCGGCGAGTCCGTTTTCGGTGATTATTACTGGCTTGTTGTATCTTTTTAGGTCCATGAGTACATGGTAAATAGCTTCCGGATAAAGCTCCCAACCCATATCTGACTTCCATTCGTTAAGATTTTTCCCTAGCCAGCCATCTATTCGGTTGTGAAAATAGTGGTTAAGACCAATAAAATCTTGGCACTTACTAATTTTATTTAGAAAATAAAAGTTCCACCAAAAATCCATGACTGATTTTATGATTCTGTTGAAAAACTTGTTTTGTGCAGCCTCAAAGTAAATGTTGTTCTTGGCAATACCTACCATTGAGTTTGGGTTTATTTGTTTGATTACAGGATAAGCCAAGTTATGAGCTCCAATTAAGTTATGGAGGACATTAAGGTATGAAAACAAATTTTTCTTTTGAGGGGGCCAATTCCCATCAAGATATGAGTTCCCAGAGTAGATCTCAGGCTCGTTAAGTGTAATCCAGAACTTAACATCAGGGCTTAGTGCAGATACAACCTTTTCCGAATACCTAGCAAAAAGACCTTTGATACCTGAGTGTCCCCAACCACCTTTATCTTTAAGCCAAAGTGGTAATGGCCAGTGCCAAAGGGTAACAAAAGGCTCAATTCCAAGCTCTCTTAAAGTCTTAATTACATTTTTATAGTGATTAAGCCCCTCCTCAGAAAACTTACCTTCCTCAGGCTCAATCCTTGACCATTCAATAGATATTCTTGTTGCGTTGTGACCAAGATCTTTTGCCATCTTAAAATCTTCTTTGTAAAGATTAAAGTGATTGCAAGCATTGCCGCAAATAAAGTTATCTAGGCCGTGCTTATCTATAAGGCCTTTTTCTTCAAGTGATTTTTTTCTTTCTGGCGATTTTTCCCATTCGGACCAGTCATTGGTATTTCCACCTTCAACCTGGTGACTTGCCGTTGATGCACCCCAGTAAAAATTGAGAGGAAAGTCTAAATAATTAGGCATAAGTAGATTGGTGGGTCTAACAGGATTCGAACCTATGGCCTCCTCGATGTGAACGAGGCGCTCTAACCAGCTGAGCTATAGACCCCTATCTTTGAGTATTGTAACATTTTTGGGTGGTTAGAAAACTGAAAAAAGCCCTAAAAAAACTCTTCTTACTCCTTCTTCTTATACCTTCAATTCTTGCTGTAGCATTTTTGTGTTACGAACCAGGATTTGTTTCAGGGGAGTCAATGTACCCTGTACTTGAAAATAATGATTTAGTTCTTATTAAAAAAACACCTTTTTCTAAAAAATCTTACAAAGCTGGGCAAATTCTCATGTTCAGGCGCGCTGACACCAAAGATGTGTTAATAAAAAGACTTAATGGTCTGCCTGGCCAAAAAATTAATATCTTGGAAGGAAAACTTACAGTGAACGGAACTTTGGTTGATGAGATGGAGACCTACCCAGGACTGTTCTTAAAAGATGGTGACGAACTAATACTTAAAGATTGCTACTTCTTATCAGGGGACAACAGAATGCACAGCACGGATTCAAGAGATTTTGGATGTATTGTGGCTAAGGACATTATTGGCGAAGCCCAAGTAGTTATTTGGCCACCAAAAAACTTCAAAGTGCTTAAGTAGATTAAATTTTATTTGTGATAATTAAAGTACCGAAACAATCTTCTTTGACTTATTAACAAAGCCAAACTTAACCTTGCCTGGTCTTAATGCGTAAAGTGTGAAGTCAGAACCAACTCCAACCCCGTCTCCTGCTTTGTACAAAGCTCCTCTTTGTCTTAAAATAATCTCTCCTGATTTAATCTCTTCTCCGCCGTAAATCTTTATTCCAAGTCTTTTACCTGCTACATTTCCACCCTGCTTAGCTTTGGATCCTCCGGCCTTTTTATGTGCCATATATTACTTATCCTCCTTTTTGGCTCTTGGCTTAACTGTCTTTTTTTCTGCCTTAGCCTCAGTCTTTACTTCTACCGCTTCCTTAACAGGAGCTTCTTCTTTTTTGACTGCTTTTTTAGGCTTATCTTCGCCCTCAAAAATGTCAGTAATTGTAACAACTGAAAGTGTTTGTCTAAATCCTCTTGTTTTATGGTATCTAGATTTGGCTTTGAATCTTGTAATAGTAATTTTATCGCCTTTTTCTTCTCTATCAATCTTGGCCTTAACTTTTACTTCGTCCAAATATGGATTTCCAATTTTAAGAGCTCCATCAATTGAAGCCATCAATACCTTTGGTTCGAATTTTTCAAGTCTATTAACTTTTATTGTTTGACCTTCCTCAACCTTGAACTGGCTACCGGAAAGCTTAATAATTGCGTAATTCATACTTAGAACATGCAAAAATATACTATATAAAGTAAACTTTAGCAAGAAACCTTATGAAAATAGCTATTGACGGAACTTTTTTAACTCAAAATAACAACGCAGGTCCAGAAAATTACGTCAAAAACCTTGTTGAATCAATGTTTTTGGTGGATTCAACTAGCGAGTACATTATTTATACATCTGAAGACAATGTTTTGTCAATTCCACCAGAAATGCAAGGTTCTAAAAAAGTTACGCTAAAAAAAGTGGGTAATGGACTCTTTGGAACTCAAGCAAAAATAGCACTTTCAGTACTTACTGATAAACCAAATGTGCTTTTTTGCCCTTTTCACAAGGCCCCTATGCTTCTTCTTCCGCTAGGTATCAAACCAACATTGATGATTCATGGGCTTGAATACGCATCCAATAACCTTAGTTTTTTTCAAAAACTCATTCCTGAAACACAGTTAAAGATATTAGCTAAGTATTCAAATAACATTATTGTCCCATCTAGATACGTTAACGAAAAACTCCAGATTTTATATAAAGTTGATAAAACAAAAATTAAAATTGTGCCAGAAGGCGTCTCCAAAAAGTTCTTTTCTCAAGCATCTCAGGAGGAGATTGAGTCAGTACGTAATCAATATTCCATAAAAAATAAGTACATTCTTGCAGTCTCTACAATACAACCTAGGAAAAATTACAACAGGCTAATTCTTGCCTTTTCAAATCTTTGTAGGGATCCTGACTTTACCATGTCATTAGTCATCTGCGGAAAATACGGCTGGGGAGCAGAAGATACCCTAAGCCTACCTGAAAAACTGGGTATAAAAGACAGGGTTATTTTTACAGGACGAGTAGATGATAGCTATATAGCACCGTTATACCAAGGAAGCACCATCACAGCTAATGTATCACTTGAAGAAGGCTTTGGACTTCCTTTACTTGAAGCAATGGCGTCAAAAAAGCCTTTAGTAATTTCTAATCTAAAGCCGTATAAAGACCTTGCACAAGAAAACGCTGTCTATGTAAATCCGCACGATGCTGAGTCGATTGAACAAGGCTTAAAAACAGCGCTTCAGGAGTACGATCACAGTAAACTTGAAAATGCGTGTAACATTGCGCTCGGAATGTCCTGGGAAAGATCAGCAACGGAAATTCTTACAATCTTAAAGTCTAACTATTGAATACATCTAATGTAATTTGAGCAGAGTCTTCCCATTTGTACTTTTCGACCAATTCAAGCCCCTTTAGCACTAACAGAGACCTAAGTTCAGGATCCTGAGTAACCTTGAACATAACACTAGCCATATCCTCTATATTCATTGGATCAAAAAATGCTACGGAATCACCAAATATTTCCCTATGGCATTCAATATCTGAAATTGCGCATGGGAGCTTACAGGCCATAGCTTCTAGCGGAGTAAGACTGAACCCTTCTTTAAGCGAAGGAAAAACATAAGCAACTGCATTTTTTCTGAGTAGTGTGACCTCCTCATCAGTAATATAACTATCCTCCCCAGGCATCAAAATGAAGTCAGATAGATTTTTACGACACACCTGGTCATAAATAGCTTTTGAAAAGAAATCTTTCTTCCCGGCCAACACAAGCTGTCCTTTATATCCAAACTTATTTTTTAAGATCTCGAACGCATCAACAAGCCTCTCTACATTTTTATGCTTATACATACTGCTAACATACAGTAGGTACGGTCCTGTGATTTTAAACTTTGTTAAAACCTGCTTTGTAGATTCCTCGGTTTTTGGATCAGACTCAACACCTAACAGCATCCTAAGTAAATCAGGATCCACACCCTCATAACAAACTATATATTTATTCTCATTTATGAATGGATAGCTTTTCCTAAAATCGTGTAAGGTAGCTTTTGAGGCAACAATAACTTTCTTTGACTTGAGTGTGGCTAGAAGTACTACAAAGTAATAAACAAATTTTTTAAATCTGTAATACGGCTTTGGAAGCGTTGTTCCCTGCTCCGTACTGAAAGTATGCATGATGATGTCAGGAATTGCAGTAACCATCTTTCCAGGATAAAAAATTGGTACGTTAAAGTGAGGAACATAAAATAAATCAGGACCAAACAGAATTATTTGAGCAAGAAAAAAAATCTGCTCTTCAAACGAATACCAAGTAAAATCAGCCAAAATTTTTTTGAATTTTGGATTTGTTGGGGTGTAAGAGTCTATGCTCTTTTTCCTCATGAAAACAAGGTATTCATTAACTGTATCCAGCTTTTCAAGGTGTGTGAGGATGTTTTTTATATATCTACCGGGACCTGCTTCGCCGTAAAATCTGGCGTCAATTGCAATTCGCATTATTTGTTGCCTATGATCAGCAAGACATCATAGCCTTTAGATTCAGGCAAATCCTGTGAAACCTCAAGATCATATTTTTCGGAAAGATCTTTTTTAAGAAGGTCTAAAAAGTCTTTTTTACTTGCTTTAAGCTTAAGGACAGTCTTTTGGTATCCAGTTTTATCGGCATCGCCTACCTCGGAAACTTTATATCCGTAGCTTTCAACTTGTGCTTTAGCTTTTGAAGCCATTCCTGCAACTCCAACTCCATTTTCGACTCTAATTTTTAATGCTGATTTGTCAAGCAAAACTGCGCTTTTGGTGGCTTCTTTTGGGGCATCCTGGGAAGTTTTTGATCCTGCATCATCTTTTTTAGCGTCTGAAGCTCCAATAACCTGAGCATCTTCTTTTTTTGCAGAAGTATTGTTCTTACTTAAGTAGGTAAATCCAAAAAAACCAAGGACTAAAACCGACACTACTGCAAGTGAAGGTACAACGTATTTTACTATTGAAGTGTTGTTTGGTGCTCCAAGCTCTAGATGAAGTACATTTCTAAAGTTATAGTACGCATCAACAATTTCCTCATACCTTGCCTTTAATATTGAATGTGTCATCAAGAGCCTCTCAAACTGCGGGAATGTCTCTGATGAATCCTGAGAAGGGATATCAAGCTTGTGAGCCACAAAAGGCGCGGAAATCTCAAGTGGATCCCCTACAAAATACACATCTGTAACAGGCTTCTCTCTGTTGAATGTTGAAAGCTCTTTAATTAAAGATGCAGTCTTCTCATTCATATCTGCAGAAGAGTTATAAGTGCCGGAAAAATAAACTCCACCATACTCTGAGGCAACAAGAGCTGATTCGTCTACTCCCTTATGCACAAAGAAAAATGGGCTTAAAGACCCAACAAACTGTGCAAATATAAAAGATACAGGTAGAATCGCTTCAAGTTTTAAACCAAGACCTTCAGACAGTTCAAGGTAGGTATCAATTATATCTTTAGGGATTCCCACATATTGATAAATAAACGGGCTCATTTTTTGGTAGGTGTTATACATTTGATCCAAAGGCCCGCCAACAAACTCAACAGCTTGAGCCTTAAGACCGTCAAAAATATCTGTGTCGTCATTTCTAACAACAAAGAACCTATCGTATATTTCTTTTTCGGAAACTATGAAAACAACTTTAGTAAGCTTTGTATTTAGGGACTTGTATGCCGACTTAAGTGCTTGGAAGAAACCATCTTTATCAAGTATTTTTGTATCATTTACAATAGAGCCGTCTAAACTTACTTCTAGTGATTTTAGGTCACTAGTCAGTAATCTGAGAGAATTTCTATTTATCTCAACAAGTAGTGTATTTGTAAATGTTTGCATACAGTATGGCTATGATAACAAATCAAGTTTTAGTAATAAAGAGTAAGAATTCAGTATTTTTGCCTCTTTCGCCTTTAATTGGTGATTCAACAACACCTTTGAGTGTTATTTCAGGAATTTGTTCTATCTGGAGTTTAACCTGCTGAACAACTTCAAGAACCGCTTCGTCAGGAAGCTTTCCTTTAACCAAGTGATGCTTCTTTGCTTCGTAATGAGGCTTAAGAAGCGAGACAATAACTCCACCAGATTTTAAATTCTTTATACAAGAAGGCAAAACAAGCTCCTGCCGTGTGAAGCCAACATCAACGCTAATAAAGTCAACTTGTTCGGGTAAAGTTACGTGAAGGGCATTTGTTCGTTCCATCACCACTACCCTTGAGTCATTTCTAAGTGTCCAGGCAAGTTCTCCGTAGGAAACATCAACTGAATAAACCTTTTTTGCACCCCTTTTCAGTAAGCAGTCTACAAACCCACCAGTTGAACTTCCAAAATCTGCACAGACTTTGCCTTCAACCAAAAGCTGAAAGTGATTTAAAGCGTGTTCTAGTTTTGCGCCTGCTCTTGAGGCAAAATTTGATTGATCAGAACTCATAATTATATTTTCTCTGATTATAAATAGAGTTTACTATACCAAGGCACGAAAAGGTTAAGAGCATAGAGCTCCCACCATACGACATCATAGGTAGAGGAATTCCTGTAACCGGCATGATTCCTAGATTCATTCCTATGTTTACAAAAATTTGAAAGATGAGCATTGCAAACACACCAACGCATATTAGTGTTTCGTGAGTTGTTTTGGTTTTTTCAATTACTTTGATAATTGAACCAAGAAGTATTGAATAAAAAAGGAGAAGGACAAGAACGCCAACAAAGCCCCACTCTTCGGAATAAGAAGCAAACATAAAGTCCGTATGAAACTCAGGGAGATACCTGAGTTTTGACTGAGTACCATGGCCAAAGCCTTTTCCAAAAAACATACCAGAACCAACAGCAATTTTTGACTGAAGTACATTGTATCCAGCTTTTAGAGGGTCAAGGTTTGGATTTGTGAATACTAGAATCCTCTGTTGTTGGTATGGAGCTAAGGAGTGCCAAATAATATTTGAAAATAAGCCAAATGCTAAAAATGCAATCAAAGCGTATTTGAGCTCAAACCTTCGAATAAAAAGCATGACTACATATATTGCTACAAATGTAAGAGCAGTTCCCAGATCGGGTTGCCATAAAACTGCAGCAAACAAAGGTAGGAACATTGCTAGAGAGAACAAAATACCTTTTATATCCATCTTCTCTTTTTTATAAGAAGCCAAGTAGCCTGATAAAGTAAGGATAATTGTTAGCTTTGCTATTTCCGAGGGTTGAAGATTAAAGGGCCCTAAGGAAAGCCATCTAGCGGAGCCTCTTACACTCTCTGCAAATAAGTGCGTTATTATAAGGAGCGCTGTGTTTCCTGCATAAATATAGAATTTGAAAAAATCAAGAAGATCTATTTTAATATTCGAAAATATAAAAAAGGCAGTTATTCCCAAAAGAACATAAAAGGTTTGTGTTCTGGCTAAATCTGAATTAAGAGACAAGAGCACAGAAATACTTAACGAACAGATAAGCACTGCCGGCAAAAATAGCCAGAAATTTATGGAAAGGTATTTTGTCATGCTTGACTTAAAAAACCTGTAATTTAGAACCCGATTTTAATTCTTTTACAGAAGCTTTTTGTTTGATGTACTCCTCAAAAGCCAACACAGCCCTATTTAATTTCTCTGACGATTCATACTCAACATTAACTTTGTCATGCACGGAGAGTCCAAGTTCTTTTCTTAAAACTTGAATTGAACGCACTAGATCTCTTGCTAAACCCTCAAGCTCCAGCTCCTCTGTAATTGTTGTATCAAGCTCTGCTTGAAGCTGAGCACCCTGCTGTTTTATCACTACATCCTTAACGTTTAGTTCTTCTTTCAGGATTTCAATTAATTCATCCTTAAGTTTAAGTCCTTTTTGAGAAACAGTGATTTTGCTTAGTGGCTGCCTCACTTTAATTTCCTTTGATTTTCTCTCTGAGTGCCCTATTTCAACAACTTTTTTAACTTCTTCCATCTCAACTTCAAGTTCGGAGTCGATCAAACCTGCATCAAAAACAGGCCAATTCGTTAAGTGCACTGAAGAATCACTATTTTTATCATCACTCTTAGACGATTTTGCTTTCAGCTCATTGTAAACAACTTCTGCCATGAATGGAGTTATTGGAGCCAGCATTTGTGCAGTAACCTCTATAACCTTAGCTAGAGTTGATACAGTATCTCTATCGTCTTTCAACCTCTCCCTGCTTCTTCTTAAATACCAAGTTGAAACAAGGTCAATGTAGCTTTGTACCTCTCTACACGCTGAGACTACATCATATGCGTCCATAAATTCGGTGACCTTTTTAAGTGTTGTGTTTGTAAGAGAGGCCGCCCATCTGTCCATAACGTGTTTTGAGGAGAAAGAAGGATTGATTTCTTTACCACCATACATCATTAAGAAAGAGTGCACATTCCAAAAAATGTTCATGACTTTCTTGTAAACTTCATCAACATCTTTTTCAAGCAAGATGACATTCTCCCCTTTCATAACTGTTGTGGACATCATATAAAACCTTACTGCATCCACGCCATACTTCTCAAAGACCATTGAAGGATCCGGATAATTCTTCTTGGACTTTGACATTTTTTTACCATCTGATCCAAGATAAACACCGGTAACAACAACATTCTTGAAACTGGGCTTATCAAAAAGACCCACTGCTACTCTGTGAAGAACGTTAAACCAAGCTCTAACTTGACCCACGTACTCTGCAATAAAGTCTGCTGGGTATCTTTGTTCAAAAATGTCTTGATTTTCAAAAGGATAGTGAAGCTCTGCAAAAGGCATTGAAGCTGACTCAACCCAGCAGTCAAAAACTTCGGGTATTCTCTTCATAGCGCCGTGACCACATTTACAGTTAAGTTCGATTTCATCAATGTATGGTCTATGTAAGTCCTTTAATCCATCAACCTTTGCTGGATTAACAGCTCTCTCTTTTAATTCCTGTACCGAACCGATGATGTCCCTTGATCCACAATCTTCACAAACCCAAATCGGCATTGGAGATCCCCAAAACCTATTTCTAGAAACATTCCAGTCCGGAGAACTTGTCAAAATATTTTTGAACTGGCCATGCTTAAAATGCGAAGGGACCCAGTTTATGTTTTCGTTTTCAGCTATAAGCTTATCCTTCATTTTCTGAACATTAATAAACCATGCCGGTAAAGCACTGTAGTAAAGAGGAGCTTCGCATCTGTAACAAAATGGGTAGGAGTGTGTGACTTTTTCTATTTTGTAGGCTAAATTCCTATTTTTGAGATCTTCCAAAATTATGGGATTTGCCTGCTTAAAGGATTTTCCCTGCACAATTTCAACAAACGGTAAAAACCTTCCAGTATCATCTAGCATTGGAATTGTTGGAAGATCAATTTCAAGGGCAAGCTTATAGTCATCTTCTCCATATATTGATGCTGTATGTACAATGCCCGAACCGTCATCCATGCTCACAAACCAAGCTTTTGCAACGTAATATGCTTTTTTATCACCTATAGGTAAGTAGTCATATAAAGGTTCATACGCGATTCCACAAAGTTCCTCGCCCTTCATTTTTTTGACTATTGTGTATTCCCCATCCAAAACTGAAAGCCGAGCCTCTGCAAGAATTAAATACTCTGATCCTACTTTTACTTTTACGTAGTCGGCATCCTCTTTGACTGCAAGACCTACGTTTCCAGGGAGCGTCCAAGGAGTTGTTGTCCAAGCCAAAAGATAGGTATTTTCTTCGCCTTTTACCTTGAATTTTATAAAAATGGAGTCATCTTCAACATCTCTGTAGCTGTTGTCCATTGCAACTTCAAAGTTTGAAAGAGGGGTAGCGCATCTAGGACAGTACAGGATCACGTGTCTACCTTCGTACACCAAACCCTTCTGGTGAAGCGTCTTGAATGCCCACCAAACGGACTCCATGTATGTGTTGTCCATTGTTTTATAGGAGTGTTCCATGTCTACCCACCTGCCTATTCGCCTAATTATGCTTCTCCATTCCTTATCATATGCAAGCACCGAATCTTTACATGCCTTGTTAAACTTCTCTATCCCAAGCTCTTCTATTCCCTTCTTACCGCCCTTTAAATCAAGCTGTTTCTCAACCATATTCTCAATTGGAAGACCATGGCAGTCCCAGCCCCAAACTCGGTCGACCCTGAAACCCTTCATTGTCCAATATCTACCTACAACATCTTTAATTGTAGATCCTAACAAATGCCCATAATGAGGAAGCCCAGTTGCAAAAGGAGGGCCATCATAAAACCTGTAGGATTTGGAATTTTCTCTAATGGAAATTGATTTTTCAAAAGTTTTATTGATATCCCAATATTCAAGAACCTTTTTTTCAAGATCCGAAAAATTCTGCTTTTCCTGATAGTTACCTACAAACTTCATATAATGCGAGCTTATTACCTCTGAGAGTTAAAATCAACAGGTTTACTTTTATTTATAAATTGGTCTGCTTCAACGGCTCTTACAACAAGTATGCTCATTACAACAAATAGAAGCATAATTAGTATTCCTAGGGCAATTAAATTGTTTCCTTTTACGCTTTTGACTTCCATATGACATCTGTATTTCCATCTAATATATTAGTATATCTTGCAAAGACAAACAAAAGATCCGATAACCGATTCAGATACATTATTATATTTGGATTTACTGAATCAACCTCATCTAAAAGCACAACGCTTCTTTCAACTCTCCTAGAAATGGCTCTAGATAAATGAAATGAGGCCGAAACTGGAGAACCTCCTGGTAAAATAAAATACTTTAATGTAGGAAGTTTTTTATCAAGCAGGTCAATCTGCTTTTCCAAAAAAGTTACCTTTGACTTTCCAAGTTTAAACTTTTTTACCATGTTTTTATTTTTGGGGTCTTGAGCAATTTCAGATCCGATTTCGAAAAGAGTATTTTGTATGGTCAACAGGGTCTTATTCACTGAAGGGTAATTTGAGTGAGAAACAATATACCCAATAAATGAGTTTAGCTCATCAAGATTTCCAACTGCATCTATTATCAATGAGGCTTTTGAGACTCTTCTGCCTCCCGGAAGAAGAGTCTCTCCACCATCCCCTGTCCTAGTATAAATTTTCATGTTAAAGCAATGAACTTAACATCTGCTGAAACCGCATGTGTAACACTTGGCACACCCTTCCTCAAGAACAAGTGTTGCGTTACCGCATTCAGGGCACATGTCTCTGTGCGCAAACGCACTGGACTTGGTGTGCTTTACACTTGAATCCTCCTGGGGGTGAGCGGTAGGATCAACAATGTTATTTCCATTCTGCTTTACAGTTATACCAAATTCTCGCGCAAATATCTTGGCCACTGCATCAGGCACGCTTGAGATCCTATTTGGACCAAATCCAACCGAGCTTGATCCACCTATGCCAATAAGCTGTGTTATGACCTCTTTCACTGTATCTGCAGGGTTTTTTGACGACCTAAGCCAACCTGACATGAGCCTACCCAAGGCCTCAGAAAGACCTGATACGTCACTTCCTGCCTTTCCTACTGTTAAGAAAACCTCAAATGGCCTGTTTTCTTCATCTTTTGTCACGTTTATGTATGCAGTGCCCTGAGGTGTTTTGACTTTGTATGTAACTCCGGAAAGTCTCTCAGGTCTTTCTCGTGTATCGTTTACATTAATTACATTCTCAACCTCAACTACGGCTTGACTTGAATCGGAACCCTGATCCTTTTTCTTTTTGGTATCATGAGTTTCAAGCACTACCTCAGTTCTTGAGCCAGTAACATAGACTGTAATTCCCTTACATCCAAGCTTCCAAGCATTTAAGTAAACTTCAGCAACGTCCTCGGTAGTTGCGCCCTCAGGAAAATTGCATGTTTTTGACAATGAGTTATCAATAAACGCCTGAATAGAAGCTTGGGTTTGTACATGTTCTTCAGGAGTAATATCCTGTGAAACTGCAAACACATCTCTAAACTTCTTTGGAAGGAGCTCTACATGCTGACAGCTTCCAGTTTTTACAACCTCTTCTATGATCTTCTTCTGATCCTCTTCAGGTATTCCAGCCTCCTTAAGTGCCTTCTCAAACAACGGACTTGTGTATGTTAATGTCATTTTATTGGAGTCCCCTGCCGCTTGATAAACGTTTCTGAGGTAAGCAAGAGCAAATACAGGTTCGCACCCATAGCCTTCACATCCAGCCACGGTTGAGATAGTCCCTGTTGGCGCTACGGTTGTCTGAGCTCCATTTCTTATACCGTGCTCTTTAATATCCTGCACAACCTTATTCCAGTTTAGGAGTGGCCTTCCCCAGTCGTGAACGTATTCGGACAGCGGCTCTGGAGCTTCCCACTTAAAGTCTTGCCCATCGTAAATACTCCCCTTAATTGCAGGAAAAGCACCTCTCTCTTTTGCTAACTCAATAGAGGTTACCATGGAGTGATACCTCATAAATTCAGCTAACTGAGCTGCAAATTCGCAACCTTCTGGTGATCCATATCTGATCCCCATGGAATACATTGCATCAGCAAGACCCATAAATCCAAGGCCAATTCTTCTTACATTTTCAGCTGCATTCCTAAGCTCTGGTACTGAAGGGACATACTTATTTGCTGTGACCACGTTGTCTAAAAACCTTGTAGAAAGCTCAATTGTTTTTCTAAGCTCCTCCCAGTCTACTTTTCCCTGACCATCAAGGTGCTGAGCAAGATTTATTGAACCAAGACAACAGTTTTCGTAAGGTCCTAACCACTGTTCACCGCATGGATTTGTAGCTTCAAGCTTATAGAGATGTGGTACAGGGTTTGTTCTATTTGCAGCATCAAGGAAAAGAACTCCAGGTTCTCCATTCTTGTGTGCGTATTTAACAATCAAATCGTAAATTTCTCTTGCCTTTACGGTCTCCCAAACTTTTCCGTCATGAGGATTTTTTAAATCGAACATGCCATCCGAATCAACAGCTCTCATGAACTCATCTGTTATCCCTACAGAAATATTAAAGTTTGAAATGCTTCCTTCCTCAGCTTTACACTTAATGAATTCACGAATATCTGGGTGCTCAACGCTTAAAACTGCCATATTAGCACCTCTTCTTGCGCCTCCCTGAGCTATTTCACCAAACGCAGCATCGAAGACCTTAAGAAAGCCTACAGGGCCTGTTGCTTTTCCGTTACTTGTTTTTACAAGTGCTCCAGCTGGCCTCAGTCTGGAGAACGAAAAACCATTTCCACCGCCAACTTGCTGAATTAACGCAGCAACCCTAAGCGTTGAAAAGATTCCATCTCCGTTTTTTCCAAGGTCATCTTCTATTGGAAGAACAAAACACGCTGCAAGTTGACCAAGAGGTGTTCCAGCCCCAGTAAATGTTGGGGAATTTGGGAAAAACTTTTTTTCTGTGAGTAAGTTATAAAATTCAATCTCGGTTTTCTTTACATCTCTATAAGACGCATCTGGCGCTGCCACATTAACAGCAATTCTTTCAAACATCTCCTCAATTGTTTCATTTGGTTTTCCGTCTACCCCTCTTCTAAGGTACCTTTTTTCAAGAACAATTCTGGAATTTTCGTCTAAATGGATTCTACTATTCTTCTCTGGATACTTTGCTACCTTTCCGTTTGAACCTGTGCTTTTATTTACTGGTGTTACTTCCAGCCACTGCATAAATAAAATAAATAAAGATATGACACAAGCATTGCAAAACAAAGCTGTGCGGCAAGATCTTAAATTTTTAATTGAAACTTATAAACTACCTGGCAAAGTGTATTACAACACACCAGGTGCTTAGCAAACAATAAGTAGATTCTGCTACCAACAATTATCTGTTTCTCAAGAAAGTTGGAATATCAAATCTGTCATCACCAAAAATGTTCTCCTCCTTTTTTGGCTGTTCAACAATTGGAGCTTTAGGCTCTTCTTTTTTTTCTTCCTTCTTCTCTTTTACAGCTTGAACTGCATTTGTATAGTGCTTTTGAATTTCGTTATCAAAACCTGTTGCAATTACAGTGATCTTAATCTGATCTGTCAGGTGCTCATCAATTGTTGCACCGAATATGATGTTGGCGTCTGGACTTGCGGCGTCACTAATAATTCTTGCAGCCTCATCAACCTCATGCATTGAAAGGTCATCTCCTCCAATGACATTAAATAGAATTCCAGTTGCACCATCAATTGAAAGCTCAAGAAGTGGCGAAGAAATTGCGGCTCTTGCTGCAGTTGCAGCTCTATTCTCGCCCGTACCTTTACCTATACCCATAAGGGCTGAGCCTGCATCGGTCATAATTGTTCTAACATCAGCAAAATCAACGTTGATAAGTCCAGGCATGACAATCAAATCCGAAATTCCCTGAACTCCCTGACCAAGAATGCTGTCTGACACTTTGAACGCATCAACCATAGACATTTTCTTATCTACAACTTCAAGAAGTTTCTGATTTGGGATTGTGATAAGAGCATCAAGCTTACCTTTTAGGTTTGCAACGCCTTTTTCGGCATTCTGCATTCTCTTTGCACCTTCAAATGTAAAAGGCTTTGTTACTACACCAACAGTCAATGCCCCAATACTCTTTGCTATTTCAGCAACCACAGGTGCTGCTCCAGTACCTGTACCACCGCCCATACCGGCCGTGATAAATACCATGTCAGAACCTTCAAGGTGACCTTTTATAAGCTCGATGGATTCGTGTGCGGCTTTTTCACCTATATCAGGATTTGCACCGGCACCTAAGCCTTTTGTTAAATCCTGACCGATCGGAATTTTTACAGGAGCTTGATTTACAGAAAGAGCCTGAGCATCGGTGTTGATTGCAATGAATTCAACTCCGTTGATATTCTGCCCGGTGATCATAGTGTTCAAAGCGTTGCAACCGCATCCGCCAATTCCCACTACTCTAATTTTTGCATACCTTTCCATTTCTGGTTTTATGTGCATAGTGAAAAATCTTAGGGCAGAAAAGATTTTAGTAAATTAACAATTTTTGATATTACGCCACCAATCTTACCTTTAGGAGAAGAAAATGACAAGCCCGAACTTTTTTCTTTAACAAGTCTACTGCCATATAACACAACTCCAACTGTTGCAGCAAACGCTGGGCCTTCAATTTCGTCGATAAGTCCTGTTATTCCTCTTGGGTATCCAACTCTCACTGGGACCTTCAAAACCTGCTTTGCAACTTTTTCTACGCCATATGTCTGAGCAGCGCCACCGGTAACTACCATTCCTGCGGGGAGTTTACCAGAAAGATTAGCTTTTCTTACTTCAAGAGCAATTAGATTAAAAATTTCGCTAAGCCTTGCTTCAATGACATCGTACAAGAACTTTTTGGGTATTGTTGGAGTATCAAGATTAAATTCGCTTACATCAAGCTCTTCATTCTTTTTTTCTGTATCCAAAATCCTCTTATCTTTTTCAATCGAAAGTCTGAGCTTTATCTTCTCAGCAGCCTCCATTGAAGCCCTGAGTCCAATTGCTAAATCAGAAGTGATATGTTGCCCTCCAATCGGCAAAACAGACGAATATATAGGACTACCCTCTGAAAAAACTACCACTGAAGTAGTTCCCCCTCCAATATCTACAAGAATAGCTCCAAGTTCTTTTTCTGTGTCAGTCAAAATGGCTTCACTAGATGCAATTCCAGTGTATACCAAGTCCTCAACCTCAACTCCAACCTGCGATACACACTTAACAAGGTTTCTCATACTTGTAGCAAGTCCTGTAATAACATTTGTCTCCACTTCCAACCTTACACCACTCATCCCAGTTGGATCTTTAATGCCGCTTTGCCCATCTACTATAAAATCTCTTGGAATTACATGAATTATTTCTCTTGATGATGGTAACGAAATAGCCTGTGCTGCCTCTGTCACTCTTGCGATGTCGTCAGCACTAATTTCTACACCTTGATGCGAAACGGCAACAACACCGTGCGAGTTCAACGACTCAATGTGACTTCCACTTACTGTAACAAACGCAGAATGTATAGAAATACCAGCCATTCTCTGAGCCCTCTCAAGGCTCTGATCAATTGCCTCAACAGCTTCGTCAATATCAACAATAACGCCTCTTTTAATCCCGCTTGAAGGTACTTGGGACACTCCAATAACGGAGACCCTGCCTTCCGAGACATTGGCTACAATTGTACTGATTTTTGAAGAACCTACATCAATTCCGGTGACAAATCTTTCTTTGGGCATAATTAAAGTATCAATATTCTACTACTACATTATCATATCTTAAATCTACTTTCTTCAAGATAATGTTCTCAAGCTTAAATTTAAGCAAAACCTCCTTGAGAAGTTTAGCAGATGTTCGTATATCTTTGTCAAAAGAAATATAGACTAGAACATTGTTTTCTGTATAAAAACTCAGAAAGGACTCATCAGAGACAAAAGTTGAAACCTTGATATCTTCGGTTCTAAGGGCATCTATTATTTTTACATACAGATCTACCTTACTTTTTTCAAGAAAACTCCCAATTTTTATATCGGGCTTATTATATTTAACCACAGGTAATCTAAGTTCTGTTGGATCAACCACCCCAAGGACATATCCTTCAATATCAGTTAAATAGAAGGCTTCTGGTTGACCTACAGACAAGATAACGATTGGGGTTCGCTCCTTGATACTAATGACTATTTTTGAGCTACCCTCTTTAATTACCTCTACGTCCTTAATAGCCAAAAAATTAGATTTAATTAATTTTTGCACGTCCTCCTGTTTGATTAAATATATGTTCTTTCCTTTAAGCTTCCCTTCAACAACAGCATTAACATCGGCTACGCTTACAAACCTACCGTCACCATGAACTTCAACTTCAGAAACCTTTGCCACAGAATCAGCAGCACCTGACTCGGACCAAGCTATTACTAACCAGACAAGAATTATGCTAAGTGGGACTACAATCCAAAACCTATACCTTGAAAACAACCTTCTAAGGTTGCTAGCTCTTATATTTGAAGTTGGCCTTGAGTTAATTGGTGTGTATTGTTTTAAGGGTTTCATTTGCTATTAGAAATGCAGAATCCATTTTCAGAGGAAATTTGGCCTCATCCACAAGTTTATACTTACCCAGGTTGTTAAGCATTTGTTTAACTGCTGAAACAAAACTATCTGCTGTTAAATCCTTCTCCTCTAGTATCTCAGCCAAACCTGACTCTTTAGCCACAAGTGCATTCAAGTACTGCTCGTTATGTGAAACCCATGGAATAGGCACTAAAAGCGAAGGCTTTCTCAAGGCAATAAATTCGCTTACAAAATGAGCTCCTGACCTCCCTACCATTAATGTGGTCTTGCTAAAAAGCTCTCCAATTTCATTCGAACGAATATAGTCACAAGGTACATACTCACCGCCCAGTTTTTCCGGAGTTACTGTTAAGGATTTCAACTGCTTTGCATTTTCAAAATCATTAAAAACCGAAGAGCTTCCGCATTGATGAATTAAGTTACAAAAAGATAAAATTTCCTTAAGTTTGCTAAAAACAATCTCATTCAGGCGATGTGAACCCTGCTTACCCCCTGTTATGCACACCACAGGAAGGTTATTTTTAAACTCAAAACTTTTTGTATTAACCTTAAATAACTCTTTCCTCAAAGGAATTCCGGTAAAGATAACTTCTTTGCCTGCAAATGAGCTTCTTGAGGATTCCCAGGAGATAAATATCTTTTTAACAAACTTTGAAATAACCTTGTTCGCAAGACCAGTAACAACTGTTTGCTCGTGAGTGACGCTAGGTATTTTAAGAATATACCCAGATAACACAATAGGAACTGCTATATAACCACCGAATGACAAAATTATGCTAGGCTTCTGCTCTATTAAAAGATTAAATGCATTAACAAATCCCCTTAAAACTGCAAAAAATTTGATAGGATTTTTAATTCCAAAAAACTTCCCTGCTTTAATATCAAAAAAAGGAATGCCAAGCCTTTTGAGATCCTCATACTCGGCACTTACATTCTTATCCGATTGCATTGAGTGCGTGTGACCAACAAATATAAGTTCGGCTTCAGGAGCTTGTTTCCTTAGCTCCTCAATCACTGCAAGTGCAGAAGTGTGGTGTCCGCCTGTAATCAATATTTTCATAACTCTGACTGCTTCTTTATGTTTAATAATACACCAAGCGAAATAAGACTAAAAACCATCGATGAGCCACCGTACGATATCAAAGGTAATGGCACCCCAGTCAATGGAACAATATGAACCATTGCAGCAAGGTTTACAACGCACTGAGTTGCAAACCAAGTTGTGATTCCAATAGCCATAAGCTTGCCCAATTTGTCCGGGGCATTTTTTGCCACTTGGAATCCTTTGTATATAACAAACGCAAATGCGAGTATCAATAATAGCGTTCCAACAAACCCAAGCTCCTCACCTATTACTGCAAATATTGAATCCGTAGCAACTTCGGGTATGTACTGATATTTTTGTCTGGACTGGCCAAATCCAAGTCCTGTGAAACCACCGGAACCCAGTGCTATTAAAATCTGATTTATATGAAACGATGCACCTTGAGGATCAGAGAACCCCTTACTCATGTAAGTCATTAACCTTGCTCTTCTATATGGGGAAGCAAGAATAAAACCTACACCTGCAATTATCATAGTTGGGATGCCTGCTAAAAAATATACTAAATTCACACCAGATGCAAAATAAATACTTACTGCTATAGAGACAACCAAAAGTCCTGTTCCAAAGTCCGGCTGAAACATAATAAGTCCAAAAAAAACAGCAAGTAGTAGCCCAAAACCCAAAGGCTTTATTTCTTTTTTTGAAAGTACTGTTGCCAAGTAAATTATTATTGCAAGCTTAAATATTTCACTTGGCTGAACACTTTGCCTTCCAATTAATGGAAACGAAGGGAAGGGGGCTGGATTAAGGTAGATCCACCTTCGTGCGCCATAAATTATAGGAGCAAAAGGTGTTGGTAGTAAAACAAAAACCATTAGTAGCAATGCAGATCCAAAAATAAGGTAGGCGTGTTTTGAAAGAAAATGATAATCGATATTTGAAAAAATAAATAAAAAAGTAAGCCCAACCGTAACCCAAAGAGCTTGAAGTATCAAAAAATAAAACTTACCTCCAAACGTGGCGTTTGCTAAAACCACAGAGACGTCATATACCATCACAACCCCAAAAACAAGGAGACTTAAGATTGCCAGAATTAGCGAGTAATCTTTTTTAGTGTGCCTAGTGGCTGTTTTAACCTGAGTTTTAACCATATTAAATTAAAGTAAACAAACAGAAAGGCCTGCAATTACAAGAAGCGCATTAAGAAGCCAAAATCTTGAGGTCACTTTTGTTTCATGCCAGCCTAGCTTTTCAAAGTGGTGGTGAATGGGAGCAACCAGGAGAATTCTTTTCTTTCTCAACTTAACTGACCAGACTTGAAAAAAGCTTGAAAGTATCTCAATCATAAACACACCACCAATTAATAGTAATGAAACCTCTCTATTTAAGAGCACTGCAACAAAAACAAAAATTATACCTAGGGGCAAGGTGCCCACATCCGACATCTCAAGCCTTGCTGGGTAGATATTAAAGTACAAGAATGCAAGTTCAGCACCAACTACAGCGGCACAGAAAAACGCTAGTTGATACTGCCCCATCATCAATGCAAGTGCTCCATATCCTAAAAATGAGATTGTGTGAAGCCCGGCGGAAAGCCCGTCCATTCCATCAGTTATTCCAAAAGCATTTGCAAACCAAAGGGCAAGAAAGACGATTAATGGAAGGAAAAACCAGCCAAGGTACAACTCCCCAACAAAAGGAAGCCACAGAGCCCTGTATCCTAGCTTAAAATAAATCCAGTAAGCGCCAATTGAAACTGTAAGGAGTTGCATTAAAAACTTGTCGTGAGATTTAAGACCTCTCTGGCCACTCCCCATCATTCTAAAAACCTCTTTGAAAGCGTCCCACGGAACAAGTGCAGCTCTATAAAGCACCCAAATTACCTTGTGATTAACCACTACCTTATCCACCGCATCTCTAACCGCAAAGGAAAAACCTTTTCTCCCTATTGTGTTAATAAACTCGTCAATTGCACCAAAAACTGACCCTACAATTAAAATTAACGAAAAAGGCACGAACATACTCCAGTTTCTTATGAAGATTGAGGAGATAAGAAGAACTGTACCTGTAATTAGAGCCCCACCCATAATTGGTGTGCCAAATTTTACCGCTCTATCAGGAAGCTTATCCTCAAGGTCAGGCTTGCTAATTCGTCTAATGTTAAATTTGTATAAAAAGCCAATAAAAAACGGCGAAATGAGAAACGCAACGCAAAATGAAATTAAGATAATTAAAAGAAATTTAAGCTCCATTATCAAGCCAATGATATAGCATTACAAGAAAAAGAGCTAGTCAATTTTTGTGATCTTTGCGCCAAGAGATCTAAGCTTTTCCTCAAAGTTTTCGTAACCCTTGAGCACATTTTCAACACCGTGAATCTCGCTCCTACCTTCAGCTATAATGGCAGCCATGATTAATGAGGCCCCTGCCTTTAAATCCGGAGTATTTAGTTTCTCTCTTCTAAGTAAAGTGGGGCCGTCAATTTTTGCAACCGTATATGGCTCACCCATGCTCTCAACATCGTAAGTATCATCGCTTACAGAAACCTGGAATCCAACGTCTGATGGCCTCAAAAGCGAGATCTTTGCCCCCATTCGATTCAATTCTTTAGTATAAGACAGCCTGTCAACGTAAACTGTGTCGTGAATATAGCTTGTACCTTCGGCTTGCGTCATGAGAATACACACAAGCGGTTGCCAATCTGTAATAAAACCGGGAGCTGGGGAAGTCTCAACATTAACAGCTTTAAGTTTGTCACCCTTAGTTCTCCAAACCCTAAGGCTGTCACCTCGAAACTCAAAGTTTGCGCCCATTTGCTCCAGCTTTCTAACAAACGGTAATAAGTCTGAGGATGTAACACCCTCAACATTTATATCCCCACAAGATGCAATCCCAAGGGTAGCAAAAGTTGCGGCCTCAAGCCTATCAGGCATAACCTTAAACTTTCCACCTTTAAAAGATTGGGTACCGTGAATAATAATTTTCCTCTCGTCTACTCTTTTTACATTGCCACCTATCACATTTACAAACTCTATTAAATCATCGATTTCAGGCTCTGAGGAGGCATTAAAGATCACGCTCTCACCTGGAATAAACATGGTCGAAAGGATTGCATTTTCAGTACCCATAACAGATAAAACCTTGAATTTAATTTCAGAGTTTGAGGGAGTTTTAAGTGCTATGTGATAATACTTTTCGTCCTCGTGAACAGTAAAGCCCACTGCTTTCCAAGTATCTATCCACCTATTGATAGGTCTCGTAACGCTACCAGGACTACTTTGCTTTGGAATACTCACTTTACCAAATCTGTAAAGAAGCGGAGCTGCTAGTAAAGCAGTAGTTCTATATTGCGAACCAGTTTCGTATGGGATTTCATTGCTAAATATGCTAGAGGAGTTTATCAGTAGTCTATTTTGAGACAGCCATTCCACTTTTGCCCCAAGGTGAGAAATAATTTCAAGGTCAACCATCACGTTCTCTATTCGAGGGACATTATCAATAATTACATCGTCATTAGCAAAAAGAGAGGCTACAATAATTTTAAGCGCTGAGTTTTTTGAACCAGAAACTTTCACTGAACCAACTAAGGACTCGGGGCCTTCTATTAACCATTTCATATTATCTAAGCATCACAAGGGTGGCGGAATTGAGAATAAATCCTATTCCAAGGATAATTGTAACAATAAATATCACCTTTTCCATTCCCCTCTTTGTCCTGTAAAACCCGCCAAAACCTGAAATTGCGGATGAAATACCCGCACCTCTGGATTGAATGAGTACTAAGCAAATAATTAGAACTGAAACCAAAATCTGGATAATTTGTAAAATAAATTTAATGTTCATGCTTCTTTTTTATAGGATAGGATGTTACCCACCCTCCAAATGAAATAAATACCGAGAGTACAAACGCTGTAAATATATAGCTCCAGTACTCTGAGATACCATAAGACTCTATCACAAATCCAAAAACATTCAAATTTTGGACGGTACCCTCTGTAAGCTTAAAACCTTCATAAAATCGGCTGAGTAAAAAGACACAAATTAAGTTAATAAAAATACCCAGAAACAAGTAACCCAAGCCATCATGCCAGAGAGACATAATTTTTAAGGCCGGCTTCACAAGAAGATTCACAAGCGCAATCCCAACAGAGACTAAAATCATATTTCTGGTTAATCCAGAAAATGAAATTCCAGAAAAAAATGAGCTGATGAAATAGAGTGCTAAAAAGCTAAAAAGAATGTTTCGGGCAAGTGATTTCATCACAAATATTATACATCAGGATACAGAAGTACCGGTAAGCTCCTTTTTTCTGAGTAGGTGGTGATACCGCCTAGCAAACCTGTGTGCCTCATCTCTTAGTGCCATAAGGTGCTTTAACCCTTCGTTTTCAAAAGGTAAAGTAACCTCATGAAACTGCTCATTTTGAAAATAAACTATGGTTTCAAATCTTTTTGCTAATCCTATTACAGGAATATCAAGCAGTGATAACCCTAATACCTTTATTGCCACAGAAAGCTGGCCTTTTCCTCCATCTATCACAAGTAGGTCAGGAAGACCCCAGGATTCTTTGTCTTTTGTTCTGCTAAATCTCCTTGTAAGAGCTTCACGAATCATCCAAAAGTCGTCAGGTGTGTCCTTAGTTTTTATCCTAAAATGTTTGAACTGCTTATTTGTGATCTTTCCCCCAATCGATACAACCATAGATGCCGTTGCTGCTTTACCCGAAAGATTTGCTATATCAAAGCACTCAATTCTTTCAGGTATGGTGGAGAGCACAGGAATATTCTTCTTTAACTCCTCCAAAGCCTCAGACCTTATATCTTCAATTAGATTAGGGTTTGCAATATAAGATTCCGAGCCCTTGAATCGCTGAGATACATACTCATATTTTTTAACAAGGTCTCTGTAGTATGCGGCAAGCTCAAAATTCTCATTTTTGGAATTTTTCATCATTAGATTTTTATAGTTTTTTACAAACTGCGACCCTTTACCCTTGAGGATTACGGCTAGTGATCTAATGTTTTTTTGGTACTCATGTTCGGAAATTCGTGAAATACATGGCGCTGGACAGAGACCTATGTGGCCATATAAACATGGGGATCCTAGTTTTTTGTACTTTTCAAATTTGGATGATGTGCAGTCCCTAAAAGGTACAATTCTTCGTAAACTCCTAATCACGTCTTTAACTGTGGTGCTATCTGGGAATGGACCAAAAATTTGAGCGTCTTTGGAAGAAAGGGCTTTTACGTCAGTGATTCTACCCTGCTCAAGAACCGCAAATTTGCCAGATGAGGTTGAAGCGTTATTAATGATTATGTACTTATAGGATTTATCATCTTTTAAGTTGATATTAAACTTTGGCTTATACCTTTTAATGAGGTCTGCCTCCAAAATAAGTGCTTCAAGCTCGCTTTGTACTTCTATGTAACTCATGTCCTCTATATTTTCCACAAGGTTTTTTGTCTTAGTTCCCAGCTCAATGTTTTTTATAAAGTAAGAACCAACTCTGTCTCTCAATGACTTTGCCTTCCCAACATAAATTATCTTTTTATTTTGATCTTTGTATAAGTAAACTCCCGGGACTTTTGGAAGGGATTTTACTTTGTCCATAAGCATTGCTGACGCCATAAGGGTATTGTATCATTAGCAAAGTCCTCTTTATTAAGAGTGTGCCCACCATGAAAAAAGCATTCAATTGGATTTTCCTTTTCATATTCTTTGCTCGAATAAATCACACAGCACATGCTTTTGACTTCACAACGTCATATAAAGTAGATTACAAAATTAATAAGGACCTTGAAGCAACAATTAAACAAAACCTTACTATAAGAAACCTATCAAATAACATCTTCCCAACCGAATATAATTTTAAAATTAATACAATCAAGATCTTTGATGTTGAGGCTTATGAAGGCTCGGATAAGCTTAAAACGGATGTTTCAGATGAAAACGGCTCTACAAAAATCAATGTAAACTTTAAAAACGAAGTAATAGGGGAAGGAAAAGACTATGACTGGGATTTAATATACAAAACCAAGGATATTGCATCAAGAAATGGCTCGATTACAGACATAATCATTCCAAAATTTTCAGTTCCAGATAATATTTCATCTTACGAGGTTAGGCTAATAGTCCCAAAGGAGTTTGGTCAGGTCACATACATTAGCCCCAAACCAGCTACCAGCTCAGAGGATAAAGAAAACATCGTCTATCAATTCTCACTGGATCAAATTAAAAATTCGCCAATAAGTGCGTCCTTTGGCAGTTTTCAGACATTTAATTACAAGCTTTCCTATTCGTTACAAAACAACAGCTTCTTTTCAACCGAAAAGTCAATTGCAATACCTCCAGACATTCAAGGCAAGCAACAAATTCAGCAAACATCTTTTTCTGTAGAGCCTACAAGAGTACAAATAGACGATGACGGAAATTACATTGCCTTCTTTAAAGTTCCAGCAAAAACTAGCCTCACGGTAGAGATTCTTGGTAGAGCCAAAGTAACTAACAAACCAATTGATATATCAAAGGGAGGTAAGGTTTCAGAGATCCCAACTGCAATTTTACTTGAATATACAAAAAGCCAAAAATACTGGGAAACAAACAACAGCTCAATAAAGGCGCAAGCAGACAAACTTAAAGACCAAAGTGGACTCGTTATTCCTCAGACAAAAAAAGTATATGAATTTGTTATAGAAACACTTAAATATAAAAACGAAAAAAACCTCAATAATACGGTTTCACGATTAGGTGCAAAAAAAGCATTGGAAAACCCTAACGAAGCAATATGCATGGAGTATGTTGACTTGTTCATTGCGTTAGCAAGAAGCTTAGGAATTCCAGCAAGAGAAGTGAACGGGTATGCATACAGTAATAGCAACCCATTCAAACCGATTTCGGTTAATTTGAAGGGTGGAGATGTTCTTCATGCTTGGGCAGAATTTTATGACCCCAAACTTGGCTGGATTCAAGTAGATCCAACTTGGGGATCTACTTCAAAGCAGGATTATTTCACCAAACTGGACACAAACCACCTAGCTTTTGTAATAAAGGGGATCTCCTCTGAATACCCACTTCCTGCAGGTGCTTACAAAGATGCTTCAAAAGAAAACAGACAAGTTGATGTAGCTTTTACAGAAAATGAAACTAAGCCTGTGGAACAAACAGTTGAAATAAAAGCATACAAATCAAATGGCTTTAGTCCTACAAATATGTTTTCAAAGAAAGTTTCTGCATTAGTATTTAACAACGGAAGCACCGCAATATTTAACGTTGAGTCAACACAAAGAGCAGTTCCTCCCAAAGGCATTATCAAAGTAGATCTTACCGAGTCAAATGGAAAAGTTCAGGTAATGTTTGAAGACTTTTCCGGCAATAAAACTGTTAAAGAGGTTACTCTTGATAAGCTACCCCAAAGTTTGAGACCAGTAACCACTACTTACTACTTATTTTTTCCAGCTCTTCTTTTAGCACCTGTGCTGTGTATGATTTTGTACTTTTTAGTAATTCGGAAACGGAACCCTCAAAAATAAGTTCCCCTCCTTTGTCACCACCTTCGGGCCCAAGATCAATTACGTAATCTGCATTTCTGATTACATCAAGGTTATGCTCTATTACTACAACAGTATTGCCTTTTCCAACAAGCCTCTTAAGAATTGCGATCAACCTTTCAAGATCTGAAAAATGTAAACCTGTTGTTGGCTCATCCAAAATATATAGGGTCCTTCCAGTAGATCTCTTTGATAGTTCTGTAGCTAGCTTAACTCGTTGAGCTTCCCCTCCAGATAATGTAGGGGCGGGCTGACCAAGTCTTAAGTATGAAAGGCCAACATCGTAAAGAGTTTCTAGTTTATTTCTGATTTGAGTATTTGCCGCAAAAAAAGTAAGTGCCTCCTCAATAGTCATATTGAGAACATCGCTTATATTTTTTCCTTTAAAGTAAATCTCTAGCGCTTCTCTATTGTATCTTTTTCCTTCGCAGACTTCACAGTTTACATAGACATCTGGCATAAACTGCATTTCAATTTTTATCTGCCCTTCGCCACCACAAGCTTCACATCTTCCACCTTTAACGTTAAAACTAAACCTTCCTTGATTGTAACCTCTTAGCTTTGCTTCAGTGGTTTGGGCAAACAAATCCCTGATAAAATCAAAGGTCTTTGTATATGTTGCAGCATTAGATTTTGGAGTCCTACCAATTGGAGACTGATCTATGTCAATCACACTATCAAGGTGCTCAAAACCAAGAATGCCCGCACATGGGGAAGGTTTTTCTTCATTCTTAAGTCCATATTCCTGCCTAAGGGATCTTAAAAGAGTTTCATTAATGAGAGTTGATTTTCCAGATCCAGAAACACCTGTTATACAGACCAGTTTTCCAAGAGGAATTGATACATTTATTTTTTTAAGATTGTGCCCAGATGCACCTATAATCTTAAGCTGTTTAGAACCTGAGTCATCCCTAGTCCCGTCACTATATTTAAATCTCAAATCACTTTTTAGAGATAAATCCTCTGATCCAACAATCTTTTTCCCAGATAAATATTTTCCAGTTATAGACTTTGGATCCTTCATAACTTCCGTAGGTGTACCAGCAGAAATGACTTTACCTCCGTGCTCTCCAGCACCAGGTCCAAAATCTACAATATAATCAGATGAAAGCATGGTCTCCATGTCGTGCTCAACTACAACCACAGTGTTTCCTAAGTCTCTTAGATGTTTGAGGGTATCAATAAGCTTATTTTGATCCCTTTGGTGCAGCCCAATTGAAGGCTCATCAAGAACATAAAGAACTCCTGATAACCCCGAGCCAATCTGAGATGCCAACCTAATTCTCTGAGCTTCGCCACCTGCAAGTGTTGCCGATGCCCTATCCACAGTCAAATAGTCCAAACCAACGTCTATCAAAAACTTAAGCCTTGAGAGAATTTCTTTTATGATTGGCTTTGCGATTGTTGATTCTTTTTCAGAAAGAATTTTGTTCTTTACTAGGCTGTTAATCCATGCAAAAGAATCTCCAATTGAAAATGAGGACACTTGAGAAATACTTAGCTTGTCTATTGAAATCGAAAGGGCCTCGCTCTTAAGCCTACAACCCTTACAAAGCGGACAAGGTTCTTTTACCATGTATTTTTCAATTTCATTTCTCACATAGTCAGATGAAGTTTCCTTGTAACGCCTTTCCAAATTTGGAATTACCCCTTCGTACCTTGCATTAAAAATCCCATCTCTTCCTTTAACCTTAAAAACTTTTTCTTCAACCCCGTACATCAAGATGTTTCTGGCTTCTTTAGATAGATCTTTTATCGGAATGTTTAGATCGAATTTGTATTCGGAAGCAACTGCCTCAACCACTTTTAACATCCAAGAAGAGTGCTCAAACATTTTTGACCAAGGAAAAACCCCACCCTCCATTACCGACAGGTTTGGATTTATAACAACATTAGGATCTACTTTAAGTTGTGTTCCTAATCCATCACAATCAGGGCAAGCGCCATGAGGAGAGTTAAATGAAAAGTTTCTAGGTTCAATCTCTGGAAACGAAATACCGCACGAAGGGCATGCAAATTTTTCTGAATAAAGCTTATCTTCAAACTCTTTAGGAAATTCCGGAAAATCAAATGACGAATCTTTGACCTCAGCAACAACAATGTTTCCATTTCCAAACTTAAGACCTGCCTCAACTGAAGTATATAGTCTTGTGAACAAATCTTTTTTTACCTGTTCATCTTTAAGTTTATCTTTTGTAATCACAACTCTATCCACCACCAACTCTATAGTATGTTTATTTGTTTTAATAAGATCAAAGTCACCTGAGAGTTTTTTTACAGCGCCATCAATTCTGGCATAGGTATAACCTTGCTTTCTAAGGTTTTCAAAAAGTGATGAGTATTCTCCTTTTCTATCCTTAACTACCGGTGCTAACAACAGGTACCTTGTACCTTTTGGAGCAGGCTTTTCGTTTAGTATGTGCTCTACAATTTGCTGAGATGACTGTTGACTAATCTCTCTTCCGCACTGAGGGCAATGGGGATGCCCAACTCTAGCAAATAGAAGTCTTAAATAATCATAGATTTCAGTGACCGTTCCAACTGTTGACCTTGGATTATGAGATGTAGTTTTTTGATCTATAGCTATTGCCGGAGAAAGACCTTCAATATATTCAACATCAGGTTTATCCATTACTCCTAGAAACTGCCGTGCATAAGCCGAAAGGCTCTCAACGTACCTTCTTTGACCTTCAGCATAAATGGTATCCATTGCCATAGAGGATTTACCGGACCCAGATACACCGGTAAATACTACGAATTTATTCTTTGGGATCTCAAGATCAACATTTTTGAGGTTATGCTGCTTTGCACCCTTTATGACAATTTTGTCGTGGACGGTCATAGACCATAGGATTATACGGTATTTCTTCGGTTATTGTAAAGACTACTTACCGCTAAAAAAAGAGACAAAGTCATTAAGATTGAATCTACCTTTTTTGGATGCCCCTTGCTCGGACGAGAACCTAACAATTTCCGATTTTAGAGGGAGCTTGTTCTCCAAAAGCCTACCAATGTACTCAACCATTGCAATTGCGTCATCATAGTTTGTCTTCTTTGGAGCTAAGACTCCAAGGTAACCTGATTTCAAATATTCCCCATCGCTTAAATAGAAATACCTACTGATTAGGACACTCTCATCACTGAGGTCTTTCATCTCCTCACTATTGTATTTAATAACTAGCGGATTAAGTGAAAAATCACTTTCTATTACAGATAGAAGATCTTCAGGTCTATCTAGCATGTTGAGCAGTCTTTTTAAATCCCTTGCATCATGGTAGGGCTTGTGGTCTAGCAAATTACTAATACCGTGAAGGTAGTAACTCCTATCGTGTGTTACTACAAAACCTGCAGACTTTGGAAATACTCCAAGAAGCCTTACAACTTTTGAAAAAAGTACGTCCAGGTCATTTGAGCCTCCCAATGCTGAGTCAATCTTAAGTTGAGTAACAAGTGGAAGCTTAGCCTTTCCTACAACAAACTTATCAAGGTACTGCTTTAAACTCCTTGCCGTAGGAATACCAGATATATTCATATACCCATGTTCGATGAGTAATCTTTTATCTTCTGAACTTAGTACAAGTTCTGTATTTGATAGAAAGCTAAGTACGAGTGCTTCTACTTGTTTAGTTAGATTCATAATTTTTAAATGGGCAGGATTTTTTTGGCAGGAAAGTAACTTACTTTGAAGATGTATTTGGCAGAGTGTCCACTGGACCTCCTGTACCAAGGGATTTTCCGTTTTCGTCTTTATTCTCAGTATCCTGGTTCAAGTTTCCTCCGTTTGCGTCTAGCTTAATCTGGTCAAGATTATCTGGGTTTGCGGATCCATTGATAGATGTTCCGCTAAAAAACCTAAGCGAACCCCAAACTAATAAAGCAAGAAGTGCTACTCCAGCGAGTAAGTTTGCCCAGTTAGCTTTAGAGTTAAAATTTTGTATATCTTTCATTAAATTATCAAACACTTAGATTTCACCCCCTCTCATTTAATCGTTTTCTTTATCTTTTTTGTCCTTATCGTCATCCTGCTTGTCGCATTCAGTCGTTTTAGGTTCAGTGCCCCTAATATACACTTCTTTCCTTCCTTTGCAATACTGCTTAACAACAATGTTATTAGGCACTGCAAACTCTTCATTCTGACTCCCGTTAAGTAAGAATGACATTATTTTATTCCATGCAGGGGCAGCGCCTGTCAAACCCGAGGCTAAATTCTGGTTCATTGGTGCGTTGTTGTTATTCCCTACCCACACACCTACCACATACGAAGGGGTGTAACCAACAGTATAATTATCTCTCTTTAAATCGGTCGTTCCGGTCTTTACCGCCACCGAATGCCCTGACACCTGAAGTAAATTGTTATATCCAAAAGCAGGAGTTCTTGCTAAGTTATCAGATAAAATATTTGCGATTATATACGAAGCATCCTCCGCAAGCACGCGAGTTTTATTTAGTGAGTACCTATAAACTTCTCTTCCTTTACTGTCTCTTATAAAAAGTACAGGCTTAGTTTCTGTGAACTCACCCATCCTGGCTAGAGTTCCGTACACATTAGTTAAATCAAGCAGTCTTGTTTCCTTACCCCCAAGAGTGATTGATAGTCCATAATTGCCATCCGCTTCCCAATTTTTAAGTCCCATGCTTTTTCCAAGATTTACCATGTCATCAATATTCATTGCTCTAAGAAGTGAAACTGCAGGGATGTTATACGAGTTAGCCAAAGCCTGTCTTAGTGTTACTTTTCCGTGAAATTTACCGTCATAGTTCACAGGCTTATAGACCTCTCCATTATTCCCAGTATTTATTGCTAATGGCTTATCATCAATTAAGGAGCTTGCTTTAAATCCTTTTGTAAGTGCTAATGCATATGTAACAGGTTTAATTGAGGAACCAGGTTGCCTTGGGGCAACAGATACATTAAATTTTCCGTCGTTTGCAGTATCAAAATAATCAACCGATCCAACCATTGCCAAGATCTCTCCAGTTCTTGGATCAAGAACAACAGCAGCACCGTTAGATATATTTAAGTTCTTGTTTTCTTCCACCTGAGATTTAACCACTTCTTGGGCTTTGTCCTGAACTTCTAGATCAAGTGAAGTTACAATTGTTAACCCTCCAAAGTTAACAAAATGTTTTCCAAGCTCTTTCTCAAGTTCGCTTCTAACATAATCTACAAAATGAGGAGCTCTGATGTACTCCCTTTGATCAACAAATGTGAGGGGAGTTGAAAAAGCCAAATCTGCCTCATCCTTTGTTATGTACTTGAGGTCCACCATTCTATTCAGAACAACTCTTTGCCTATCCTTTGCCAAGTTCAGTGAGCTAAAAGGTGAATAGACGCTTGGTGCAGTAGGAAGCCCTGCCAAAAGACTGGCTTCACTTAAATTTAAGTCTTTTGCAGATTTACCAAAAAATTTATTGGATGCTGTTTCAATTCCAACCATATTTCCGCCATACGGTGCATTATTCAAATACATCTCAAGTATTTCATCCTTTGTGTAGTGGAGCTCCGTAGCAACTGACAAGACCAACTCTTTAATCTTTCTAGTCATTGTTTGCTCTGGGGATAATAATGACATTTTCACAAGCTGCTGGGTTATTGTAGAGCCGCCTTGAATATTATCTTTGACCAATGTTTGATAAGCAGCTCTTATAATCCCTGATATTTGAAAGCCATAGTGTGAATAAAACCCATCATCCTCAATTGCCAATGTTGCTTTCACAAGTGTTGGTGAGATTTTACTTAAACTAACGGGTTCTGAAATTTTCTCTGGGCAAATTTCGTAGAGCAAAACTTGTTTTCTATCTACAATTTTGGTACACCTATAGACTGCATCCGCTAATAACGAAGGGTCTGGCAGCTGCCTGTACCAAGATAAGAACATCGCGGGAATAAATATTAACATTGCCGAAAAAATAGTCCCAAGTGCAAACCAGGATATTTTATGAGCAAAAAAAGGATTTGCTTTTTTCTTAGCAGGTCTTCCACGTTTTTTTGTTTTAATGTGATTTAGTTTTGAAAATAAAAATTTAAGCTTATTAGTATTTCTTGTGACAAAATCTTTTACTTTGTTTATTACAGGAACTTTCAAAAAAAATAAGCTGACATGTTTGTTTAAAAAGTATGTTGAAATCGAGAATAGTTTATGTCCCCTTATTACATCTGCCACCTGAGCAAAAAACTTTGGTGCTGCAAGTGCAACTTCTCCCCACCAAACAATAAAATCAAGGGTAAATTTAACCAAAATGCTTTCATTCTTTTGATGCTTTCTAGATGATTTTTTCGGCATTATGGTTTCCTTTCTCTCTTGCAACAATAACCACTCTCTTCTCGTCATCTTCTCCATAGCATGTTAGTAATATCAAACTCTTACCAAAATTTCTGTTAAGAAAACTAACATCCTTAGGATCTACATAAAATCTCCTAGAAACTTCAAACTGGTACCATATATCAGAGGATCTGGCCAAAATTAGATCCCCTGCCTTGAGTTTATCTATTCCTTTGAAAAGTCCAGATTTTGCATGTGCAAAAATAACAGTGTTTCCTGTAGCCATATTCAGTGGAGCCGAACCTATACCAAACGAAGCAGAATCATTAAATGTTTGCCAGGTTCCAGCTACAACTTCTGTTGGCCTAACAGGCAATTCAATTGTTAATGAAGGGATATAAATTTTATCTGGTCTGGAATCTTTAACTTGAAGATTTTGAGACAAAATACCATAAGGCACATCTCTAACCTGTGTTTTTGAAGCAACCTCAGGTTGTTTAAGAACGCTCGTATTTATAAAATAAGCAAGAGCTAACGCTCCCTTTAAAAAAATCTCCATATAGCACTAACTGAGCGCACCGCTCCATGACAACTAATCTCAGTTCCCGTAACGGGAAACTATAGACATTATAAGTACAACTATAAGACTAGTCAATTGGTTATTTTATGAGGTATTTTTTGAGGTTTTTAATTGTATCCCTGATCTCCGCAGCTCTCTCAAAATCAAGCATTTCAGCCTGATACTTCATGTCCAGTTCCAGGCCTTTAATGTGCTTTTTTAGCTCCTTTGGAGGCAGATAGGCGTAATCTATATCCTGTAGCTTTTGCTTCTTTTCCTGCTCCTCCACAACAAGGTCAATTAACCTTTTTCTTATAGGCTTATTAATAGCTATGGGAGAAAGGCCATGAGATGTGTTGTAGTCGAGCTGGATTTTTCTTCTTCTGTTCACCTCTGAAAGAGCTCTCTTCATGCTATCTGTAACCCTATCGGCGTACATAACCACATGTCCATTGATGTGCCTTGCTGCCCTACCCATGATTTGAACCAAGGATGTCTCTGAACGAAGAAACCCTTCTTTATCAGCATCAAGGATTGCAACAAGTGAAACTTCAGGAAGATCAAGGCCTTCCCTTAAAAGATTGATGCCAACTAAAACATCATACTCACCTTTTCTTAGGTCATCCAAAATATCAGACCTTTCAAGAGTTTCAACATCCGAATGTAAATAAGTAACCTTGACCCCTCTTTCCAAAAGGTAAGAAGAAAGCTCTTCTGCCATTCGTTTTGTTAATGTGGTTACCAGCACCCTTTCTTTTTTCTTAACACATTCCTCTATTCTTCTTTCAAGATCCTGAACCTGACCTTTTGTTGGAAGAACATCTACCAATGGATCTGCAATACCAGTAGGTCTAATGAGCTGCTCCGCTGTAATACCTGAAGACATACTAATTTCCCATGGAGATGGGGTTGCGCTTGTATAAACTATCTGTGGTGTTCTTCTTAGAAATTCCTCAAACTGCAAAGGTCGGTTCTCAAGGGCAGAGGGAAGTCTAAATCCATGCTCAACAAGTGTTGATTTTCTAGATCTATCTCCATTGTACATTGCTCTAATTTGCGGTGCAGTGATGTGGGATTCATCAATTATTGTCAAAAAATCACCTCTAAAGAAATCAAGAAGCGTATACGGTGCTTCTCCAGTTTGACGCCCATCAAAGTATTGAGAATAGTTTTCTATGCCCTTGCAATACCCAATCTCTTTAATCATCTCGATATCGTAATTAGTTCTTTGCTCAAGTCTGTAAGCAACTAACTCTTTCCCTTGAGCTCTTAGCTCTTTGAGCCTAATTGCAAGATCTTCCTCAATTCTTTTAAGAGCCGACTCTCGCCTGTCCTCAGCTGTTATGTAGTGCTTAGCTGGGAAAATGATTGTAAAATCACCTTCCAGCATCCTATGTTCCAAAAAGTCCTGTTCATTTTGAGTTTGAGATTTTGTATGACTTCCCCGTCTTTCCGATGGTAAAGATTTTCTGTCTACTATTATTCCTGTTATAGGATCAAAGTGTTCAATAGTCTCCAGCTTTTCGTCAAAGAAATTTAATCTAACTGCATAATCCTGATAAGAAGGATAAATATCAACACTCTCTCCACGAACTCTAAAAGTACCTCTTTTAAATTCGAATTCATTTCTTTCGTAATAAAGTTGAGTTAGCCTTTTTAAGATATCAACTTGCCTAGCTTTCATACCCGTCTTAAGCTCAAGAGCAACTTTTTCATACTCTGCGGGCGACCCAAGGTTGTAAATACAAGACACAGAAGCAACAACAATTACGTCCCTTCTTGTTAGAAGCGAATTGGTGGCAGAAAGCCTAAGTTTATCTATCTCCTCATTTATGTCAGCATCCTTTTCTATGTAAGTGTCAGTTTGAGGAATATAACTTTCTGGTTGGTAGTAGTCATAGTAGCTTACAAAATACTCAACAGCATTTTCTGGGAAAAAGTCCCTGAATTCTTGATATAACTGTGCAGCCAATGTTTTGTTGTGTGCAATAATTAGAGTAGGCTTTCCAATGTTTCTAATCAGGTTTGCTACTGTAAAAGTCTTACCTGACCCCGTAGTACCAAGAAGAACCTGATGTTGCTTGCCCGACAATACGCTACTAGTAAGTTTTTCTATTGCTACAGGTTGATCTCCTGTAGGTTCGTAATTTGCAGCTAGTTTAAACACAAGATAATTCTATCAAATTGAGTTTTAAATGTCTTCGGGTAATTTATGGGTTACGTAAGCTCTTGCTATAGTAACAATATTCAATACAATAAATCATGTGAAAAAAGATGAGGCAATAGTTCAAGAGACAAATGCACTTAAGGAGCACTTGGAAGATCTTGATTCGTATATAATTAAAGAAAATTCTGAATTATCTAAGTTATTCAGTAAATACAGGGATGACATCAAAGAAGCGTCAAGAGAGGCAAAAAGAGATGACGTTATTGAATCTATGGGCATTGCCAACAAAGCAATGTCAAGAAAAGCCTACAATCAAAGAAAGGAGTTTGCAGAAAAACTAGAAAAGGTTGCAAAGTCGCCTTACTTTGGAAGAATTGACGTTAGGATTTTAGAAGACAAGGATCAAAAAACCTACTACATTGGAAAAGTTGGATTTCCAGGTTACAAGGCAAAAAAACAGATTACAGACTGGAGAGCACCTATTGCGTCGCTTTATTACAATAATCCGTTTGCACAAAAAGATGTGATCTTTGAAACAACCGCGTATAACGCACTTGATACAGATAAACAGATTCGCTGCGACCTTAATATTAGAAGGACAATAGATATAGAAAATCGAAACCTTCTCAATGTATATGACGATGACCTAACCTCAGAAATTTCAGAAAAAGATGGTTTCCTTGTCTCCAAACTTAAAGTAAAATCAGGTGGTGGGTTAGAAGACATCATTGAAACTATTCAAAAAGACCAGAATCAAATTCTAAGGTACTCCCCATTCAAAAATGCGATTGTCCAAGGTGTTGCAGGTAGCGGAAAGACTACAATTGCCATTCACAGAATATCTTTTATTTTTTATAACTATAAACAGCAAGTACTCCCTGCTGAAACTTTGTTTCTTTCAAACTCAAAAGTTTTAGTAAATTATTTATCAAAAAGCCTTCCTGAACTTGATATTTACAATATTAAAAAGGCCTCAACAGCCGAATTTTTGCATTCGTGTCTGGAGAAAAACCAAATTAAACTTAAAAAACCGGTCAAGCTCTTTTCGTCAAAAAAAGGCTCTCTTGAGCCGTTCCTCAAAATGAGTGATTTTATAGAAATTCTGGACACAATCTCCAAAGACATAAACTTGGAGTACAGAGAAAGACTTGAAGAGGCGCTTGAAGATCAGGAAAACGACAGCCTATCAGGCTTTACAGGCTACATACAAAAATTTTCTGATAGGCCTGTGTTTGAATTAATTAATACAATAAACGAAGACCTGAAAGACACAAAAGACGAATTGAAAAATGATATTTCATACTCAAAAAAGAACGGGTTAAACTACGATTACAACGTCAGAAAACTTGAAAAAATAAATAGTGCACTCAAAAAAATATCAAAGCTCATGAGTGAAATAAAGATTGAGGATATTTATAGAGGTATGCTTCAAGAAAAGTATGGCGTAAGGGTTGATGAATACGAGGTCAACCACGTCTCTGCAATTTACTACCTAGCACTAAAAGCAGGACTTATAAATAACAGGGACGACTTTAGCCTTGTTTTGGTGGATGAAGCACAAGATTTAAACATGCTTAATTTACTCTGCATAAGAAGCTTTTCAAAGAAAAACTGCTTTAACTTTTTTGGAGATCTAAACCAATCAGTAACAAAGAAGACATCAATGCCAACATGGGAAACGGTAACAAAAGTATTTGGACATACAGAAACAAGCATGTTTGAGCTATTTATCAGCTATCGATCATCAAGACAGATAATAGAAAAAGCTGTAGATGTACTTGCAAGCGCTGGAATCACCAGTAATCTACCAGTTCCTGTCTCAAGAGAATCTGCAGACCCAGTTGAGAAAAAGTTTACCTCACAAAACCAGGCTTTTATTGAGATTGTAGACACTATTAGAGAGCTTAGGACTCAAAGTAATAAATCAATTGGAATTGTACTTACAGACGATGTTGATAAGGAGCATCTAAAAGAGTTGCTCATAAAGTCCGGGATCGAATCTGATACTGTTTCGGATCACTTTGATAACTTCAAAAAAGACGGGGTTTTTATAGTTCCATTAAGACTTGTTAAAGGACTTGAATTTGATACCGTGATAGCACTTAATTTTAATTCGGAAGACTTTGCAGACAAGATTGAAGGACCTTATAAGAAATTTGTTGTGATCACAAGAGCAATGAGCAACCTTTTCCTTTACTCTCTATAGCAATAACCTTTATTCTCAACTGCAATTAAGTTATTTGGATTCACCCAGTAGCTTGAAAGTTTTAACTTTAGCTCAGTCATTGTACTATCAATTTTTGATGCATCCACAGTTTTAGCAATTGCGGCTCTTCCAATAATCTTGTTTTTATTCATCAGAAGTTGTCTTAAAATTCTCCTCTCAGCTTCAGAAAGTTTCATTGCAACCTCATGGCCATTTATCTTCACTTTTTCGTTTTCAAAATCTACTGCAACTTGTCTCTTCATTGATTTTTCAACCCCAACACTTCTCAAAAGACCTACAGAGATTTTATATGTTCCTTTGATCTCAGTAAGAACTCCAAGGCTAATTAAGTGCTTAAGGTCATGCTCAAGCTCTTTATCTACCTCTTTTACACCCCATACAATTTGGGATAAAAGCTTAATTTCAGACTCACTAAACGAGTCCCACATCTTTGCAACTTCTTTTTTTAAATGTAAGTTGTCATGAATGTATTTATCTATATTTTTTCTCTCCCTTGGCGAAAGATTATTTTTTAAATCCATTGCAATGCTAAAAAATGAGTCCACGCCGCCAGTAAGTTCATATATGATTTTGAAGATTTTTGGTGAAACTCCTTTTTCTATAGATTTGAGGTATTTTTCATCTTTGGATGGGAAATAAAGGATATTTTCATAAATGTGAGGAGATCTACTAAACTGGCTTACATTTTCAGGATGGAATACATTAGTTTTTGTGAGGTATATGAACGAACACTTCTCGTTTGATGCTTTAATAGATTCGTTTTTTAAGAGGATCTCCTTTGTATGCTCGCCCATAAGATCAAAGTCTTCAAAGAAGAATGCAATAACAAAATTTTTTGAGGCTAACTCAATGACACTAGTATTAATTGCGTTATGAATATCCTCAATATTGGTTTCAAGCATTTCAACCTTATTTGAAAGCTTTTTCTCAAGAAGTGTTCTTTTTATTGAAAGTAGCATAGATTTATATAGATTATAGGGTGTCTTATTCTGGATATAAGAAACATCAATATACACTGGTATAATACTCTTTTTAAGAAGCAAGTCAGAGTGCATATTTCTAAAGAAAATAGGATAATTAGTGCCTATGCACACCTGACATGAAGCGCTTTTTCCGCCATATATAAGTTCCAACAACTGTTTTTTCTGGTCGTCCCAATGCTTATACATAAGTACGAGGATTGTAGCATACTAGATAGTAATTTGGCAAGCTATAGGTTATTTTGATGGTTACGAAGACTTAATTGCCGTAACTGAGGGAATCTTGACACTTCGTGTTTGCTTCGGTATACTCAAAGTATGCCCGTAACTTTATATAAAAAACAAAAACAAATACTAGATTTCATCTCCCAATATATTCAAAAATCAGGGTATTCCCCTACCCTTCAAGAAATCGCAAGCGCAATGAGCCTATCATCGCTAGCTACGGTTCATGAGCACCTTCAGGCCTTGGTAAAAAAAGGCGTAATTAAAAGATTCGAAGGAGCTGTTCGAGGAATCGAATTAGTAGATGAAACCATTGCAGCCACTCTTAATGGAGTAGAACTTCCCTTAATAGGATATATCGCTGCAGGTAAACCGATTGAAGCAATAGAAAACCAAACTGAAACAGTTCTTGTAAATCAGGACTTGGTCTCTAAGACTAGAAGATGCTTTGTTCTACAGGTCAAAGGCGAATCGATGATTGACGAGGGGATTTTACATGGAGACTACGTTGTAGTTGCCCAAACAGATAAGGCGGAAAATGGTCAGATTGTTGTAGCTTTGATTGACGGTGAGTTTGCCACACTTAAAAAATTCTATAAAGAGAAAGACCGAATCAGACTGGAACCAGCAAACCCTAATATGCAGCCTATCTATGCAAAAAATGTTGAGGTGCAGGGAATTGTAACAGGAGTAATTAGAAGGTATGTTAAGTAATGAAAAGTAAGCGGCGCTGCCATAAAAACGACAGCGCCACATTGAACTCTCTAACCCTCATTTCGCACTTAGTAAACTAGGGGTCTACGTATCCAAATTCGTATTGGTCGGGACTAGTTCTTTTCAAAGTGCAGAACGAGATCACCACCTCCCCGCTCACACTCCTCACCCAAAAACTGTAGCCTTCCTCCTCAGACCTATAAACTGTTACTGGTTGTCCTGGGACAGGATCTTCATAAACACACACATGATCCTGTGTGATGTAGCCGTACATTTCAGACCTAAGCCAAATAATTGTGTCGTTTGGTGTTGAGAAAGCACCTGGCTGACACACAACCCCAGACTCTATTGAATCTACAACTACAGTGACTTGTTCGTTGTAGGCTGTTTTGAAAGAAAACCAAAATCCCGGAACAACAGGGACAAAAGATTCCTTCCAATGCTGCCCAAATAGTCTCCCAGATGCCTTAGTTGGAGTTGGCTCCGGAGTACGGAACACGAACTGCACAAGTCCAGCCTCCTGGGGAGTGCTAATAGGATGGGGTCTTGCCACGAGGTCATTGTACAGAGAAACCCCAACAATCATGAGAATGAACGGGCTAGCAATCACCAACATCAATAGGACTCCAAACAGGGTGTCCAACAATCGGTTCCGAATGGCCGGTCGGTGTAACATCTCAGCCTCCCTTTCTTTTCACTTAGTTTTTCTTTAATATAGCAAGGAAGGAGTTTTATGCAAATCGATGGATTTTCACAAGAACAAATTGAAATAGCAATTAAAGAAGTTTCAAAAAAGGATCTAGTAAAGCCTTTACCAAAGGCCAACGATCATTCAAAACCAACACTTTACATTTTCAGGCATGGCCAGTCAGAAGATAACAAAGAATTTCTGTTTTCTGGTTGGAGAAACCCAAACATCTCTGACCTTGGTAGAGAGCAAGCAGAAACACTAGCAGATAAACTTGCAGACGCACACTTTGACCTTGCTATTAGCTCAAACTTAAACAGGGCAAGGCAAACACTTGAAATTGTCCTAGCAAAGAATAAAAGCTGGAGCAACAATAAATTTCCTACAACAACCGATAAGTACCAGGATGAAGTGTTAACAATGCATTTAGCAAAGCTTGGTAACATTGAATCAGCGTATCCTAAGCCCAACTCCACGCCTGATGACAAAAAATATAAGAACCTGCAAGAAATTGTGAAGATTGTACTAGACGATAGAGTCATTGAAAGATCATACGGAGATCTTCAAGGTACTAGCAAAGTGGAACTGCACCTAAAAGACCCAGCATCGGAGGACAAATATAGAAGGGGTTACGACTCCACTGCTACCAATGGAGAGAGTCTTAAAATGGTTGAGATCAGAGCAAAGTTGTTCCTTGATGAGCTACTTCCATACATGAAGGAAAAGGGAATTAGTGTTGTAGTCTCATGCCATTCAAATTCAATGAGGGCTGTAAGAAGGTTTATGGAAAACCTCACTATTGAAGAGATGTGCAGGTTGGAAAATCCAACTGGAGTTGACTATGCCTCATATAACATTTGAGGGTCTTGTCACATTAATGCAAACTGACGAACTTTGGTATCAAAAAGTTCACATAGTGCAAGAAGAAATCTCCAAGCTAAAAAAACAAGAGGGAAAAGAGAAGTTTAAAAAACATCCTCTTAAAAGCTACTAAATACTGTATAAAAAATAAGACTTTGAGAATTGGAAAGCCTATTTACAACTGGGATAAGTGGCGACTCCCAATCGATACTGTTGTCATTCACCACTCTTCATCATCACCTACAATTTCTGAAATTGAAATATCAGCAGTGCACCTACTTAACTTGTACATAAAGCAGTTCATGACTGACGAGGATGTTAAAAACACGGCAATCTATTCAGGTCACTACCCTCCAGGAGCAAATACTGACACCAAAAACATGACTTTTGCGTCATACCACTACCTAATAAGACCGAATGGAAAAGTGATTGAACTCAACCATAAAAGTGCATTCCTGTGGCATGCTGGAAACCTAGACATAAATAGAAGAAGTGTGGGGATAGTTTTTGCTGGAAAATTCACAGGAAATAAAAGGCCAACTGAAAAAGCTATTGAATCTTTCAAAAAACTAAAGTCTCAAGAATTCAAAAACATTGAAGCAGAAAGAATTTTTGGACACTGCGAAGTAATTAAAAAAGAAATACTAGGTACAACAGAATGCCCAGGCGAATCGCTTGCTATGTGGAAGAAATACCTATTAAGCTAGTAGCCTAGCATCCCATTAATCTCCCCGTAAATTTGAATGAGCCTGTTATACTTTGCAACTCTTTCATGCGAAGGAGCACCGGCCTTTAAGTAATCCGCATTAACACCCACTGCAAAATCAGAAATAAAAGTATCAACAGCGGATTCACCACTTCTATGAGAAATTATTGTGAACATACCTGCCTCTTTGGCTTTCTTAACAAAGTCATAAGTTTCGGATATTGACCCGATTTGATTCGGTTTAACAATAACTGCATTACAGGCTTTGTTATCAATGGCCATTTTTAGTCTGGCAACATTCGTAACTGCAAGGTCATCACCAACAACTAACAGGGAGTCATGGTATTTCTCGCAGTACCTAGCCCAGGACCAAAAATCATCTTCATTAAATACGTCCTCGGTATAGATGACAGGGTACTTTGGGAATGTGGAATCATAGTACTCCTCAAGCTTTTCTGGGGTCATCTCAAGCTTCTCCTCGGGGATTTTATACTTCCCATCTTCATAAAAGGAGTTGCTTGCAACATCCATCCCAAGAAACATCTCATCACCAGGCTTTAACCCACTCTTTTTTATTGCTTCAAGGATCATGTCTAAAGCTTTTTTAGTGGTAAGACCTTTAGGGGCAAATCCCCCTTCGTCTCCAACTTCGGTATCAAATCCGTTATCGGCTAAGATTTTTTTGAGAGTTTTATACACAAGGGCTCCACTTTCAACAGACTTGAGGTAATCAACCCTTCTGGCAGGAATTGCCATAAATTCTTGAAACGAAAGATTGTTCCTGCAGTGTTTACCACCATTAATGATGTTAAATACTGGCGTGGGAATTCCCATCTCTTTTGTTCCAAAAAGCTCATGAATGTACTGATAAAGCGGGATTTTCTTACTTACAGCAGACGCACTGGCTGCAGCAATTGAAACCGAAAGGATCGAATTTGCCCCAAAGTTTTTCTTGTCTGGAGTACCATCCATATCAATCATTTTTTGATCAAGGTCCTGTTGCTTTGAAGCATCAAAACCCTTAAGCTCTGAGCTTAATTTATCATTTATGATTTGGACGGCTTTTTCCGGAGCAATTGATACTGCCTCATACCCACCAGTTGAAGCACCCTCGGGGACTTCAGTGACCCCGAGGGAACCATCTTCCAGTTTTACAGAAGTATGTAGTGTCCAGTTTCCTCTTGAATTAAGTACTTTATGTGCGTATATCTTCTCAATCTTTGCCATAAAGCCCTTACTTTGAATGCTTTTTCTTAACCTCAGTAGACTTATGCCCAACCAGTTTCTTTTCTGAGTCGTAGACAATCTTTCTTGTCTTTTCTATTACGTCAGGACTTACAGAAACTGAGGTAATCCCCCACTCTACAAGCTTTTCTACAAGCTCTGGGTACTCAGATGGTGCCTGACCGCACATTGAGCATGTTACTTTGTATTTTTTACAGGTTGTAACAATTCTCTCAAAGCTCCAAAGAAGTGCAGGATCAAGTTCGCTATAAACATTTGCAACAAGCTCGTTGTCTCTGTCTGCTCCAAGAGTAAGCATTGTAAGGTCATTTGATCCTACAGACACGCCATCAATACCTTCCTCAATAAATTTATCAAGGAGAATAACGTTTGATGGAATTTCGCACATCATCCAAAACTTGAATGAGCCACCTCTTCTTAAACCAGCGGCTGAAACGAACTTCTTAACCTCTCTAAGTTGATCAAGAGTTCTGACAAACGGAATCATAAGGTGAAAGTTTTTGTAGCCATGTTTATTTCTCACAATCTTAATCGCCTCAAGCTCCATGTCAAAAACTTCATGATCTGCAAGGTACCTTGATGCACCTCTAAACCCAAGCATTGGATTTGGCTCATCACCCTCAAACTCAGCTCCGCCCTTTAAGTTCTTGTACTCATTTGTTCTAAAGTCAGTAGCTCTATAGACCACCGGTCTTGGGCTAAATGCCTTAGCAAACTCAAGAAGACCTTCTGCAAGTTTATTAATAAACTCCTTTTGTCTCTTCTCTTTGATGAACTTTCTTGGGTGTTCGCCAATCTGAGCAATCATGAATTCTGCTCTCAAAAGACCAACACCATCAATGTTTCTTGCAGCAATATCTTTTGCAAGATCAGGCTCAGCAAGGTTAACGTAAATTTTTGTAGCGGTCTTCATTGCTGACGTGTCAATCTTTTTTTCGTGCTCTTTGTGCGTAGTGACTACATTTCCCTCATAAACTTTTCCATGAACACCATCAACTGTGACAACTTCACCCTCTTTAAGCATTCTTGTTGCATGCTGAGTTCCCACAACAGCAGGAATTCCAAGCTCTCTACTTACAATGGCTGCATGCGAAGTTCGGCCTCCTTCGTCTGTACAGATTGCAGAAGCCCTCCTCATTGCCGGAACAAAATCCGGATTTGTCATTTCAGCTACAAGAATATCTCCAACTTGAACTCTATCTATCTCTGTTGCATCCTTAAGAATCTTTACTGGACCTGCAGCAACTCCAGGGGACGCCCCAAGGCCAGAAAGAAGGAATTTGTCCTCTTTAATATCAACTGTTTCAGAGCCTCCTCTAACCTTCATCTTTAATGTAGTTACAGGTCTAGACTGAACAATATAAAGCTTTCCTTCTTCAAGTCCCCATTCAATGTCGCAAGGGAAGCCGTAGTGCTCTTCAATCTGATGCCCAATTTTTGCAAGAGCAATAACATTTGCGTCATCAAGCTTTTGTACTTCTTGGTATTCCTTTGAAATCGGAATTTTTCCTGATCTTGTAAATTGCCATGTTTGCTTTGAAAGCTCCTTTGAAACAATCTTAAAAGCATCTTTAGATACTAAAAACTGATCAGGAGTAACCTCTCCAGAAACTATTGGCTGTCCAAGTCCAAATGCCGCCTCAACGGAAATCTGAGACTTATCGTTTGTCATTGGGTTTACTGTAAACATGATTCCTGAAACTTCTGATTGAACCATGAGTTGAACGGGAACTGCAATTCCAACCTTTAGGTGGTTGTAACCTTTATCTGTTCTGTAAAAAATGGCTCTAGACTCAAATAGTGAAGCCCAGCACATTTGAACATTCTTAACTACGTCTTCTGCTCCAATTACATTCAAGTATGTCTCTTGCTGCCCAGCAAAAGATGCATCTGGAAGATCTTCGGCTGTTGCAGATGACCTGACTGCCACAGGTTTATCATGCTCACCGCAAAGCTGGTGATAGTAATTTACTATCTGACCCTTAATAGATTCAGGCATTGCAGCGGTCATGATTGCTGTCTTTACCCTTTCTGATGCCTCTATAAGTCTTTTGGAATCGTTGGTATCAAGACCCGATAATTCGTTTAAAATTTTGCTTCTGAGAGAGGTTTCTTCTAAAAACTGGTAGTAAGCGTCTGCGGTTACAACAAAGCCGTTTGGAACGGGAATGCCATGGGAGTACATTTCTCCAAGGTTTGCACCTTTACCACCTGCTACTGGGATGTCCGATTTTGAAATCTCTGAAAACCAGAGAGTTTGGGCAGTTTTATTCATATGTATTTATTGTAGTACCTTGATTACGAAAAGTGAATAGGAACAAGCATCTCAGGCTTAAGTTCAGGAAGTAATCTCATAGCAAATTCTGCAAGGTCTTGTAAACCTTCTTTACTCTGAGCTTCCATTCGCACGGAAAAAATTGGTGTGGTGTTTGATGATCTTATTACAACCCAGTCTGTCTGATTTAAATAAGCTCTAATCCCGTCTACCTCAACTCTTCTAACAACCTTAGGATCATCTAAAGCCAGCCTCTTAACGTCCTCAATCCTCTTAGGTTTTTCAGATTCTGGAATCGGAACTTTAATTTCATCAGTATGGTAGGTTTTTGGGTATTTTTGCATGAACTCTGACAAAGAAGTGTCAAGGCTTGACAAGACCTCAAGAACCTTCAGGGAAGCAAATATTCCGTCATCGTATCCTAAATAACCAGAGCCATAAAACATGTGACCAGAATACTCCCCACCAATGAGAGCACCCTCCCTAAGCCCTTTCAAAAAATACGGATGCCCTGTTCGAATCATTCTGGGCTCCCCTCCAAGCTCCTTAACCCTAATTCCTAGTGTTTCTGTTGACTTTACATCAAATAAAACTGCGCCTTTTTGAGTTTTTAGTAGATCTTCAGCAAGAAAAAGCAGCATCTTATCATTCGAATAAACATTACCTTTCTCGTCCACAACACCAAATCTATCCGAATCTGTGTCAAAGGCAAACCCAGCATCAAAACCGCCTTCTACGACTTTCTGAGAAAGAGTCTTCATAAATAAATTATTCTCAGGATCGGGCACTCCATGCGGATAGTCTCCATCTAGATTACAAAATAAAGTCTCAAAGTTAATTCCAAGCCTTGAATAAAGTGTTGAGGCAAACGCACTAGACGTACCATTTCCACAATCAATTAGCACTCTAAGCCTTTTTTTGAACGTAAAGAGAGAAGCAAGGTGCTCAATATAGAGTGGGTTTAAATCGTCGTAGTTAACAGATCCATTTTCATGAGGAAAAACTCCCTGTTCTGCAATTTCTTTAATTTGCAAAATCTGCTCGCCAAAAATTGGTTCTGCTTTTCTCCCGCAAAACCTAAAACCGTTGTAGTTTGAGGGGTTATGGCTTGCCGTAACAATCACACCAGCATCAAATCTCTTATCGTGTGTCAAAAATTGAATGGTGGGGGTTAAACTTAAGCCAACATCGGTGACATGACAACCTACAGACATTAGGCCAAAAACAAACTTATCTTTGAGCTCAGGTGAAGTTTTTCTGTTATCATGACCAATCACTACCCTATCCCCAAATTTAGACTTCACATACATACCATACGCCTTGCCAAGAAGCTCAGCGTCGTAATAGTTTAGATGGTCTGGAACCACCCCTCTAATATCATAGTTTTTGTAAATGACTGGATTCACCTCTAAATATTAAGTAATATCAATCCATTGTGTCAAAGAAGAGCTTCTTTTTAACTGTCCTTATAATACTTGTGCTTTCCTCTATATTTGGAATTTTGTACTTCCAAAACAGTAAATTGGCACCTCCAGAATTTGTTTCACCGCTTGGGAGCAATAAATCTGATTCTTCCAAGACATCAAACACCAAGGAAGATTCAATAGAGCACGCCTCAAGTTTAGAATCAACCAAAGTACCCAGAGATAAAAATGAGGTATTTAGCCTGTTACTGCTTGGAATCGATAGAAGATCAAAAGATGAAGTAGGTTTTAGAAGTGACATTATGGTGCTCATGACAATTAACCCAAACCAAAAAAAGGTGGTGATGACCTCTGTTCCAAGAGATCTATGGATCAACGGAAGCAGGATAAACGCTATTATGACTGGAGGCGGGTGGGAAGCTATGCAAAGTGCTTTTCAGAGCGTCACGGGACAAAAACCAATTGCGTTTATTCAATGCGACTTTGAAGACCTTGTATGGCTTGTTGACGCCATGGGAGGTGTTGAAATCGAGCTCGAAAACGGCTTCACCGATGAAGAGTACCCCGAAGACACCACAAAAACATATATGACGGTGAGTTTTGAAAAAGGAGTACAAAAAGTTGATGGAAAATCAGCCTTAGTACTATCAAGATCAAGGCATGGTAATAACGGTGAAGGTAGTGATTTCAAACGAATGCAAAGGCAGCACAAAATCCTTAAAGCAATGCCTGAGGCAATACTTTCCTCAAATAGCATTTTTAACCCAATGAACTTACCAAAGTTTTATCAGACAGTAACAGAGCACTTAGTAACAAACCTTTCCTTAAGTGATGTAAAACTCCTTTGGGATTTTTACAACATAAGAAAAGAATACAAAATTGAAAGTCTTTTTATTGACTCAAATTATTTAATTAACCCTCCGATGTCAGAATATGGTGGGGCATGGGTTCTCATAGCTCCGAATAACAATTACTCCAAAATCCATACTGATATAAAAGTTAGTGCTGGATTAGTTTCTCCAGAGAATGCTCAAGAAAAGGTGCCAAGCAACCAAACAAGCGCCACAAATTAAAACGCGTTCTCAAAATGAGTGATGGATAAGGGATTGAGGCATATGGACACAACATCAAACCTAAGTTGTTTTGTTGCCAGGCCATTTGCCCTAATATAGGTGAGCCCAGTAAGCTTTAAACCTCTGATTTTGTTAGTGGAGATAGAAGCCATTGGAGATCCATAAGCTAATGATTTCCTTGTCTTTACTTCAATAAAGACGCAAACATCGCCTTGTTTCATTACAATATCAAGTTCACCAACCTTAGGAACTAAGTAGTTTGAACATAAAAACTTAAAACCCTTGTCCTCAAGGTATTTTCTGGCCATTCTTTCACCAAGAATTCCAATTTTATTTGAAATATTTAATTTATTTGTAGCAATATCATTTGTTATAACAGAAAATATTATAAATTCAAGAAGTTATTCAATAGGTCTGTCTGGGGCAATTTTATAGACCGGTACCAAGCTTTTAAGGATATCCATCCATAGAGGAACAGCAGTTTCGGCAGCATAGATACTTGAAGTTGGCTTTTCAAGCTTAACCACCATGACAAACTTTTTGTCTGAAGGAAGTTTTGGCAAAAATCCTACAAAAGTTGTGTTGGTCTTATCAGCTAAGTATTTTCCCTCTACGGGAATTTGTGCTGTACCAGTCTTTCCTGCAATTGTGTAACCCTTTAAATTAAAATATTTAGATTCCCCATTATCTACGGCTAAGGTCAGCATCTCTTTCATTGCCTCTGCAGTTTCTGCAGATATAACTCTCCTTCTTTGTTTTGGAGAAAAACTAATTCGCCTGTCTTGTGAAATAATCTCATCCACAATCTTTGGCTCCACAAGTAAACCTCCATTATCAAATACACAAAATGCTTGAGCTACCTGTGCGATTGAAACTGAAATTCCTTGACCAAATGAGGCTGTTGCAAGATCAATATCTTTCCATTCTTTTGGATCTCTAAGTATTCCTGTTGTCTCACCTTCAAGCATAACTCCTGTATTTTCACCAAGTCCAAATCTTTTAAACGAGTTGTATAGCTCTTTAGACCCAACCTTCATCCCAACCCAAGCTGCACCTATGTTATTCGACTTTTCGAGTAGCTGAGCAACTGTCTGCACGCCAAGGTGTTTTCCATTCCAGTTATCAATTTTGTGACCTGAGTAGTAAACTACGCCAGCATCATCAAATGTGCTGTCCTTATCCACTTTTTTTAGTTCTACTGCCGTAGCAACAGTCAAAGGTTTTATGATCGAACCAGGCTCATACACATCCGAGATCGCAACATTTCTTCTTTGCACTCTAGACGATCGTGATGGCTCTTTTGCAGGCTCGGAAGCAATAGATTCAGGTAGTTCTGAGTCTTTATCACTCATCTCCTTATCTTTTTCTGCCTCTTTAGTTGGGTCAAAAAATGGGTTCGAAGGGTCAAAAGTTGGGTAGCTTGCCATTGCAACAATGTCACCACTTGCAGGGTTCATTATAATAACCGAACCGCTTTCAGCGTCATATTTTTCTACACCCTCTTTAAGTTTTTGCTCTACTAAAAACTGAACCTCTCTGTTGAGAGTTAGAATTATATCCCTTCCGTTTTGAGGCGGAACTTTCCTGTAGCCACCAAGTAAAATAGTCTCACCTGAGGCGCTTTTCTCCTCAAGAACTTTTCCAAACTTTCCTCTTAAGTCACCATTAAAATATCCTTCGATACCAAAGTACCCTTGCTCCTCACCGGCGTCACTACCTGCAACGTAACCAAGTATTTGAGCCGCAAGTTTTCCCTCTGGATAATAGCGCTCTGGTTCTTCTTCAAAGCCTACACCAATCAAATTCAAGGCATCCACCCTATCTTTTGCTTCTTGAGGTATCTTTTTCTTTAAAACAACCCAGTATCTTTCATTTTGGGACAAGCCCGCTTTTAGGTCTTCCTCAAGCTTGGCTTTAAGTCCCTTTTGCTCAATGTCATCTTTTGGCTTTTCTTCATATTCAAATAAAATTGCAGTAAGCTGTTTTGCGTAATCTACAGGGTCAGATACTCGCTTGGGTTCAGCAAACATTAAGTAATAGATCCTTGAGGTAGCTAAGGGAAAACCATCATTTGACAGAATATCACCCCTTCTTGCATTTAATACCTTGGAATTCCAATGTTGCTCAGCTGCTTTTGCTATGTATTCTTTGTTTTGAATAACCTGAATGTAGAAAAGCTTTGAGACAACAAGAATAAAACCTGCAAGAAATGCAAGCTGAATAAAAACAACTCTTTTTGAGCAGTCAAAGTTTTTAGTCATTGTTTAAGATTTTACAACAAATTAGAAACCGGGCTGCCCGGAAATTGAGGCGGTAATGCTACTTGTGAGAAACTCTGGCTTTGGCGCATCTACCATCCCCATAGCAAGAGCCTTCTCCTTGATTTTCCCCAACGATGACTCGAGTGCAATCTTACCTTTGAGCTCCTTGTTCTGCCTGTTTAACAGGTCTATCTCGCTTTCAAGTTTTCTAATCTCTTCTCCCTTTGTTGAGAGCTCTGAAGATATATAAATTCTAGCAATAATGCTCAAGAAGCATGTAAAGGCAAAGAAAATAAACAATAATTTTGTTATTTTTTGTTTCATAGGCAGTGTTTGGACTAAATTGTATTTTTAGTGCTAACTTAAAGCTTTGTATAAACTCTTAGCTTTGCACTTCGTGCGCGCCAATTATCCTCAAGTTCTTTTTCTTGAGGTGTGATTGGCTTTTTAGTCACCTCCAAAAGGCCGGGCCTAGGTAGTTTTGCTATCTTATCTTCCAGTGAGTGAAAGGTAATAATTACAACTGAACCGCCAGGTATCAGAAGATCCCCGGCCGCGGCCTTGGATAGAGATGTCTCTAGGTTTGATAGCTCATCGTTGATAGCTATCCTTAAGGCCTGAAAAGTTCGTGTAGCCGGGTGTATTGTTACACCTTTAATCCTGGGAGTAGAACTTTTTATAAGTT
>CAZWQF010000003.1:0-134288 GCA_964636285.1 uncultured Candidatus Saccharibacteria bacterium
TTGTTGAGAATGGATTTAAAGTAATTAATATGTTTGCTTCATTTGAAGAATTAAGCAAAAGAAAAGTTACAAGAGACAACGCTGGCACAGGACACATAAATAAGTTTAGAGAAACTTATAAGGAATATATGGAATTTGTATCCGATCCTAAAGTTAGTAAGCATATAAGTGCTTCTATTGACTCTACAAATCTGTCATCGGATAAGATTGTAAAAACAGTCGTGTTAAACCCAATCTTTAGAAGGTAATAAGTGTGAATATTATCTTCTGTAGTCTTTAAGAAATTTTCCAATCTCAGAATCTTTTTTTGATTCAAGACCAGCAATAAACTGAAAACCTTCTCTTGAAGATTTAAATTTCCAGTTTAAAATCCTATCGGTTTCATCTGCACCATATCGCTCAACTAAAACTTTCCGTATTTCTTCTCTAGGATCTTTTTCTGAGCCTAAAAGTGCCCTATCTATTGTTTCACCAGATACACCACTCTCAAGTAGCCCGTTTACAAGTATTGAAACGGATTCAGTCTCAAATCTGTACGCACCCAAGACCCCACTATCCTGCATAGTGTCAAAGCTATACCTGCTTTCAATTTGCTGAGCATACCATTCTGTAATCCCTTCGTTTAAAGCAACTGGTCTATCAATGGATACATCCAAAACATGCAAGAGTTCATGTATTACTTTAACTCTAATATTTCGTGATATAACTTCTTCCTCTTTTTCAGAAACTGGTCTTGGAAAAGCTCCACCACTTGACTCTAATCGTTCCTTAATTGAATCTGGTACCTCCCTTAATACAATAATTTTAGTTTGAGCAACATTAACACTTATTTCCGTATTAACATCAAAACCAGGTGCTGTATTAACTGTAGGAGTAGTAAATCCTCCTGAAGCCTTTGCATCTTTATGGGGCTTAAAAGTACTATAAAAGATGTCAAAATCTTCATTTGAAAAGATGTAAACTCTAACTTTTGAAGAGTTAAAATCAAAAGAGTCTAAACTACTTAAGTCAATTCCAGGGAATAATCTAGCAATTTTATCATGAGGTATATATTTACCAAAAAAATTAAGTGAATCTTTAAATGCTGTAGCCACTATCTGATCGTGCTTGTCTTTATCCAAACAACATGGACTTTTTTCAATCTGATTTAAATCTTCCTCAAATGCAGCTTGAGAGTCTGCAGTTATTTGAACACTGCCAAGTTTTTCAGATTCATAGTAAAGAGTTGAATCATTTATTTGTTTTGCTTCTATACCTGTAATTTCAGCGACTTGTTTTGATAAATCACCCCCATCTAAATTAGCATGCTCATATCTATTTTCTAAGCTCATAAAAATATTATACAGTAAAATAATCTGCATACTTTATTAATAAACCTATAATTGTTTAATATTTTTTACTAATTTATTTAAGTTAATTATTTTAAAAAAGCATACTTAATTAACTAGTTTAGTTAACACGTATATAATTCGTAAGTATGAATCTCTTAATCCTCAAAAACTTTCTTATTTTAGCTAATCAAGCAGGGTATGCTAGCGGTGAGGACAAAAAATGGGTAAAAGAGCCTGATGGAAGCACTTCTATTCATTATGAAAATAGCGAATGGAAAATGTATGACAACTTTTTTGGTGGAGAGCCTTATGGAGGAAGGATGATAGTATTTAAGAACCAGAAACCTTTTTGGATGATGGTTTACTACGGATGGGTAGAAGAGGGGACACCAACAAAAGATGTTTATTCTGTCTTACAAGGAGCTTTAAGACTTATGCCTGAAGAAGCTCCATTTAGAGGCCCAAAAGAGTATAAATTGGATGAGTTTGTATATAGGAACGAATGGGACGGAGGCATAGAAAGATACAGGGGCGACGAATCTATCAATAAAAATGAAGTACTGATATATAAGGCAAGCTATATGGGTGGGTTGGTAGATCAGGTAAATTAATATATATATGTTTACACTACAAGACGTAAATCCAATGTCATATATGGAGTTTGAAAGTATTGTGGATACTCTCATCTACAAAATTAATGACAGCGGCATAACTTTTCAAGCTGTAGCACCAATTTTAAGAAGTGGGGCTATACCAGCTACAATAATTGCAAATAAACTTAGGATTCCCACCATGCTCCCAATACATGTAAGGCTTGAATCAGATTCGAATGAAATAAAACCGTTACTTCCCTTTGTACTTCCACTAGAAAACTGTTTAGGAGAGGCACCAAATATTTTAATCGTAGAAACAAATACAATCACAGGAAAAACAGCTGAAAAATCATTTGAAATAATAAAAGGCAATATTTCAAATGCAAATATTTATTATGCAACTGTTGGCAGGGTATATAGAAAACCTGAAATAAAGCTTGAAATGTTCAAAGATTATTTTTGGGGAATAATAACTGATGAGCTTTTTGAAGCGAATGATGACGATAAACTAAAAATGAATATAAGACCAAAAATTACTATTTATCCTTGGGAAACGGCAGAATTTGAATTGGAAGAGATTAATGGATAACATAAATTTATGAGCAGAGACACAAATTTAATCAGCGAATACATTAAAAAATTCCCTATTAATGTGCAGGAAATTCTGAAAGGCATGCAGGATACAATTAAGAGTGTGGCTCCTGAAGCTCAAGAATGCATATCTTACGGAATGCCAACATTCAAGCTCAATGGGAAAAACCTTGTTCATTTTGCTGGATATAAAAGCCATATTGGGTTCTACCCAACACCTTCAGCAATACAAAAATTTCAGGCAGAATTAAGGTCTTTCAAATCATCAAAAGGAGCAATTCAGTTTCCAATTAACCGGCCCATCCCATTCGATTTAGTGAAAAGGATCACGCTTTTTAGGACAGGAGAGTTAGGATCTACAAACTACTAATTAGAGATAAATCTGCATTAATAATCACAGGTTTGACTGATTCGATTTCGGTTTTGTAAAAAGGAATTTCTGGAATTGGGTTTAATAAATAAATTCTTTGGTTAAGAACATGGGCAAAGCCTATTTCCATTAAAGTGTTTCCGCCTATGTAATTCCTTATACCGTTCTTATCAAAATTAGCTACAAGAATTGCATCTCCTCCTTGCATCATATTCCAAAATTCTCTAATTGCATCCATATTATTTTTCTGATGGATTTTAATTTCCTCTTTTTCTTCATCAGTTTTTCCTATGAAAGGAGAAGCAAGTTTGGTCACATACGCATCATGTCCAAGCTTAATAAGCTGATCTCTAAGTTCGATCATTTTTTCAGTGTATTGCATGCTACCAACTACGCCTATTTTCATACGAACAATATACACGAATATACCAGCTACTTAAATAATAGGGTAATATTAGACTATGGAAATTTATTTTGCAGGATCTATAAGAGGTGGTAGAGACGACCAGGAATTATATTTACAGATAATAGAACATTTACAAAAATATGGAACTGTATTAACCGAACATATTGGAAATAAGGACCTGAGTGCAATAGGGGAGTCAGAAAAAACAGACGAATGGATATTTAAAAGGGATGTGAGTTGGCTTAAAGAGGCAGATATAATTGTTGCTGAAGTTACGTCACCCTCACTTGGGGTAGGTTACGAACTTGGTCTTGCAGAGTCACTTGGCAAAAATATTATCTGTCTATATAGAAAACAATCAGGTAAAAGGCTTTCTGCGATGATTGCTGGAAACAAAAAATTAATTGTTAAAGAATACATAGATATAGATAGTGCATCTGAAGTATTGAGAAATTATTTTATTAAATTTGACGATTGCTCACAAGTATCGGTCACTTCAAGAGTTCAAGAAGTAGCAAGCACAATAAATGGTGAAGGTGTAGATCTAGTTAAAAACATCAGTAGCTATATACAATCCATGGATAAAAAACCTTCGAACAAGTTTTCATCGAATAGAACAGCTAGTGAGATACTTGAAGATGGAGCATGGACAGGCTGCCATGAAGCTGGATTATTAATGTTAGCATTGTTAAGAGCCAAGGGTATTACAGGATTATTTATTCAAGCTTTAGATAGAGAATCTGTTAAGTTGTACTCTGAATCGCACATGTCATTCAAAGGACATGTCTTTATATCAATACAACTTGAAGGTAATACAATTTATATTAATTCAACAACGGGTGAAATCTCCTCAAATTTACCTGATAAGTTCATAATAGGAGGAAAAGGAAGGGACTCATGGGATATTGGACTTAGGGCTCAAGAAGACATGAAGGCCATGTTTATAGCTAAACACAAGGAGTTTTACAATGATTAACCATCCAGATAAGGGAAGCGAACAAGGCTCAGAAATTTTAGATTTAAGCGAAATAGAAAGAAAAGTTGTTGATGTTGCACTAAATGGTATTAATGAAGGAAAAGCCGAGGAAGCAAAGACAGAGCTAATTAAAATTCTGGAGCAAGAAGGTATCAGGGTTGAGCTAGTTAGATCAGGAAGTAATCCTAACATTGGAAGTTTTGTCAGGACCTCTCAACTACCTCAAGGACAAATTACATTGATGGATACCCCTAACATTCCAGAAGAGCTAAAAGTTTATAATCTAGCTCATGAATTCATGTATCTAAAACTTCATGAATTGGCATTACCTGATCCAAACGATAGGTCTAATTTAGATCATGCAGTTGAGATATTTTCTGCAGGTGTTATATCAAGACTCAAGGCAGATATTACAATGGCTGAAGCTTTTAAGAACATTGAATTGGGTCAAAGGATAGCCATTGATAGGTACAGGATAGCTGCTCTTTATGAAGACCCTAATTTTCCACTTAAGAAAAGCAGAGATTTTCTAACTCACCACTAGCTTAAATAAGAAGCATTCAGGAGCAAAGCACCTCATGCAAATAAATGAACTTTATAGATACTGCTAAGTTGTCTATATTTTACATGTTTCAAAATATACTTCTAGGTTTATAAAAATTGAGTTCATTGGCCAATTCAAATTAAACTTATGTTAATATAGACAGATATGAATACAATTAAAGTCTCTTCTGTTGTTAACGCACCTGTTTCAAAAGTTTGGGAATGCTGGACAATGCCAAAGCACATTACAGGCTGGGCATTTGCATCAAAAGACTGGGAAGCACCATATGCAGAAAACGATTTAAGAGCGGGAGGAAAGTTCAAAACACGAATGTCAGCAAAAGATAAGAGCGCTGGATTTGATTTTACTGGTGTTTATTCAGTTGTAAATGTCCATTCGCTTATTGAGTATGATATGGATGACGGGCGACACACTAAAGTGGAGTTCAAAGAAACAAATGGAGGGACTGAGGTATTAGTGGAGTTCGATCCCGAAAACCAAAGCTCAACAGAACTTCAAAGAAAAGGCTGGCAAGCTATTAACGATAACTTCAAAAAATATGTAGAGCAAAATCTATAGCAATCGCAACCTTTAAATCCTTGCATTTTTTATTAAAGTGGATAAATATTTAGGTATGCAAGAAAATAATCTTCAGCAAAATCAACCTACACAAGCAATTTTGGTACCAACAAGTATGACCAAAAGAGTTGTCCATGCAATTCTAGACTATATTTGTTATATTATTTTTTCGTTTGTATTTGGCTTTATGTTTGGGATTATAGGTTTGGCAAAGGTAATTGAGGATGCAAATGGAATTGTACTTGGCCTCATTCTTATGTTTGCTTACTTTATTCTTTTTGAAACAGTATGGGGAAAATCACCCGCAAAATTTATCACAAGAACAAAGGTAGTTAATGAAGACGGATCAAAACCAACCGCGTCAACAATTGCGCTTAGAACACTCTGTAGATTAATACCATTCGATTTTGTTTCGTTCTTTTCAAGCAACCCTAGAGGCTGGCATGATAAGCTTTCAAAAACAATAGTAATAAATGACTAGCAGTCTATATATTTTTCAGTAAATACTCCGCTATCCCTATTAACATATCTCTTAGTACAAAATTACAAGGAGATAAATGAATAAGAAAAATTTACTTGTTATCACAGCAGTATCTGTTGCACTTATTGGTAGTGCAGGAATGTTTTTTGCAAACAGTGTTTTTGCAGAATCACAAAATCAAAAATACCCAACAGTGATTCAGAAACTTGTTGAAAAGTTCAATTTAAACACTTCAGAGGTAGATAAAGTAATCGCAGAAGTTAAGACTCAGAGGCACGCTGAAAGAAAAGCGGAGCAGGATCTAAGGCATAAAGAAATGGAAGGAAAATTGACTCAGGCAGTGAAAGAGGGAAAACTGACTGAGGTTCAAAAGAGCAAAATACTTTCAAAATTATCTGAAATGCAAGCAGAAGCTGAAAAAAACAGAGAAGAATGGCAACCGGAAGGCTCTGCTAATCTAACTAATGATCAGAGAAAGGCAAAAATGGAAGAGAAAAGGAACCAAATGGAGAAAAGAAAAGCAGATTTTGAGTCATGGGAAAAGGAACTTGGAGTTGATGTCAACTCAATTCTTGGAAACGAATGGGGATTTGGCTTTGGGGGTAAAGGTGGTAAAGGATTTGGCCAAGGATACAGCTCTAAACACTAATTAGCAGCTTAATTAAAAAAACCTGGTAGCCTAGGTAAACTAGGCTACCACTGACACCAATTTCATGTATGATTAACAAATGCTTACCACAATTGCGCTAACACTCTTAGCCTTCACTCTACTGTGGGTTGGTGCTGGACTAGCAATTAAAGGTATTACCAATATTTCTCACAGTTTTAAGCTCTCCTCATTTACGGTTTCTTTCTTTATTTTAGGGATTTTTACTTCTATGACCGAGATTCTGGTTGGTGTCTCCGCATTACTTGAAAACAAACCTGAAATTTATGTAGGTAATCTACTCGGTAGCTCTGCAGTTGTGTTTTTAGTAGTTCTTCCGTTTCTAGCCATTGCTGGAAATGGAGTTAAAATTTCAAGAAATCTTTCAGTAACTGATATATCAAAAATTATTCTAGTTGCTTTTATACCTGCCCTTCTTACGTTTGATAATACTTTTAGTGTTTTAGATGCAATTATTGCTGTGCTCTCCTACTTTGCAGGGGCATTCATTATCAGTACAAAAAGTAATCTTTTTGAGAAAATTTCTCATAAAGATGTTTCGCTCAAGACCCTTGTATTCAACCTGATTACAATTCTCACAGCACTTGCTCTTGTCTTTTTAGGAAGTCATCTTTTAGTAGATCAAATTCCTAACATAGGAAAATTATTTAAACTTTCTCCTTTTGTAATTAGCATTCTTATTGTCTCTTTAGGCACAAATGTACCGGAACTTTCAATTGCAGTAAGGTCAATATTCAACAAGCATAAAGAAATTGCAATTGGAACATACTTAGGTTCTGCGTTAGTAAATACATTAGAAATTGGAGTCTTGACGTTAATTAATGGAAATGGCGTTCTTGCTGAAGGATCTAACTTCTCTATAGCAATTTTTGGAATAGGTTTATTGTTATTTTTAATTTTCATAAAATCAAAACACGAGTTATCTAGAAAAGAAGGAATCTTGTTAGTTATTATTTATCTTTTATTTGCTTTTTTGGAATTAAACACGGGTCCAGGATGGGTAATTTAGTATGACACTTTCAAACGATCAAGAATTAGCATTAAATACTTTGCTTCATTGGTATTCCCAAAAAGACAAAAAACAGTTTATTACATTAGGAGGATTTGCCGGTACGGGAAAATCAACTTTAATCAGTATTTTTAAAAATGAAATTTCAAAAATTGATAGATTAACAAAAGTGGCATTCTGCAGTTACACGGGAAGAGCTGCACAAAACTTAAAAAATAAATTAAAAGACAACAGCTCACTATCTTCAAAAGATACAATTAGCACCATCCACGGGCTTATCTATAAACCTATTGAAGATAAAAATCAGGAGATTGTGGGTTGGGATAGAAAAGAAGAATTAGACCACAGCTTGATTATTGTTGATGAGGCATCAATGGTAGACGCAGAAATATGGAAAGACCTTCTTTGGTATAACAAGCCTATAATCGCGGTTGGAGATCATGGGCAGCTTCCACCAATTAGAGGGAGCTTTAATTTGATGGAAAATCCTGAAATAAAGCTAACCCACATCCATAGACAGGCTGAAGATAACCCGATTATCAAAGTTTCAGAACTTGCCAGAAATATTGGAGAAATTCCCGTGGGGAATTATGGGAAAAAAGTTGTTAAATATTCGCTATCTGATTCTTTTGCACAAGAAACTAATAGAGAACTTCTAGAAAACTACAACGCAGAGACTTTAATTTTGTGTGGATACAATTCTACGCGAATAAAAATTAATAAATTTATCAGAGGGAGACTTGGATTTGAAGATGAACTTCCTGCAAGAGGGGACAGGGTTATTTGTCTGAGAAATAATCACAGGAAAGGAGTTTACAACGGAATGCTTGGAACAATTTTATATATTTCCCTTAAAGAGAAAGACTGGTATAGCGTAGAAATTGAGATGGATGATAACGAAAGGGGATACAGCGGTCTTGTTTACGCCCCTCAATTTGGTGCCCAGACTGCAATAAACTTTACAGAAAATAGAAAAAACGCCGGAAAAGGGGATTTGTTTGATTTTGGTTATGCCTTAACGGTTCATAAAGCACAAGGAAGCCAAGCAAAAAGGGTAGTTATGTTTGAAGAAAGATTTAAACAGGTTGATAACGAAATGTGGAAACGATGGCTATACACTGGAGTTACTAGAGCCCAGGAAGAACTCTATCTATTTGGTCAGTGAGTATATTTGAACATACAGAAGGTCTTAATTATATTTTATAATTTATAGATAATATGAAAATACCAGAACTTGTACTTTTTGATTTTGGTGGGGTGCTAATTGACTACCCGCATCAGTTTATTACCGCCTTAAAAGAGCTTGGTACGAATACAAAAAGCTTTGATAAAGGTTTTGATGATCACGTTGATGAGCTTACATTAGGAAGAATGTCACCTCAAGAATTATATAAACTTGTTTTATTCGAACAAAACTTTCTATTTAACCCTGATTATGATTTTCTAACTGCCTGGGTTAAAGATTACTCCAGAATAGAGCCTACTTTTGAGCTAGTAGTCAAATTAAGCAATATAACAAAGGTTGGCATACTCTCAAATATATAAGCAGGAATTATCCCAAAATCTATCGAAATGGGTCTTATTCCAAACATAGCGTACAGTTATATGTTCTTGTCGTGCCAAATTGGTCTTCAAAAACCTTTCAAAGAAATATATAACCATGTTGAAAATTCAACCGGACTAAAACCAGACCAAATATTGTTTATTGATGACCAGGAAGATTATTTGCAAGGAGCTATTAATAATGGATGGAGGACGTTCTTGTTTAACAAAAACTCTCAGGAAGAAAGCTGTAAGAAATTCGAAGACCTAATAATTTAATATAGACACAATCGAGACTATTTTATATTTTCACGTAAGATCCATAGCTAATTGTAGGGTGCCTTAATCAAACATAGACCCCTATCTATGCTTTAGTAGCAGCCAAAAACTCTTTACACAGAAAATAACTGAGAGTACGCTGATATAAAGGTATGAACCAAAAAGGCTTTGCCCACATCCTTATCATACTCGTTGTTTTAGGAGCTTTTGTCTCTGCAATGTTTGCATCCTACAAGGTGTATGAATACTATGTAACCTCTGGTCAAGTTGCAGGAGCTTCTTCAAACAAGGCGCCAACACTCAAATTAGTCACATCAATACCAAGAAATTCTGCTGTAAGCACTCCTGAGATTGTATTAAACACGAATATGGATGGAAAAGTTACATATTCAGGAGTTTGCGTAGGCAATCTCAGGGAGGTTAAAACAGGAAGAAACACTATCAGGTTTAGCGAGCTTCCAACAGGAACTTACCAAAACTGCAAAGTAAAAGTGACAACACCGTCTGGAAAAAATTCAACTGTAACAATAGCAAAGTTTATTATTATTGCAGAGGCTAAACCGCTGCCAGCCCCTACACCTACTCCAACTCTAGCAGCTGCTCCAGTCCCAAGCTCTGCAAAAATTTCCACTGCAACTGTTGAAACAATTACAGAGATTACACTTACACCAACACCAGTACCAACGGGCACACCTACACCCACGACATCACCAACTCCAAGCCCCACTCCAACCCCAACTCCTACGCCATCACCAACCATTGCCGCTGCCCCTTCTTATTTTTCTGGACTTAGCTCAGTCATGACCTACCCTGCAAACGCAGTCTTCTCATTTGACTCTTCGCTCTCAACAAACTCATACCAAATTGATGTCTCAACATATGCGGATATGTCATGGGATGTTTACATGTCATTTGGTTCAGGAAACTCTAATGTAATAACAGTCACAGACCCATCAAAATGGGATAAATACACATGCGGAAAGACTTTGTACTGGAGAGTTAGAACTCTTGACGGAAAAACCAGCCAAGCAAACCCCGGTATAAAAGCCACAACTGTTCAGTGCCCTTCGCCAACGCCTACTCCAATAAACTCAATGGGATTTGCAAACTTAACTGCGGGGCTTCTACAAAACTCAGCAAACTTTTCGTTTACAAAAACAGTCTCATCAACAATGTATTACATAGACCTTTCAACAGTTTCAGATATGTCAACTGATGTTTATCTGTCATTTGGCCAATCAACAAGTAGTCCAATTCAAGTAACAAATCCAACAAAATGGGATAAGTATACTTGCGGAAAGACTTTGTATTGGAGGGTTAGGGCCCAAAACGCACTTACTAGCGTAGTAGATCAGGGAGTCCAAAAAGCAACAGTCGCTTGTGCAACTCCCACACCCACTCCAACGCCAACAGCTACGCCTACCCCAATACCTGTTCCTCCTGCGGACACATCAACTTATACTAAAAAAGTACTCCTTGTTATATACAACCCAATAATCGAGGCACAACAAAATAAAAAACTAACTGCTGTAAAAGGTTGGAGAGACCCTGACGCACTAACTGCAACATTTATGAATAGTATGAGATCGGTAAGTAAGGGGATGGTTAACTATACAATTGCCGAAAGAATAGAATACGATGCATTCCCAACCAAAACTGATGGGTTTACATACACAGACTCTTCCTACCTCTCATGCGCAAGTGGAGGAAGTTGTCATAACCCAGACCTTTCAAACTACCAAAAAATGATTCAGGACTCAGGTGCCTGTGCAAAAAGGAATGCTGGAACAATTGATGAACTTTGGATTTGGGGAGGGCCATGGTTTGGGTTTTATGAATCGAATCTAGCTGGACCAAACGCATACTGGTACAATTCGTCACCAACAACTGGAACAACCTGTACAAAACTCCTTCCAGTAATGGGCTTTAGCTACGAAAGATCAGAGGAAGAGATGTTTGAAGACTTTGGTCATAGGTTTGAATCGGCAATGGTAAGAGTATATGGAACTTGGCTTGTGAACGAGTACACACCTTGGAACAAATTCTCACTACTTAACAAAGACATGCCAGGGAAAGGTGGGTGCGGAAATTCCCATTCAGGAGTTAATGGGAATGGTGGCTATGACAGAACCAACACAAGCACCGTAACATCCTCATGCGAAGACTTTGCTCAAAACTTTCCTTACCTTAGAGGTACTACATCGCAGATCAGTTGCTCTGCTTGGGGCTGCAATACTCTGAACTACTTTAAGTGGTACTTTGGCCATATTCCAAACAAATCGGGCACTAACGGCACAAAGCTGAACAACTGGTGGAGATACATTATTAACCCAGACGAACCGAACACCTACAGATAATAAGTGCTACAATTTCCTAATGAACAATTCCGCATCAGAAATTCTTGAACAGCTACAAAGCGCTAAGAATGTTTTAATTAACATGGATACCAGAACCGATTTTGATGCGCTTGGGTGTTCGGTAGTATTTTCAAAATTCTTGGATACACGTGGAATTCAAAATAAAGTTATACATGCAAACAAAATTAAACCAACTTTTGAAGGTATATTTTCATATTCGAATATAAAACAGGAAACTGACATCTCCACAGAAGATCTCACAAAATATGATTATGTAATTTTCCTTGATTCGGGAAGCAAAAGCCACATCTCAGTAAAGGAAGGTTATGAACTTCCGATAAATGTAAAAACCATTAATTTTGACCACCACTCAACAAACGAATCGTTTGGGACATATAATTATGTATTTAAATTAGGTTCGTGCAGTTCGGTTTTATATAAGTTTTTTAATGAGATAAAATTTGAGACTCCAAATGAATATTTTGAAATTCTATCAATGGGACTTCTGACCGACACCGGTTTTTTTAAGTATGACTCCTGTACGTCATTTGAATTCAGGTTTGCTGCTGACATGATAGATAGGGGAGTAAGTATTGCGGAAAGAATCTCTAAATTATCAAGCTATGAGCATATAGACCAGATAAAGTACAAGGAGCTTGTCTATAGAAATCTATCTGTAAATAAGGAGAAAAAGTATGCTTACTCACTGGTTACTTTGAGTGAGATTAAGTCGGCTGGAATAGATATGGATAAAGTATTTGTGAGGCATTCAGATTTAATCAAATACATTATTGAAACTGACTTTTCCTTTGTTATTTCTGAAACGGATAGTAACCCAAAATATTTTGAAGTAAGTTTTAGATCTAAGACTCCCGATATTGATGTCAAAAAATATGCTCAAGCGTTAGGTGGAGGAGGGCATATCACAGGAGCAGGTGCAAAGCTTTATGATGCTACAAGCATTAATGATGCGCTGTTGAAAGTCTTATCAATAATTGAATCTAATTAAGACCCAATGGCTTTTTTAGAGTTTAATAATTTGTATGATGTGCATAATGGATTTCCAAAATATTTTGGACACATTTAATTTAGGGCTCAAAGTTAAGGAATTCTCACAATCCACAAAATCAGCTCAAGATGTTGCAAATACCCTAGGGTGCAGCTTGCCTCAAATTGCAAAATCAATTGTTTTCAAAACACAAGAATCGCCAGTGCTTGTAGTTACATCAGGCTCGAATAAGGTTGACACATTTAAAGTTGAGCAACATATTGGTACAAAGATAGAAAAGGCTACTCCAGATTACGTATTCTCTGAAACGGGATTTATTGTGGGAGGTGTTGCTCCTGTAGGGCACAAAAAGCTATTTCCAATTCTTATAGATCAGGACTTAATGCAGTACGCAGAGGTATGGGCTGCCGCTGGAAGCTCGAATGCAGTGTTCAAACTTACTCCAAGTCAGCTGGTTTTGATAACTAAAGGAGTAGTGGCAGACGTAAAACTATCTAGCTAATTTAGCTGCAGTTTTTTCTAGCAAAACAAGATACCCATCAATGAGCAGTATTAGCTTTTTCTGTTTGTGATATTTTCTAAACTCTTCAAGTCGTGACCTCTCAACTTCAAACTTTCTTATTGGACTAGCGCTAAATTTATACAAAAAGCTAGGTCCAAACTCTTTTACTTGATCCACAGTCTGAAACATATTGTGCAAAATGTCAGCTAGTTTAACTAAAACCGCCTCCTTACTTAGTGTTTTTATTTTTCCAAATGATTCAGCTTTTCTCTTTTCCCAGCTTTTTGATTTGTCTGACTCAGAGCACTCAAAAACAATTTTTGCTACCCTAACGCCAAATTTCTTTTTAAGTTCGTCTACAGTAGTGTTGGTATCCTCAAGAACATCATGAAGTACACCAGCAGCTAAAATTTCATTATCAGATGTGAATTCGGAGAGAATTAGGGCAACCGAAAGAGGGTGGGAAATAAAAGGTGTGACGTTATCTTTTCTAAGCTGTTTTGCATGCCTAGAAGTAGCAAACTGAATGGCTTGAAGTAACTTATCCATTCGAGTTAGTATATACCCCTATTCAAATTCAATACAATTGGTAAAATACCCGTATTAAAATATGTCAAAAAAAGAGAAGAAAAATGTAAAAACTCAAGAATCTACTGCTACTGAGGCAAATAAAGAAGCGCAGATTAGCCAAGTAAATGTCAGAAAATCTAATGGAACCAGCCAGTTCAAATCAAATCTCAGAGCAGGTACGGTTATGTTAATTTCTATGATTTTGATGCTTGCAATGTGCTTTATAGCTTATAAAGTATTTTTTGGCTCAAGTGAATTGTACAACTCCGCGAATAACATTAATGTAGACGGATTAAATAACCTTTCTGTACCAGATTCAAAAATCTTAAATGAGAGTCCCGGCCTGTGAGTGCTTACATAAAGCAAGTTGCAAGCACACACAAGCCAAAAGACCCATTCGTTTACAGTCTGGCTGGCATCAGAACTCTGTGACCCTTGTAAAAAACGGATCCCTCAGCAATTCTGAGATTTAGATCCTCATCGCCTGGCACTCTGTAATTCCCATCCGTCATACCGCAACTGTCAATAAAGTCAGCTACGCCAGACGAGAGCTCAGAGTACTTAACAAATCCAGATCCGCCAACACCTTCAGGTAGGACAACTAAGTTCCCACCTAAAGTAACACTTCCCCCTTGAATCTTTAAAACCCCCAGCATCGTATCCACTGTAAACGCTCCCAAAGTACCAACAAACGCTAGCACAGTGGACTGACACCTGGGTTCCAGATCCTCAAACATCACATACTTGGACATGGGCCTTTCTCCTTGGTGATTTGCACTATTTTATTAATACTTTGATTCAAATGCTGTTAATAATACCGTCATTTATTTGAGTGAAATCTAACAATCTGGGAGGGGACAAAATGCCCGCCGATCTGGATATCAACGGGCATTAATGTTTTGGCGTTTTCAGAGTCAAAAACGGAATCCAATCCGAGAAAGAATTCCTGTGACTACGCACCTTGGTTTTGTTGGTGTCTTCACAAACATGGCATCATGAGTTACTTTCTTAGCCATGGTTGTATACGCAGAGCTAGGAATTTCAACGGGGACACCATCCAGAGTGACCTCGCCCTCTGCAAAGCACAGCGTACCTGAAAAGCACTGCACACTAAACGTGCCTTCAGTAGCTGCCAGTTCCAGGATAGTGGATTGCACTGATCCAGGAAAATCACTTAAAGGTATAGAGTAGGACATTTTTCCCTCCTAGGACGTCCCAATCAAAATCAGATTGTATGAATTTTACAAGATAACCTATAGTTATTCTGACTGATTTTTAATTATAAATATGTGAGGATTCTCACACTTTAAGCTCAAAACTTTGGGGTTTGCCACAAACCTAACTAAGTCCATATAATCAGTTGTGGAAAATTTTTGGCAAAAGCTTGATAAACCATTCACAGTCTTAGCCCCGATGGATGAGGTAACAGACGTAGTTTTCAGAGAAATTCTAAGAAAAGCATCAAAACCTGATGTCTTTTTCACAGAATTTACAAGTGTTGATGGCCTAGCATCTGTTGGTAGGGATAGGGTAATACAAAAATTAAGATATAACCAAAATCAAAGACCAATTGTGGCGCAAATCTGGGGCCACCGGCCTGAGAACTTTTGGAAAGCAGCAAAGACTGTCAGCGAACTGGGGTTTGATGGTGTTGATATAAACATGGGGTGCCCTGATAGAACAGTCGTTAAAAATAATGGGGGCTCCGCACTAATAAATCAAAAAGAAACTGTTACGGAAATTGTTAAAGCAATCAGAGATGCAGCTCCAAATCTACCCGTCAGTATTAAAACTAGACTTGATACTACAGATGCCCTTACTAACGAATGGATTGAGTTTGTCCTATCGCTCAAAGTCGAAGCGTTTACACTTCATGCAAGGACAGCAAAAGCCATGTCCACAGGATTTGCTGACTGGAGTAAGGTAAAGGAGGCGGTAAACATAAGAAGTGGCCTAGGCGTGGAAACAGTAATAATTGGAAATGGCGATGCCACAAGCTATAAAGATGTGGTTCAAAAAAGCAATACTTTTAACTGTGAAGGCGTAATGATAGGTAGGGGAGTATTTCAAAACCCGTGGGTGTTTGAAAAACACGATGTAAATGAGGTATGCCCTTCCCATTCGTTGCATGAGCATCTACTTTTACTTGCTGAGCACATGAGAATGTTTCATGAGACCTGGGGAACACTAAAAAACTTTGAAATTATGAAGAAATTTGTCAAAGTATATGTCAAAAACTTTGATGGTGCAGACATTCTAAGAAAAGAATTTATGGCCTGCAGAACCTATCAGGAAGCAAAATTAGTGATTGATAAGGCACTTTTAGATTATTAGTAATCCTATAGTGTTCTTGCTTTGTTGCAAAGAGTATGCTACAATCCCCGTTGAATAGTTGATAAGCATCTTGTTTTGAACTTCATTACTTCTTAAGAGGGTGGTATCACATAAAAAAATATATGTTTAATAGAGGCACTACATTCAGAAAGCCTGCTAGGCAAAATTTTGGCAGGGGTAATAGATTTTCAAGGCAGAACGGTAAGAAAAACACCGGTATGTCTCCTTTTGAGCTTGAAAAAGCAGTAATTGATTCAAAAAGGTTTGCTCCAAAAGTAGACGAAGTGGAAGAAATTGTAATTGACGGAAGCTTTTTAGACTTTGGTCTTGAACCCACAATCGTTAACAATATAAAAGAGAAAGGTTATTTAACTCCAACTCCAATTCAAGAAAAAACTATCCCAACTATAATGGAAGGTAAGGACTTAATTGGAATTGCGAACACAGGAACGGGTAAGACAGCGGCATTTTTAATCCCATTGATTAATAAAGTAATTAAAGATAGAACTCAAAAGGTATTAATTATAACTCCAACAAGAGAGCTCGCTCTTCAAATTGAGGACGAATTAAAGACATTTGCAAAAGGCCTTAGAATTAACTCTGCACTTTGCATAGGTGGGGCAAGCATGTTTTATCAAAAAAGACAGCTTTACCAAAATCCAGCATTTGTAATTGGAACTCCAGGAAGAATCAAAGATCTTTCAAATCAAAGAGCCTTAAACCTTAAGCAGTTCAACAACGTAGTTCTTGATGAAACAGATAGAATGGTGGACATTGGGTTTATCAACGAAATTAAATTCTTCATTAGTTTATTGCCAGCATTAAGACAATCTTTATTTTTCTCTGCAACGGTTTCCTTAAAGGTAAAAGAGATAATTCAATCATTTGTGCAAAATCCCGTTACGGTAAGCGTAAAACAAAAGGAAACATCTTCAAATGTAAATCAAGAATTGATAAAAGTTAAAAAACAGCAAAAAATTAGTGCGTTACATGATGTACTTATTAGCGAAAACGTCAAAAAAACACTCATATTTGGTAGAACAAAGCATGGTGTTGAGAAGCTAAGTAAAGAGTTGATTGAAAGAGGATTCAAAGCCGCCGCTATACACGGAGACAAGAGACAAAATCAGAGACAGAGCATTCTTTTCAAATTCAAAAAAGATGAGATCAACATTTTGCTTGCAACTGATGTTGCTTCAAGAGGGCTTGACATAAACGATGTAACTCACGTTATTAACTATGATCTCCCAGAATCATATGAGGATTATGTTCATAGAATTGGCAGAACCGGAAGAGGATCAAAAACTGGTACAGCTTTAACATTCATTGAAATTGAATAATTCTTTTACAGGTTTTCTTTAAAGAAGAGAATTGTGTTCTTCATTGCCTCCTCAAAATATGGAGATTCAATGTTGTGACCCCCTCCTTCATATTCGTGAAAGTCATATTTCTTACCTTGTACTTTAAGCTCACTTACCAAATCCCTTGAGTACCCAATATTTACAACAGAATCGTTTTTTGAGTGATGGATTTGTAGTGGGGCGTTTAGATATTGTAAATTCGAGGTTAAAGAAATCGAACTCCAAAAATCATTCTTCAAATCCACCTCTTGATTCGATCTTAATCTTTGAACTTCAGGAGATAGCTCTCTGTTTTCAGGCTTGGGCTGTTCATCCAGTGTTTGGGATGGGGAGGGTGTTGGTGATAGATCAGGCCTTCTAACATAACTTCCATCGTTTAGCCTATACTTTGCAAAGTCTTGGTAGCTGTATACTGCTCCAGCCCATATCACCCCTGCCTTGACTTGATCTGACACCAACATAGCCCGCAGAACAAGATTCCCGGCCATACTGTGACCCCACATGCCTATTCTATTTGGATTGACCTTATCAAACTTTTGAAGGCTACTTAAAGCGCTTAAGGCATCAATAGTATATGCGGAAGAAAAATACGAACCTGTTGCCTCACCTTGAGAATTCCCGTGACCTCTCATATCAATTTTTAGAACTACAAATCCACTTCTGGCTAGAGAATCTACATACGCCAAGTATTTTTCTGTAGTGACATATTGAGACGGCGGGATATACCCATGATTAAATACTAATGCCGGAAACCCACCGATAGGAACTTCAGACTTAGGAACAGTTAAGAGTCCAAATACTTTATACCCTTGGCTCAAATAAGAGATTATATATCTACTATAGTTTGATCCGTCGTTTAGGGTGCTTTCAACTGTAAACAAAGGGGAGTCTAACTTCTGAGATCTTAGGTAATTAATGCTGATTGGGGACGTGTAAATATTCTGAGTATGCTGATAACTATTTGAATTCCTTAAATCAGCAGGTTCTGGCACTAATGCAATTTTTCCCCACATTTTTAACAACAGGGCATTTGTAAAGATTGCAAGGATTAAAATTAAGAAGCTAATAATGATAACCTTTCTATTGATAGACATCTATATATTATAAGGTAAATATGAATCATCTGAAAGTTCAGGTATTTAAGTTGATGTATGCATATTCAAAAATTGCGGACTCCAGAGGTTAAAGTGGATAACATACATACAAGCTGATAGAATTTAAGTCTAATGCGTAAGTTTTTTGAGACATTTAGGCTTAATTTAGGTATTAATAGAATACTACTTATTGAGATTACTCTGTTAATTCTTGTAATTTTCCTTGCCAGCGTAGTCCGAACAGCAAACTACAAACAAACATGGGAGTTTGAAAGAAGTGACCTTTTCTACGAATATAGCTCTTCGATTGAAACTGGGGCTGGATATAACCCATACAAGAAGATACTTGATGGAGATCTTTTAATAAACAGAAAATATGCAACACTTTTTCCTCTGTACTATTTCTTTTTATTTGGCATTACAATTTACTCAAATTTCAACTTTGAAAAGTTCCTATTTAACTACAGAGAGATATTATTTATAGCTCAAATAATTGGGGCTTTTTTCATTTATTTAATATTCAGAAGAGAAAATAAAAAATTTGTGGGATTTATTGCAGCAACTTTTTTTATTTTTAATAGGTGGTCAATTAATGTTCTTAGTGATGGAAAACAAGATTTTCTTGCTTTAGCCTTCTTACTTGGATCTCTTTACTTTTTTAGGTCCAGATCAAAAATTTCTTATTTTCTTTATGGGATATCATTAGGAATGAAACATTTAGGAATTTTTATACTTCCGCTTTACTTAGTCCCATTATTCTTTGAGAAAAAGCTTAAGAAAGAATCAATAATTAATTTGGCTTTATTAGGAGCTCCAATTTTAATCCCCTCCGTTTACTACATGTTTGATAACTTTAAATCCTTTGCCTATTCTATGGCTTTTTCATTCACAAGGAAAAGTGCTACTACAAGCATCCCTTCTGGGTATGAAAAACTTTTGATTTTGTATAATGTTGGTGTTAAAAATAACACTGTATTTTTTTACATGATACCAAGGCTACCCTTAGTAATTTTCTATTTTTTAAATGTTGCTGGATTATTTTTTAAAAAGCTTACTCCTTCGCAATATTTACTTGGAACTTTCTTTATATTTGTTGCGTTCAACCCAGTATTATTTGATCAGTATATTACATGGATAACACCGTTTGTATTCATGTCTTTTGCAAAAATTGATAATTTTAAGGAATTTTCAAAATGAGAAATCTTATTTTAGTATCTACCGTAAAGGGAAATGTTAGATTAATTATTGATCACATAGAAGGGGATCATAGAACAAAAAAACTTTTGTTTATTCCAACTGCTTCTGAGCCTGAGGTTGGCTACAAGGGATGGGTAGATGACGAAAGACACGCTTTTGAATCTGAAGGATTTACCGTAACTCACTTTTCATTAACTGATAAAACTGAGGATGAGGTTAAGCAAGCAGTGGAGAGCTCTGACATTGTATTTGTAGGAGGCGGAAACCCTTTTTATCTACTCAGTAAAGTTCAGCAAACCAATTTTAAAGAATATATCAGAAAGCATGTTGAACTTGGAAAACTTTATATAGGAGCAAGTTCTGGCGCCCTTGTAGCTGGGCCTGATTTAGAACCAGCAAAAAGAGATGATGCACTTTCTAGAGCTCCAAAGCTTCAAGATTACACTGGAATTGGACTTGTAGATTTTATTGTTTTCCCACATTGGGGTAGCATTATAAGTAGAGACCTATACCTGCATCATAGAATGGAACTTGCGTATTCAACAAAATATAAGATTATACTGCTAACAGATAGTCAGGCTCTTGTAGTAAAAGGGGATTGGTATCACATACTGGACTAACATCAGAGTAAGCTTCCTGGTCAACATACTCAGAAACATACATTTTAAATAAATCTTTAAGTTCAACGCGTGTTTCTAATACAGGCTGTGGGATAGAATCAATTACTTGATCGAGTGTTGTTGCTGTTGCCAGGTTTTCTCTAAGCTCCTTAAGTCTGTGCGAATTTCCAGTCCCATCCCATTTAATGAACTGGGTCCAGAACCAGTAAAACTCGGTCTTTTTAGGACTTCTTACTGCATTTTCAGTAAATAGATTTGCATAGGAAGGAATATTTTGTAGCCAAGTACAACTGAAAATCCTTTCAACCCCTTGAAATTCATCTGGATTGTTGTAGATGTAATTGACCATCTCGCTAAATTCATGATTTCTCATAGGCATAAATGCTGACGAAAGATCAGAGACTCTGAATTTTGCGTCTGCAGATTCCAAGCCAAGCTTCAATGGAGTGAAATGAACTCTAACCTCACCTCTATTTAAGTAAAAATCCGAAGTATTGAGCTTAAAACATCCAAATTTGTACTTTTCTGGAGAAAAGACATTGTACTCATCAAGTGGTATAGACAAATATAGTTTCCAAATTCGATTTAAAAGTTCATTATAGTCATCTTTATAAAGTGTAAGGTATGTATCTAATTTTGAGAGAACTTCCTTAACCCAAGCTGGTCCAGAATTTATATACATATTGTTGGATAAAGTTCCGTAAAGATCAGTGTAATTACAAAATGATTCAAACACATTCAGTTCAGTATTTTTATGCACAGCAAGACCAAACTCTAATTGAGCCTCAATATATTCGATTGGATATTTAGGTTTAAAAAAAGATTTACTCTTTTTCATTGACTCGCCTTAAATTGTAATACTGAAAATTTCAAAGTGAATTAGCTAATATAAATTGCAAATACCACGTTTGAAGCGTTCAATTTAACATAAATAATAATGAGTGGCAAATAATACTGCAATAACCAGTTGACATTGTATTAGCATTTGCTAATATATACAAATGCGTAACGACATATATTCAGCGATAGGGAATGCCATCAGGGCAAAACTAATTATTTGCCTATCTAACTCTCCAAAAAATGTAACTGAACTTATTGATAACTGCGGGCTGTCACAATCTGCAGTTTCCCAACATTTAAATAAACTTAAAAAAGCAAAGCTCATAAAGTCGGAGAAGTCAGGTAAACAGGTTTATTATTCAGTGCTAAATAATAAGACAAGTGACGCATGTGAGTTAATGGTTTCAATTGAAAGGGAAATTAAATGAAATTTGCAAATTTCAGAAAAAGTCTATTAAGTTTAACCAAGGTTGTTGACAATCTTAAGGCAAATGCTAAGGAACATAAGATTGAAGTAGTATCAGAAAATACCATTGGAAAAACTACTATGTTTGGTATTCAAAATAAGGCATGGCATGAGAGCGTTTTAAAACATGACAAGAACCTAATAGGTTTTATACCAAACCAAATTTACATAACAGAAGTTCAAGACGGTTCCGAAGTAGGGTTCTCAAGTGCTTTAGTTATGAGCAGTGTTACGCATAATCCTGAAATAGCTAAACTAGCTGAAGATATAAACAGCAGCATTTTGGCACTAGTAATGAAAAGTGCTGAGCTTACAGAGCTTAAAGTTGCGAACGTAAAATTATTCTCAACTATGTCATGCCCATACTGCAAAATGGAAGCCAAGTGGTTAGAGGAAAAAGGTATAAAGTTTGTTGATATACATGTTGATCTTAATCAACAAGAAGCCGAAAGGATGGTTCAAAGAACGGGGCAGATGGGAGTTCCGGTGACTGAAGTTGAGTACGATAACGGAGAGTATGAATACATAATAGGTTTTGATAAATCTAGACTGTCACAAGTATTAAGTATTAAATAAATATGATAGAAAATTTAACCACAAAACACTACATTATTCTTGTATCTATTGCGGCACTAATTGGTTTAATATTTGCTATGTCTCAAATAAATTCGAGTGCCCAGGGTTCTATAAATGAAGACAAAACCTTAGAGGTTTCATTTAGGTCAGTGGGGCCTCATGAATTTAAAAAACTTATAGAATCCAAAAACAGCAAATTGATTGACGTGAGAACAAAAGAGGAATACCTGCAAGGACATATTTCTGGTGCTTCACAGGTTGATTACTACAACTCATCTGAGTTTAATAAGTTTCTAAACTCGCAAAATAAAGATGAGGCATACATAATTTATTGCAGGTCTGGAAACAGAACAGCTCAAACAATAGAAAAAATGAGAGAACTAGGGTTTAAGAATGTAACAGAATTAAAGGGAGGCTATAACGCTTGGAAGTCAGCTGGCTTTTAATTTGAATCATTCCTGTTGAAATGAGCCCACAGCTCTACATAGTGAGGAGAATCCTTTTTTTTCAAGTAGATCTTTGAGCCCAGAGTTAATCTCGGAGATAAGTTGAGGGCCGTTGTAAACCATTCCAGTTATCAACTGAACCAATGAGGCACCCCTTTGTATCTTTTCAAAAGCATCTTCCGCAGAAAATACACCTCCACACCCAATTACAATAAATCTATCTTTGTAGTGCCTATAGGTAAGCGATATCAATTCGTTAGATCTATCAAATGTAGGTTTTCCGCTAAAGTTTCCTTTGCCACACTCCTGAACTTCTTTCTTATTTAAGCTTTCATGACTTCTGTTTTTTTGAAGATTTCCAAAAATCACACCTTTTGGAAAATATTCAGATATAACCTCAAGCATCTCTAAAACCTCAGCATCTGACTTTTCAATTGGCATCTTTACAAAGATTGGTTTAGTGGTTCGCAATTTATCAACTGCTATTAAAAGTTTTCTGAGATTTTCTTTTGGATAAAATGAAACATCTCCAAAAAGGTTTGGACAGCTGATATTTAATTCGTAATAAGAGATGTTTATTTTTGATTTCTCAAATTTTGCAAAGCAACAAACAATATCTGCAATGCTATCCTCAAGTGACATTTGGTAAGGAACATTAGTTCTTCCAATACTTACACCAATAGGAATTTCAAAACTTTGCCCACTTAACTTTTGGATAATCTCTTCTGAACCTGGATTCTTAAACCCTTTATTTACTAAAAGAGCCTGTGACTTTGGAAGTCTTTTTAGCCTGGGTTTTTGATTTCCTTCACAGTAAAGATTTGAAATTGTACCAATAGTTTGAAACCCAAAGCCCAATGGGGCGAGTACTTTTGTCAGCCTTGCTTCGTAATCAAAACCTGCAGCAAGTCCTATTGGCCCATCAAAGCTCAAACCAACCAATTCTTGCCTTAAGTAAGGATTTTTTTTGTTAAACGAATGAGCCAGTAGAGATCTTAAGATTGAGATATTTCCTAAAAATTCTCCTAACCTAAATGCGTTAACGTGTACAAATTCAGGATCCATTAAAAATAGAAACGGCTTGATAACACTGGAGTATAAAGATTTGGATACTAAAGCGGGCAGGCTCATAAACTTTTAGCTTGCCGACTCAACAACATCCCTAAGCTTTTCAATGTCGTTAACAATCAACACCCTTTTATTGTATTCGATCACATTTTGGTTGCTTAATTTTTTAAGCTCCAGACTAACTGTCTCTCTTGTCAAACCAAGCATACCTGCAATGGCTTGTTGTGAAGGCGTGTAATTTAATAGCACTCTAGCACTATCCTTTTTTCTAAGCGTTGCTCTTTCAGCAAGTCTTAAGACAAGCGCAGCAACTTTATTGTAGGCTTTGCCTGAGGAAATCAGTTCATAACCAGTCAAAAGCTCAATAAAACCAGAAGAAACGTTTTTGAACAGCTCAAGCATTACATCTTGATTCTCCTTTAAGTAATCAAAAACATCATTTTTTGGTGCATCCCAAAGCTCAACATCAGTAACTGCTTCAAAGAAGTACATGCTATTTGCATTTGTTAGTGCAAAAATCAAAGTGAAGTAAAGACCTGGCTTGAGAATATCAATTGTCATCTCGTTACCACTTTTATCTATTTTATACAGTTTAATATATCCGGATTTTACAAAAGATACTTTATCTATAGGCTGTCCAGGATGATGAATTAAAGCACCTTTCTTAAAACATAATAATGGGTATTTTGTGAAGAAACCGTTTAATTTTGTTTGTATTTGTAATTCCATGTGCTAATTATACCCCTGTACTATAGGGCGTCAATCAAGAAAACCTCATTTTGTGAGATTTCTCACAAATTCTACATTAAGTTTAATACAGAAAAAAGAGTCAGCGTAAATTATAGTTCACACAGGCTTATGAAAAAGATTAAACAAGTGATTTGGTATTTAACAGATAAGTGCTTGTACTGCGGTGGCCCTTTAGCCCTATGGAGCTGGAAGAAGGCATACTGTACCAGATGTGGATCTGTCAGCTAAGCTGATGGGTCAAGACGTGCCTGTCAGTCTGGTGCAGCATGCCTTCTTCTCACCTTATACCTGTTTTAAGACCTATTTAGCGAGTATAATACCCCAATGAAACAAAAAATCATTGCCTCAATCATAGTACTTGTAGCAATTATTGGAGTTGGTGGGTACTTTGTTTACAGCAGCACCCTAAATGCATCCAACAAATCGCAAAACAAATCAAGCGTTTATTCAGTGTCTCAAAAGGACATAAAAGCCCCAACAAACCAGACAGCCCCTTTGCTTGAATCATCTCCTGAAATGCTTGATTTTAAAGGAAGTTTTGAAGATCTTTTAGCTAGAGGAGGATCAGTACAGTGTATTTGGAGTGGAGAAGTATCAGGCTCTCAAGTAAATGCAACAGCTTTTATTAAAGACGGCAAAATTGCTATGGAAGGAAAAATGACTACTAAGGGTGTGGCATCAAATGTATTCCTAGTAGGAAACAAGGATAGCGTAACAGGGTGGATGGTAGTTCCGGTTATTGGTCAAAAACTTGGGTATAAAATAAACCTTTCTGAACTCAAAAAGTATGCTGACTCCAGCGACCAGGTAAAAAAGCAGGCGTACGAGCAGGCTAAAAAGAGTTACAGTTATAAATGTAGCGAATGGAATTACGACGAGTCAAAATTTAAGATTCCGTCAGACATTAAGTTTTATAACTAAACTTTATATATGAACTGGTTTATTGCTTCAATTGCATCTGTTGGAGCTCTTGCTTTGGCAGAGCTTACACAACAACATATTTTAAACAGCAAGAATGAAATTGACGAAAGAGTCAGCGGAGTTCTTACATTCTTTTTCCAGTCAGTATTAACACTACCAATAATATATTTTTTGGGACTTCAGGGAAGATTCTTTGAGCTTTTTCACGGATCAGTGACCTTGAATTTATTTGCTGTAACTTTGGTTGGAACTGCAGGAACTTTCTTTTATTTAAAAAGTTTTAGAGTAGAAAATATAAGCTATTCTTCTATCTTTGTTTCGCTTTCAGCAATAGTTTCCACAACTCTTGGAATCATTTTTTTCAACGAAGGGGTCAGCCTTATTAAATTTATTGGGATCGGATTAGTTCTTATCTCCGTAATCAGCTTAAATATAAGTAATGGTGCGATTGAGAAAAACCATCTTTATGGACTTCTTGCAGGTACTTGTTTTGGTATAATGTACACGCTTGATAAAAGTATTGTTACTAGAACACATCCCGTGCTTTACATATTCTGGGCATTTTTTTTGGTTTCTCTTCTTGGATTTTTCCTAAATGCAAAGAACACGATTGCCACAGTCAAAACATTAAAACTTAATGACTTTTTACCGGTTTTTGTTTCGGGTTTTGGGTACTTAATCTATAATTTCTGCACTTTTATTGCTTATAATCTAGGAGGCGAAGTAGGCAAGATCGATGCAATTAATAATTCGCAAATTTTTTTAATTATCCTGGTTGAATTTTTTATTTTTAAGCAAAAGGAAGGTATTAAAAGAAAGCTCATTACAGCTGTTATTGCCTTCACTGGAGTTGCAATCCTAGGTTATCTATAATCACTTTCAGGTGGTAAAATATAAGAATGAGTAATATAAAAGTACCGGTAGAAGAGAACAAACTACTGGAGAAGGTTGTAGACCTTATAAATGCAAATGTAGAGATAAATACTCTCTGGAGAGTTATTAACACAAATGCCATTACAAGGCTTGGGATGACCGATCACGGCCCAACGCATTTTCAAATTGTTTCAAACAGCGCGTTAAAAATATTAAGAACATTAGTTCGTCATGGAGTTAAAACATCAATCGAGAAGGACTTAAATTTAACAAATAATCATGCAGAGGTAGTGGTTTTTTTGGCTAGCGTAATGCATGACCTTGGGATGTCCATTAGTAGAAGTGGACATGAAGAATTCAGTTTAATTTTAACCAACACATTACTTAGGGAAATTCTATCTTTTATGCCGATTGAAGAGAGAACAATTGTAATTTCTGAAACACTTCATGCAATAATTTCACATAGAAGCGGTGGAAAACCTCTTACCATAGAAGCAGGTGTTGTAAGAGTATCTGATGCCCTTGATATGACTAAAGGAAGGTCAAGAGTTACGTCTGAGCTTGGAAATGTAGATATACACTCAGTCTCTCATCAAGCAGTTGAAAAAGTTGAAATACTTGAGGGGACAGATAAGCCTGTTCAAATTAATTTTTACCTAAATAATATGGCAGGAATATTTCAGGTGGATGACCTAATGGGAAGCAAGCTTGTAGGCTCTGGTATTGAAAAATATACGCACGCAACTGCATACCTTGATAATAACTCTGAATTTAAGGTAGTGAAGGATTTCAATTTATAATTACCTATGCAATTTTTATCCCACTTTCACGACCCTGATAACCTCTTTGTCTCAATTTTAGAAAGAGTTGAAGGTAAACTTCCAGCAGAATTGAAAGGAAGCGTGGTTGCTGTAACTCCGGAAACTACCATTACTGTCTATGAATTAGTAAAAAGACTTGGCTTCACAATTGTTGAGGGAGGTCCTTACGGAGTTGGAAGGATGTCAGCCCTTAAAAAAACTTTAAGCCTTTCTGATGATGATTTATTTTTTGTATGTGACTTTGATAAAATGCTTCACTGGATTGAAAATGATCCAGCTGAATTCAACTCCATTTTTAGTATTAAACCTGAATTTGATTTAACTGCTATTGCGAGGGGAGAAAAAGCTAAGGCCACCTATCCTCTTTCGTGGCTAGAAACAGAATTTATTGCAACTAGAATAATTGGAAAAATTCTAGGTAAAGAAGTTGATTTAATGAACGGGCCTTACATTGCAAATAGAAAAGCTGCCGAGACAATTGCTGAGAAAGCTAGAGAAACAGGTGTTGGAGCATGCACTGAGTGGTGCTTAATTGCACATTTAAACAATCTCACTGTAGGAAACTACTTTGTTAATGGGCTCACATGGGAAGATCCGGATAGGTATTCAAAACAAATTGCAGAATCAGGAAGTTTTGAAGCTTGGAAAAATAGAACATTTGATTCACTGTACGAATGGAGAAAGAGAGTTGAGTTCCTACATAGACAAGTAGAAGTAATGATTAGGTTAACTAACGATCCAATTAACCCCAAATTCCCTAACACAACTAGAAATACTAACGAAACACTTAAAAGGTTTTAATTTTTGTTAAGCTTGTCGCTAATTATTTTCCCGTCAGATAATTCAATAATTCTATGCGTCATTTTTGCATAATCCTGTTCATGCGTAACCATCATTATTGTTTGCCCAGCCCTATTTAATTCAAGAAAATATTCAAGTACAACCTGAGAAGATTCAGAGTCAAGATTTGCCGTAGGCTCATCTGCAAATAAGATTTTTGGAGTGTGCGCAATTGCTCTTGCAATACTCACCCTCTGCTGCTGACCACCTGAAAGTTGACTTGGTAGGTTATTAAGCCTCTCCTTAAGCCCAACTTTCTCAAGAGCCAATGTAGCAAGTTTTTGGGACTCTTGGGAGCTTCTCCCTTGCATCATCAACGGTATTCTAACGTTTTCTAGTGCTGTTAGTGACGAAATAAGAGAGTAGTCCTGAAAAACATAACCCATTGTATTAAGCCTAACTTTAGTTCTTTCAGAACTTTTAAGATTTGTTACTTCCTTACTCTCAACAAACAACTGACCTGATGTAGGATGATCAAGAAGACCAATTTGGTACAAAAGCGTGCTTTTGCCTGAACCTGATCTTCCAGTGATAGCTACAAATTGTCCCGACTCAACTTTAAAGCTCAAATTATTTATAGCAATTAGTTCTGAGTTTCCAGTTTTAAATTTTTTTATTAAGTTTTTTACCTCAATCATTTCTATCTTCCTAAAATGGCATCCAGAGTATTCTGTTTAACAATAAGTCTTGCAGGAATAAAACCTGCAACAGTTGTAGCACAAAATAAAATTACAGCTCTGATAAAAGTACCATCATATTCAGCTACAAGAATACCATCGCTAAAAGGAAAATTTATTGGATTTGCATTAAAAAATGGCACGAGTGCTCCATATATAATTAATGTTCCAAAACTAACTCCAACAAATGCATAAAAAGATGACTGGAAAATATATGAAATTTCTATTGCAAGAGAGCTTACACCTATGCCTTTTAGCACTCCTATAAACCTCCTTCTTGTAACGGCATTAACAAAAATTACAATAAAAATAGTAATTGTTGCTACAACAAGACCAACGGAACCAATTAAATTGCCCAAAATGTTAAATGTCATTTTAATGTCAGCTAAAAACTTAGGCTCTGCTTCTGCTGATGTTTGAATTCGTGCTTGTTTGTCAAAATCCATAAAGTACATGTTTTTAATTAGTTGCTTTGCTGTTTTCTCGTTATGAGAATTTAGATGAATTGCTATTTCATCCGCATTAAGGTCACTTCTATCTATCATTTTTCTAACTTGCGATGCATTCATATAAATTCTTTGATCCACTGTTTGAAGTTTTGTCTTGATGATACCTACAATAGTCACTTCTCTTTGGTGCCCATTCATTGTAAGCCTTACTTTAGATCCTATATCAGCTGTCTTTAGGGTTGGCTGATTTGGAGAATCAATAGGGGAGTACTTAAAAAGTAATGTTGAACCAACTAAAATCTCATCCTCTGAGTCTTTGTTTAAGTATCTACCTTCTATTACATATTTTGACAGATTTGATACTTGATTTTCTTGTTCTGGATCAATACCTGCAAGAAATGCGGATGTATTATCTACCTCATCATAAACACTTTTTCTATCCTTATAGTTACTTTCAAGTTTTGCGTTATCTATATATCTTGAGGTATATGCAGCAACCTCAGGTTGTTTTGATAAAAATGATTGAATATCCTGAGTTCCAATTATGTAGTCTTTCTCTCTTAGTGTTGAGACAATCACATCTCCTGAGTATCTCTGCCTTACGGTATCGCTTATACCTGCGGCAAGACCAACTAAAATACCACGCACTGCAATCAAATTTAGGAATGTAAGGGTCATCACAAAAGTTATCAGAACAGTAGTCCATTTACTGGCTCTTCCAATATCTCTTAATGCAAGGAAAAATCCAACTTTAATTGAAATTAAAAGCAGGCTGATTTTACTTGTTGCCTTTGTTATCATGTTATTTTGAAATCAAAATAGAATCGGATTCTGAAATACCGGAAAGAATTTCGGAGTTCACGTCACCTTTTATCCCAACTTCAACTTTCTTCTCCTCTTCTTTACCTGAAACTACAGACTTAACATAATACATCCCGTCTCTTTGATAAATTGACGAATTGGGAAGCGAAAGAACATTCTCTCTTTTGTCTGTTTCAATTGTTACTGTTGCAGACATTCCAGATCTAATTTCTCTTGCTTCTTTGGAGTCATCAAACGAAACTAGTACCTTGAAACTTGTAACCCCTTGAAGAGGTTTTCCAATGTCATCAACATGAATGACTTTTCCAGTAAATTCTTTTCCTGGGAATGCATCAAGTCTAATTTTTGCTTTTTGATTCTCTTTTACCTTGCTGATTTTAAGCTCTGTTATATCAATATAAACATACTGAGTTTCTTTGTTTGAGAGTATGAGTACAGGGTCGGGCGCAGTTTCACCTTGAGCAGGAGTTCTTTTTACTTCTACTTTGTCACTGACCGAGCGACTTAAATTTGACACAGTACCTGCAACTGATGCTGTAACTATATTTGATAGTACAGACTGATAATCAAGCCAACTTGAGTTAACAAGTGACCGGGAGGACTGAATTGAGGATTCAATTTGCTCCTTTTTTTCTACTAATGAATCCTTGTAAACTCTGGCTGCTTCCACACCTGACTTAGCCTGCTTAACTTCTTCTTGTGTGTATTCTCGTCCCGTTGAAGGGTTTGTTCTATTTTCTGCATCTCCAGAAACTACTGTTTGTTCCTTAGCTTGTGCGGATCTAAGACTTGATTCTGCAGACTGAAAATCAGATTGTAACGAAACTGATGATTGCTCAGCACTCTTCAGTGAAGCAACTGCTGCGAGGTAGTTTGCATAAGCCTTTGCCTTATCCTGTTCGGAAGAAGTACTTTTAACTTTAAACAATTTCTGACCAGGTTTAACTATATCACCATTTTTGACATACAGCTCCTCAATAACCCCATTCGAGTTTGCAAAAATATCTAGTTTTCCAAGAGCCTCCACATTACCGCTTGCAGTTACAAAGGCTTCAATTGTTTGCTTGGTTGGTTGTTGAGTTGTTTGTTTGGAAGAATTTTGTTTTAGAAAAATAAAACTTACTAATCCAAGCGCCAAAACTATCACAATTACATACCATTTTTTCATCTAGAAGATTCTACATCTATAATTGAATATAGCCAACTCAAAATAATTGTAGTAGTTTAGTATCTTATGGAGTTTCCTGTTCATATTGGCATTTCTAAAACACTTGGGATCAGAGGGGTTATGGCAACTAAACTGATTAAAAAAGGTGAGATTATTGAAGTATGTCCAGTAATACCTTTTGAATCAGGTGATTGGGATAAAATTAGAAATTCAATACTTTATTACTACTATTTTGACTGGGAAGATGATAAGTACGCTCTCCCTTTAGGGTACGGAGTTCTATATAACCATTCATATAGCCCCAATGCAGTATATGAATTTGACGAAGTAAATGGAAACCTTGTTATACGAGCTTACAAAGATATTCCTCAAGAAGAAGAGATACTAATAAACTATAACTACGTGCCAACTGACAATGCTCCAATAGAATGGCTCACCGAAAAAATGCTCGGGTAATCTTGGTTTGTACTTAAGTCTTATAAAAATGGGTAATTAATTCTAATTAGCTCCCAAAATTTTTCTGAAAGGCTTGTTGAAAAATTAGCGAATTTTGTTCGTTCAGTTTTTGAACAAAGTTGGTCTTCATATTTGCTGATTATTCTAATTGCTTTTCTTCTTACTTCGTCAAAACTTTCTTGTTTAGAAGAGTCTGCCTGTAGAGCTGTATGCGCCTCTGTCAATTCGGAAAATAATTCTGGATGTTCCTCTAGCATAAGATCATAATATTTTTTGTATTTTGTTGATGACATAATTATTCGATACTAGCATAGACCCTTAGACAGGAACAACACTTAGCTATATGATTAAACAGAAATATGTTTAAAGGAATTCCAGCAGGAAAAATTGTACTTCTTTGGCTAACTTTTACATTAGGACTTTTATTAACAGTTCTATTTATGGCAACTGGAGGCTTTATCAAAGTAGCAGTTGATTTTAAGGAGTTATTTTTTGCTGTGTGGGGATACGGGTGGGACGGCGCTCAATATCTAGAGATAGTAACTAAGGGATACAGGTTTCCCAACCAAGCTTTTTTTCCTCTCTACCCTTTAATTGTCTGGACACTTCACTTGGCACTTCCATTAACTGTAAGTTATAGAATTAACATTTTGCTTTCGCTTGCTTTGTTATTTGTGCTTTACAGGTCACTTAACGATCTAGGAATTGAGGAAGAGGCGGACAAAGTTAAAGCGATTGCGGTATATTTATTTTTTGCAACATCGTTTTATCTTCAAGCAAGCTATGCAGAAACAGTACTTATAACACTAAGTGCATTAGCATTAATTAAGCTTCATAAAAAAGAATATTTTTACTCTGCTTTGTTTGCAGGATTAGCCACTGCAACAAAACCGAATGGGGTAGTAGTCTCAATAGTGCTTATATCTATTTATTTTTGGAACGAACTTTACATTTTTGAGAAAAGAAAGCTAAATGTATCGTTTAAAAAGATTGTAACTTTTCTGTTGTTAATTTTGATTTCTAACATAGGAATACTCAGTTACTTTGGTTACCTGAATTTTTACGGAAAAGGCATTGATTCTTTTTTTAGAGCGCAAAAGGAGTGGGGAAGAGGGGAAATTAACATACTGCAAATTCCATCTTTGCTAAAGTGGGAGTACACAAACTTTTTCTCACATCTAATAGAACCTGGAAAGTTTTTCTTTAAGGATACAGTCGAGGTATCATCTCTTACTTTTTTAATTATTATGTTGATTGTTAGTTTCAAGAAACTTCCTAAAGAATACTACTTATTTTCACTTGGCCAAATATTACTCCCGCTGGCTTCAGGAACAACACTTAGTATTGGAAGATTTGCTTTAGTGAACTTTCCTTTGATTCTATTTTTTTCTAAATACTTAAAAAGTAATTTTAGCTTCTCAATATATTTATACATCTCTACACTTTTACAAATTGTCTTATTAGGATTTTTTATGAGTGGGAAATTTGTTGGCTGATTTTTCTACACTTTAGTGCCATAAATAATGGGATCTCAACTCTTGATGTATTTTCGGCTTTTGCTCTTGTTCCCTGACTATTTTTATCAGACACCCATTCTTCTAAGTTCTCTATAACGAATCCAGCTTTACTCAATTCCAAAAACAATCTTGAGATTGGAAAATGAAAAGATATAGCAACGGATGATTTTTCCCCTAAACCTGGATTTACCGACACTGGAATTTCCATGTAGGACATGTACTTTGATATTTTTCTATATTGAATATTTGATTTGTCACTAAATTCCCAAGAGGAGTGCCTTGGAATTCTAAAGCATGGATGATTGATTACGATTACCATAACACCGCTATCCAGTAAATTGTCTGAAGCAGTTTTAAGAACATTTTCAAAATGTTTTATATTCTGAAGAGCTAGAATTACTGAGGCATGTGAGTACTTTTCAGATAGTTTTAATGGAGTAGATAAATTAAACTGCGTATATTTGTGATTTGGATTTTTATCAAATTTTACAGCATCTTTAATAAGCTGGCTTGAACCATCTATGCCGTGATACGTGACTTCTTTATGCGAAACAAGACTTCTTCCAAGAATACCTTGACCACATGCAAGATCTAAAAGTGAAGAAGACTTCTGTAAATTTAAAAGTTTAATTACCCCAGGAATAACAACCGATTGGTGGTAATAATGTCCTTTTTCTCCAACAAGTTTTGAATACCACTCAGATGGCTTTTCCCAAGAAGAATTTGAAGGCTTATTTAAATTAGAAATGTTTGAATTGTTAATCATAATTTAGTTGGTTGGGGAGCGCCTAAGCAATGATATTCTATCACTTAGGCGTTCCCCAGATGCTCGATCGAACTAATTCTCCATAAACCCAGTCCGAACGAGGCTCTTCTTGACCCAAACCAGGACAGCGTCGACGACAAAGGTCACCGCCACCGCCACTACCAGTGCCACGACCAGATCTAGACCGGTCGTTTGGAGCAAGGGCTTAGATGCAAGCAGCCAAGCCAGAGCACCGAGGACAATTGAAGGCCCCCAATGCCAATCGAGCCAGAAGATCACGAATTTCTTCATCTTTTTCCTCTTTCAATACAGTTCAAATTTTGTGTAATATTAACCTATAGTCTTAATTAAGGCAAGTTGAGTTAGATTATTTACAAAGACGCTGTAATAAACCTCACAACCTTTTTTGGCCTAAACAAAAATGCTAATATAATAAAATGGAACTAGTAATTGCCCTCATTTTAGGAATTGTCGTAGGCGCAGGTATTGTAATCTTTACGTATAAACTTAATGACTCAAAAAGACGTCCAGATGATGAAGTAGTTAACACTCTTAAAGAATCCTTTGGGAATATTTCCCTTGAAGTAATTCAAAAAAGCACAGATCAATTTCTCAAACTGGCAAATGAAACTTTAGCCAAGCAATCAGAACTTGGAGAAAAAGACCTGGACTCAAAAAAATCTCTAATAGATCAATCTTTAGAGAACATGAAGAAAGAGCTTAGCAGAGTAGGCGAGGTGATTAATGGGTTTGAAAAGGACAGAAATGAAAAATATGGTGAGGTTTCAAACCAATTAAAAAATGTGGTTGAGATGAGCGGAAAACTAAATGAAACAACTGCAAGTCTGAGGGAGGCTTTATCCAGTACAAAGGCAAGAGGGCAGTGGGGCGAACGAATGGCTGAGGATGTTCTACAACTTGCTGGATTTATAGAAAATATTAATTATCAAAAACAAAGAGTTATTGAGTCAGCTTCATCAAGGCCTGATTTCACATTTTTTCTTCCACAAGGTCTTAAGGTAAACATGGATGTTAAATTTCCACTGGATAATTACTTAAAGTATTTAGAAGCAAAATCGGAAAACGAAAAAACTCATCATAAAGAGCAGTTTATAAGAGACGTGAAGCAAAGAGTAAAAGAAGTTACAACAAGAGACTATATAAATACTCAGGACAACACCTTGGATTATGTTCTTGTGTTTATTCCTAATGAGCAGGTTTATTCATTTGTTAATGAAAATGCAAGAGAACTTTTAGATGAGGCAATGAAAAATAAAGTGATCCTATGCTCGCCATTTACTCTTTATGCCGTGTTGTCTGTAATCAGACAATCTATTGAAAACTTTAGTTTGCAAAAAACATCAGGAGAGATGCTTTCTTTATTTGGATCATTTTACAAACAGTGGAATGAGTTTACAAAATCCTTTGAGAAGGTTGGAAAAAAGATTGAAGAGACACAAGAAGAATTTTTCAAGCTTACAACCACTAGAAGAAACCAGCTAGATAGACCGTTAAGAAAGCTTGAGGAGCTAAGGAAAGAAAAAGGTATTGAGGAATCACTTTTCTTAGAAGGCGAAATCCAGGAAGATTAGTTTCTATCTTCAGAAAGTTTAATAAATTCCTCAACTTTTTTATCTATCATTTCTAAGCCCTCATTCCAAAAGTTTTTATCTTTTATGTCCACACCAAGTGTTGAAATAATCTCTTCAGGAGGCATTGAACCACCAAGCGAGAGTGCCCTTATGTACTTTTCTACAAATGGCGCTCCCTCCTTTTTGTATTTTGCATAGAGAGCAAGCGATAAAGCCTGACCAAAAGCATAGGTAAATACATAAAAATTGTATTTATAAAAATGGCTAATAGGACCCCACCAATTCGAGTGCCCCTCAGAAAGTTCAAGCCCCTTACCAAACATTTCTTGAAGTCTTGATTGAAAATATTTTCCAAACTCCTCTACAGTTAACTCTCCTTTTTCTCTTCTATGGTCATGAACATCTGATTCAAAAAGATAAAAAGCAATTTGCCTAAAGATTGTGGCAAATATACCCTGAAGGCTTTCACCTAGTAGATTTAACTTTTCCTCACGGTTTGTAGTTGAATTATAAATAAAATCAAATGTAACCATTTCAGCAAATATGCTAGCAATTTCTGCTGTAGCAACTGACGGGTAATAGCTCAATAAGTTTTGATTTCTTGAAAGGTAATCATGAATACCATGCCCAAGTTCATGAGCTAGTGTTGATATGTCGTTAGTTCTACCAACAAAATTCATAAGCACAAGTGGGTGATGGGAAGGTGTTGATCCATGGCAATATGCACCACTAGTTTTTCCTTCAACAACTTTTGAATCAACCCAATTATTCACAAAAAACTCTTCTGCAATCTTAGAAAATTTTGGGGAAAAGAGTTCAAAGGATTTGAGGACAGTTTGCTTTGCCTCTTCCCAAGTAACTGCTTTGCTTTTGATGTCTAATATTGGTGTGTATCTGTCGTACTCATATAACTTCTTGAGCTTCAATAATTTTGCTTTTTGTTTGTAGAACTTCTCAACTGTTTTGTAATATTTTTGCGTAGTTTCTACCAATGCATCAACAACTTCTTTATCAACCCTATATGTGAGAAACGTTTCTTGCTGGGGGAATGAAAAATTTCTTATCTCATCTTCAATTTTTTTATCAAGTAAAAGTGTATTTAAAATATACCCAAGTGAATATGAATTTTCTTTTAATGTTTTAGATAATGACTCCGACGCTTCTTTTCTTTTCTCACGATTCCCGTGAGTTCTCATTACGGAAACAATCTCTTCGTAGGATAACTTGTTTATCTTATTTTTTTCTGAAAATGGATATTTAATTTTAGAAAATGTTTCATTATAAAATCTTTTGAAAGCATTAGCTCCGGACTGGGACATTTTTGTAATTAATTTTTCTTCTGATTCGGTAAGCCTATGTGACTTTAATACTCTCAATGAAAGTAAGTGCTCTTTGTATTTAAGTGAAACTACATGGTTTTTGAGTACACTTTGAAGGACCTCATCAGGAATAAATGTTAACTCCAAGTCTACCCAGGCCATATCGCCTGATACTTTTGAAATAAACTCTCTAGTTGCCTGATAAAATTTTGCTACTTCTTTATTTGAAGTGTTTGAATTAAATAAGTTGGTTGAGTAAGTACCTATCCTTGATAGAACTGTTAGTATCTTCTCAACTTCTTCTAAAAAAGAAATCAAAAACAAATCTGTAAGGTTTGAGGAATTTATTTTTCCTTTAAAATCTTTTTCAAGTTTAATAACTTTCTCAAATACAAAGTTTTTATCTTTCTCAATCATTGGATCGCTAATTGAAAAATACAAATCCGAAAGATCCCAATTTACCCCCTGAATATTTTTCTTTTGAGACTTCATATAAAGATTTTAACACTTAACATAGTGCTTAAGCTTATGATATAAGATATATTGAAAGGAATCTATATATTATGTTTGAATTACCTAAATTAAACTATAAATTTTCTGAACTTGAACCAGTGATTGACGCAAAGACAATGGAGATTCACCTAGCCAAACATCACCAAACTTATGTAACAAACCTAAATAACGCTCTTAAGGACCAGCTTGAAATTCAAAACTGTACTATTGAGGAGTTAATTTGCTCATTAAACGATTTGCCAGAGTCAATAAGAACCGCTGTAAGAAATAACGGAGGAGGCCACTATAACCATTCGCTTTTTTGGCAAATGATGAAGCCCGCTGTTATTGGTGTGGTAAATCAGCCCGAGGGAAAACTACTGAAAGAAATAGAAAAAGAGTTCGGAAGCTTTGACACTTTCAAGGAAACTTTCACAAAAGCAGGACTCACAAGATTTGGAAGTGGCTGGGCATGGCTTAACAAAGACAAAATGGGCAAACTTACAGTAACTTCAACTGCTAACCAAGATTCCCCGTTGATGGAGGGAAGCACTCCACTCTTGGGACTAGATGTTTGGGAGCATGCCTACTACCTAAACTACCAGAACAGAAGAGCTGACTACATCAACGAATGGTGGAAGGTAGTTAACTGGGAGTTTGTGAGCAGTAGATACAACTAACTTTGACTACGTACAAAAATTAGTGTAATTAAAAGTCAACACCAGTATTCAGAAGTGAGGGAGAATGCTCAACCTAGTTCTGAAGCTTTTTCTAAGGAATCTCTTTCAGGAGGCGGTAGGCCGAGGAGGCAAGAGAATCAGGATTACTACTTCTGCAATTGACACAACTCCAAAGGGGCAGGTCCTGTTTGAAATTAAAGTTACAGGTATTGGGATTGCAGGCTATAAAACCAAAAAGCTTGTTCCAAATACCACTAGCGGAAAAGCCCCTAAAAGCAAAAAGGGAAATGGAGCAAGATAGGCCCTTAGCAATGCAAGTTGTTTGAGGGCCTTATACATATCTGGTATAACCTTTGCATGGAGCAAAACCCAATCTCTTCAAGAAAATTTGTTAAACCAGAGCTTCCTATTTTCTGCCCAGACGCAACAAGAGGGGTACTTAGAGCAGTTGACACCCTGGACATTAAAAACACAAAAACAAATGGTCTGGTTGTTAATACATATCACTTAATGTTCACCCCAGGGATAGAAACAATTAAAAAATATGGAGGGGTAAAAAACTTCATGAAATGGGACGGGTTTACAATTTCAGACTCCGGTGGGTTCCAAATGCTTTCATTAGTTAATAAAAATAAAAAATTTGGTCAGGTTTTAGAAGAAGGCGTTTATTTAACTAACCCGGGATTTACGCCATTCCTGTTTACCCCAGAAATGTGTATTCAAACACAGTTCATAATTGGTTCAGACCTGATGATTGTGCTTGACGATTGCCCAAAGATTAAAGCGTCAAGACAAGAAATCTCAGATGCGGTTGATAGAACAGTCAGGTGGGCTAAAAGATGCAAAACAGAATTTAACAGACTCCTAGAATTAAATGGCCTAGACAATACAAACAGGCCTATGCTTTTTGGAGTAATTCAAGGAGGAAGCTACAAAGACCTTAGAAAAAGATGTGCGGACGCTCTACTTGAAATAGGATTTGATGGTTTTGGATATGGTGGTTGGCCTATGACAAGAGAAAATGTTCTTGACGAAGAATACCTTGATTACGTTGCAAGACTAGTACCAAACGGCATGAAGAGGTATGCACTAGGAGTAGGACTTCCACATGAGGTTGGAAAATGTGTTTCACTTGGGTATGAGATTTTTGACTGCGTGTTACCCACAAGAGATGCAAGGCATAAAAGATTATATATTTTTAACAAAGATCCAGAACAAATAACTGATATAAAAGAATTCACAAATAGAGATTTTTATTCGTTCATGGGAATCCATAAAGAAATGCATGCTGGGCTTGATGAAAAAATTGATCCTTTTTGTGACTGCTATACTTGTACAAATTACAGCAAGGGATATCTTAGGCATCTGTTTGCAATCAAAGACACGCTCGCGTACAGACTTGCTTCGATTCACAATATGAGAATGTATTCAAAACTAATGGAGAACCTTAAAAGATTATGATAATTTTGGGTGTTGATCCTGGTACTGCAACAACAGGAATTGGTGTTATTGAAGGCGAAAGAAAAAAGGGCTTTAAATGCCTACATTATACTTGTATTAAAACACCAGCAAACTCTCCTATAGATCAAAGACTTAGAACAATTTACTTGGAATTAACCGAATTTATAAAAGAATATAAGCCTCAAATTCTCTCTGTTGAGGAGCTTTTCTTTAACAACAACCCAAAAACCGTAATGTCAGTAGGTAGAGTTGGAGGTGTGATAATTTTGGCATCTGCATTAAATAATCTTGAACTTAGAGAGTACACACCACTTGAAGTTAAGATGGCGATTACGGGATACGGAAGGGCAGAAAAGCTGCAAGTGCAAAAAATGGTTGCCCTAACACTTAAGCTCAAAGAAATTCCAAAACCCGACGACGCAGCAGACGCCCTTGCTATAGCTTTGACGGCTGGGATTAGTCTATAATCCTATAGAAATATGATTGGATATTTAAAAGGAAAAGTAATCAGAAAAGGGGAGACGGAGGTAGTTGTTGATGTGAATGGGGTAGGATATAAAGTATTTCTGGATTCTGCAACATGCTCTAAGGTCTCTTTTGGAGAAACCCTTGAACTAGACATTTACACCCATGTTAAAGAAGATCAGCTATCGCTTTTTGGATTTACCACAAACGAAAACAAAAACTTCTTTGAAATGCTAATCAGTGTCTCCGGCGTAGGCCCCAAATCGGCCCTAGCTATACTTTCCCTAGGTAATGCGATAAATACCATTAGAAGCATACAAAAAGCCAAGGTAGAGGATCTTACGCGCGTTCCTGGCATTGGAAAAAAACTAGCTCAAAAGATTATTGTGGATCTTCAATCAAAGGTTGGAAAACTTGTTGAAATTGATTTAACTGCTGATAGCGACGACGAATTAATTTTGGCCCTTTTAAATTTGGGATTTGAAAAATCCGAGGCCCTAAGAATGTCAAAAGATGTGGATTCTGAGCTCTCAATATCAGATAAGATTAAGCTAAGTTTAAAGAAGAAAAACCATGACAAATCAAGATAATGAGATACAAGAATTACAAAAAGAAGCTGATCTTGAGACAACTTTGAGGCCAAAGTTCATTGAAGAATTTAATGGTCAAAAAAATATTATAGATAACCTTAAAATAATAGTTAAGGCAGCAAAACAAAGATCCGAACCTCTTGACCATGTGCTTTTTTACGGACCTCCGGGACTTGGGAAGACAACACTAGCCCACATCATTGCAAACGAGTATCAATCAAGTATAAAAATGACGTCAGGACCTGTTCTTGAAAGGTCAGGAGATTTGGCGTCAATACTTACAAATCTAGAAGAAGGGGACATATTATTTATAGACGAAATTCACAGACTAAATAAAAATGTTGAAGAGGCTATCTACCCAGCGTTAGAAGATTTTGGACTAGACATTATCCTCGGAAAAGGACCATCTGCAAGAACGGTAAGACTTGATCTTCCAAAATTCACATTAGTTGGAGCAACTACAAAAGTTGGATCAATTTCAAATCCATTGAGAGATCGATTCGGAGCTATTTTTAAACTGGATTTTTACTCCCCAGAGGAGCTTATGAAAATCATTGTCAGATCGGCAACAATTTTGAACATGGAAATTGATGCTGAATCAGTAAAAATAATTGCGTTAAGATCAAGAGGAACGCCAAGAATTGCAAATAAACTCCTTAAAAGAGTCAGAGACTACTCTCAGGTAGCAGGGGTAAGCAAAATTATGACAAAACATGTAAACGAGATAATGGGCAAGATTGGTGTAAACGAACACGGATTGGATTCAGAGGACCTGAAATACCTTGAAACCATTGAGAAAAAGTTTGATGGGGGTCCGGTAGGTTTAACTACTCTTGCAGCGGCTTTGTCAGAGGATGTAGATACCATTGAAAATGTAATTGAGCCATTTTTGCTTCAAAGAGGTCTAATAAAAAGAACATCAAAGGGTAGAGTTCTAACTCACATGCCAAAATCCAAGTCATAGTTTTTCATATTCGTTACAGCTTCTTGTGGTAACCACCTATATTTACTAAAATACTACAACTTCAGATTTTTACAGAGATTATGACGGCTCAAAAAGATCTGCTCAGTGAAGCAATAAAACTGGGCGAACAATTCTATGGAGACCAAAAGAAGCTTTCGGGAGAGTTTGTGGCTACGCATGCCCAAAGGGTTGTTGATAATCTTAAAAAAATTGGAATAACTGACGAAGAAACATTAATAGTTGCGTATCTTCACCACATACCGCTCGATACCTCAACACAAGATGGTATGAAAGCCAAGGAAGCAGTTACAAATAAGCTTGGAGGGGCAGTTTATCAGCTTATACAGCAGTACAGTATTATCAGAAAAAATCATATTAACTCCCTTGCAGCAGATAAAATTAATGCTGGTTACATCATACAAACCTACTTTAACCTTACAAAGGACATAAGGCTTCTACTTGTGCGACTTGCAGACAAGGTTGAGGATTCAAAAAGCCTTCAGTTCCTGCCAATAGAAGAAAGGTCTTTGAACGCCGAAAAGCTTTTGGTTTTATACTCACCAGTCTGTCACATTCTAGGCATAAGCTCATTTTCTAGGGAGCTTGAAAACAACGCATTTAAAGCTTTAAACCCAGAAAAATATTTAAAGATTGAGTCGTACATCAAATCAAAAAAACCACGAATGGAAAAGGCATTTAAGGAGATCGATTCGTTTGTAAGAGATATTTGTAAGGAAAGGGATATAAATGTTTTAGATATTTTTTATAGAGTTAAAAGTCCTTATTCGGTATATAGAAAAATGAATAAGGACGGCAGAGATATTAAGGAAATAAGAGACCTTGCAGCACTTACGATTCTTGTTCAGTCAGTAGAGGGCTGTTACGCAGTGGAGGATGTGCTTCAACAGGCATTTGATATAAACATGGAACACAGAGATGACTACATTAGAAATCCAAAATTGTCTGGCTACAGATCAATCCACAACATTGTTTCTGTATACAGCGACGTGCTGATGGAAGTTCAGATCAAGACAAATGAAATGCATGAACATAACGAATTTGGACTAGCCAGCCACGCATTCTACAAAATTGGGGAAGTACTTAAACAACAAGCTCAGAGCAATCCTGAGCTACTCAAGGAGTTGAATGTAGGAACGTTAAAAGAGTCTGAAAATAAGACTTTGGAGCATTTTAGCGACAGTGTTTATGTGTTTACTCCAAAAGGTAGGGTGATAAAGCTTCCAAAGGACTCAAATGTAATTGACTTTGCTTTTGCATTACACGGGGACATAGGAATCTCATGCACTTTTGCAAAGGTGAATGGAATGATTGTCAAATTAAATCATGTCTTAAAGGACGGAGATGTTATTGAAATAATCACGAGTTCAAAATCAAAACCGAGCGCTGACTGGTTAAAAGACGTAAAAACATCAAAAGCAAGAAGGTTAATCAGACGAGAGCTAAAACTTGATGAAGACTAAGAGTTATCCCTCAACAACTTCTTCGTGTCTTCTTCTGAAGAAGTCTATTATGTCTTCAACGGACTGAACAATAATCTTAAATGGAGCTTCAAAAATAAAATCAAAGATTAATGTAAAAAAGTTAAATCTTGAAACCTGAGTAGACAACTTCTGTCCAAGTTTAAGAACAGGAAGTGCCAAAATATTTATGATGTTGTCAAAAAGTTTTTCTTTTTTTGGAATGTACTGAAGTTCAAGACTTCTAGCTCTAATATTCCATGCAAAAAAGCTCAACACTGAAACAAAGAAAATGAAAATCCCTACGCTACTTAAGTTAAATCCAAGTTTGTTTAGTACCAAAAATATAACACCATACACAAGAAGATAAATGGAGGCGTAGACATACCAGAGCCACCCTTGAGTATTCTCAATAGGTGAGACTCTTTTCTTAAACTGAGCCTCTTCTTGTTCGGTTATAAAGATTTTGTCCTCGTACACAATCTTTTTGATAGCCTGAAAAATCCTGTCAGTATTATCTCTACCTTGAATCCTTATCTTTTTTGCAATAATAAAGAATACTGCAACAGGAAAGAGTGTATTTATTGCTAGTGTTAAGTAATTTATGTGACCATACAGGTATAAATCCACAGGAGCTTCAATCACCAGTGCAAGGAGCATCTTTGTTATAAAAAGGTATATAAGCATTCTGGTAATTCTTAGGTTCAGCTTTTTCTTTAAATCAACATAAAACTGCGAAATAAATTCTTCAGCTCTAGAAAGAAGAGTTTCTTCATTCGAAAGTATAGGCTCGATTCTTTCTGGATTTGATTCAAGGACGCCTTCTAGAACTTTGAATGGAGGGGCAAGCTTTCTGATCTGAACGTAAAGCCTATCTTGAGTAGGGCTCTTAATTATTCCATCTATATACTCTCTTGTTGACTCAATATTTGTAACTACCTGTTTAATCTGCTCAAAAGTGGGGGAGTCAAAAAAGTTTGGGTATACAATGCTAAGTGCATGGTATCTCAAAACTGGAAGGTCTGACTTAACAAGAGCTCTATGACATGCAATAAAAACATGGAGCCCTTCTTGTTCAGGCGAAAGGTCAAGACTTGTTTCTCTTAACGCTTCTAGCACATGCTGGCTCATTACCTTGATAAAAACTTCAGGTTTGTAAAAAGGATCTATAGCTTTTTCTATTTCAGAGGACGCAACGCCAATGATCCAATCCCAAAGAATATTTGGATCTTTTGTGATTCTCAAGTCATTAAAATACTGCTTAGCTACAATATACTTATTAAGAATATCTGTGACTGCTTTGAGTTTCCAGTCTGTAACGTCACCATCCTGAACATACTTACCTCTGATAAGGTCCTTTACCAAAAGGTCAGTGAGGTTGTCAGACTCGGATCTTGAATTTAAGTAAACTCTTAAAAATCTGTGAATTGCGTATCTTCTAATGAGGTGCTCATCCTTATAATCTACTGTGTTTCTAACTCTTTCGTAGACTGTTGAGAGCCAGGAGGTTGCAGGGCTAACCTCAAATTTCCTTGTCTTAACAAGCAAATCTTGGTTTTTATAAACCTTATTGAGTTCGTTTATTAAAGTTTGAACATTCTTATTTGTTTCCTGCACGGCTACCATTATATCTCACTTCAAAATCCCGTGCATCTCGAATAGACCTATAGAAATTGAGGACAAAAATAGGCTCTGTCATAAAAAATGCGAACATATTTAGAGGACAAAGCCTATTTACCAATTACTTAACTAACAACAGGTACCTTAAGAGCGTCAAAGGAGTCCTTGCTTAAAAACTTTGTAAGCTTGACCTTTGATCCTTCAACTGTGGTTTCGGAAACGGCTGCATATCTAGTCATCATGTTTCCACCTTTGCCTTTGATGTGTAGCTCCTTCTTCTTAACTTCAGTGTCAGGAACCTGTACGCTTTTCTTGTGCTTTACGGAGTAAAATTCCATGTAATTCACCTCCAATCTAACTAAAACCCATTTTTATGCCTAAGAACCTCTTTGTCAATCATTTAATATGCTATAGAATCGGGAGAACCAGTGGAAATACACTTATGAATATTGGATTTACATACAATGTTAAAAGGAAAAAAGAGTCGCTTGATCCTAAGGAAGAGGATGACCTAGAGTTTGATTCTCCTTTTGTTATCAACACAATTGCCAATATAATCAAAGGCCTTGGGCATAATGTGACCAAGGTTGAGGCCAATGAAAAAGCATTCTCAAAGCTTCTAAAACTTAAAGGTAAGATTGATCTTGTGTTTAACATTGCCGAAGGGCTAAAAGGGGATGCAAGAGAGTCTCAGATCCCAATTTACTGTGAGCTTCTTGGAATCCCATACACACATTCAACACCAACCACCCATGCTGTTTCGCTCAATAAGGAGATGTGCAAGGCTTTGGTAAAAAGTTATGGAGTTAGAACCCCAAATTCTCAGCTTTTTGGAAGCGTGAAAGAGGAGCTAAGTCCCAAACTAATGTTCCCGTTAATAGTTAAACCGAATAAAGAAGGCTCAAGTAAAGGTGTTTTTGATAACAGCATTGTAAAAAACAAAGAGGAATTAAAAAGAGCAGTGAAAGTAGTAATAGAAGATTTTAAACAGGAAGCCCTTGTTGAAGAATTTATAGATGGAAGAGAATTTACAGTATCAATTCTTGGAAATGAAAATCCAACAATACTGCCAGTAGTTGAACAGAGATTTGATTCGCTTCCAAGTGGGATGAATAAAATTGCAGGCTTTGAACTAAAGTGGATTTATGAAGACTCGCTTAAAAATCTTGAGGATGCTTACTACTGCCCTCCAAAAATCTCCAAGAAGGTTGAGGAGCAGATCACAGAGATGTCACTGAAGGTCTATAAATGCCTTGAGGTAAGAGAATGTGCAAGAATTGACTATAGACTTGATGAAAACGAAAATCTTTATTTTATAGAGATTAATACACTTCCTGGAATGAACCCAGATCCAAAAATTGTAAGCTACTTACCAACATCCGTTAGAAAAGCAGGCATGACTTATCAAGACTTAATTAAAAAAATTTTAGATTTAGCAATTAAGCGATACAATTTGTCATAAAGATATTGAATATTATTTTTTATTCACTAAAATATCATAAGCTATGGCAAGTGTTTTACTAGATAAGTCACCAAGAGATAACGAACCTCCCAGCAAACAAATCCAGGATGAACTCCTGCATGAAGATTATTTTCCAAAATTCATTGGTGTTTTATATTCGGACGTAAAAAGAGAATATTTTCCTAGCGAAGAGCAGTACATCTCTGAGGTAGGTGTGATTGATGAAGCAAAAGTTATAGCAAGCTATCTTGAACGAATGGGCATTAGAGCAAAAATATATCCTGGCAACGGAGAGCTTTCAAGATCTCTTGAGCATGACAAACCAGATATGGTTTTTAATCTTGTGCAGTCAGTAAGAGGAAGAGAAGAATTAGAACCAACAATCCCTGCAATGCTTGAGCTGTTAGAGATTCCGTACACTGGAACAGGGATGCTTGGGCTTTCTATTACACACAATAAATATTTTACAAAAAAACTTTTGGAGCTTGTGGGGCTTCCAGTTCCAAGATACCAACTTTTTAATTCGCCAAATGATGTTATAGACGGGCAATTAAAGTATCCTTTGATTTGTAAATTGAACGAGATTCATGGAAGCGTTGGAATTGATGCTAATTCGGTTGCCGAAGATGAAAAGCAATTAAGAACAAAAATACGAGAGCTCATGAACATTTATAAGCAACCAGTTGTTGTAGAGGAATTTATTGTAGGAAGAGAAATTACAGCGGTTATTCTTGAAGGAACGCACAGAAAAGTTTATGCGGCAGAAAAAAATCTTCCTGAAGTAGAGGGATCAAAATATAAGTTTGCAAGCTTTAACTATCAATGGGTTGATGAAAGACCTACTGAATATTTGAAACACGATGGGGGAGAGATGTTAAGAGATTATGTAAAGAATGCTTTTGATATTTTGAAGATGGATGATTATGCAAAATTTGATTTTAGACTTGATGAATCAGGTAGATATTATTTTATAGACTGTAACGCAAACCCTGCATTCGGGCCAAAGGAAGAGGGGATTGCGCTTGGAAACATCACAGATATGTTTGGGATCAGCTTTGAGGAAGTTCTTAAGAGGATCATTGATAACACAATAAGAGATGGGAACGGAACAAACGGGAATGGGAACGGAAATGGTAATGGTAATGGGAGCAATAACGGCAACGGAGGGCATTAAAGTTTGCTTTTGCAATGCTTTTAGTCTTATATTGAGTTTGTGCCTAATCTACTTCTGACCATTAAATCAATGAGAATCTACACTGGCGAGCTACACCCAACAGCACTTTACATATATGACGAGTACATGGTGTATGTAAAAAGGGGAATTATTAAACGCAATGAAGCTACTATTAGTTATAATCACGTCTCTCAAGTTTATTTCCGAAAGGGGTATATCGCTTCGAGTATTGAGGTTATCAACACGGGAGGGGTTGAAAACATTATTATCCCATGGGTCAGCACGAGCGAAGCAGAGAAGGCAAAGAAGATAATTGACCAGAAGGTTTTCCATACCCATGCAAGAGTTAGTGGTAAAGAAAAATCCCTTGGAGTTGGAAGCCCTGACTTTGAGAGAAGGCTTGCAAGACTTAAGGAACTTGTGGCAAGAGGCCAAATGAGCAAGAAAGAGTTTGATAAAAGACGGGAAGAGATGTTAAAATCAGTTTGATCTTGAGCAAAGCTCAAGGAAGAATAAGGTATGCGGGAGTAATTCAGTGGCTAGAATGTTTGCTTTCCAAGCAAAACGTCGTGGGTTCGAGTCCCATCTCCCGCTCCATAAAGTATCCCGTCAGTTCAGCATGTAATGATGAATTGGCGGGATATTTTTATTGATGAGATTGGGACGAGAAAGCCGGACTGAGTGAACGAAGTGAGCGAGGGAGGCGGGGTCGCGCGCCGTAGATTTTCTTCGAGCAAAGCGAGGTAGAAAATCTAGGACATGTGACCGAGTCCCATCTCCCGCTCCAGAAGTCTAAAGTTCCGATAGACTCGCCGCCCCGACCAGAAGGTTAAATTTCCATATGACCCGAGTGCCCTATCCTTATTTATCATAGTTTTTTGGCGAAAATATGTAGCCTGTATAACGGTTTCCAGACTCGTCGGACCCTAGGTGAAGTTCAAAGTTCCGACCACTTCAAGGAACTTGCTGTTGCCTGATATAAACACAAAACAAAAATGTATAATGATTTTATGAACCTAGAGGAAAACAAAGCTAAAGTTACAAAAGCATTAAACAGTCTACTTTCCAAAGACACAGACTTGCTTTGGCTGGGAGTGCACGAGCGCTCTGTAGCACATAAGTTTGCTGAATACTTACAAGATGAATATAAAGTGCATAATGTTGATTGTGAATACAATCGAGACGGTCTAGAAACCAAAATATTAGAAACCTTAATTGAGGACACAAACGAGAAAGAGCCGCATAGGATATTTCCAGACATTATCGTACATAGACGAGGTAATAATAACTTTAACCAATTGGTAATAGAAATAAAGACATCCAATGCAAGTTCAAAAGGAGATATAGAGAAACTAGAAAAGCTTACGCAAAGAAAACATGGATTTCATTATAAATATGGACTATTTCTAAGATTTGAATGTAATGATGATAAAAGTATTTCTACAAGTGAAGTTAGTTGGTATACAGAAGGAAAAGAAATTAATAACAGTCTGGAAACACTTACGGCGAACAAACTGGTAGAAATAATAACTAATGCACCGAATCAAAAAGTACCTCAAACAGAAAATATAAATCTACTTCCAATTTGGGTAATCTATAAGAAACAGAAATTAGATATCAAAGTGATGTTTTTTCAAAAAACCATAAAATATCAAATGTCAGAACGAAGTGATAAAACCTGATAAACTGAAGGTATAAGTGTTTCAAATAAAAGTAATTCTCTATTAAGTAAATAACAGGGCATTTTGTAATTTACTAATTTTTTTTGGAGTATCCAGTAGTCATGATTTCTGAAGCAATCCAGTATTGAGTAAGTTTGACTAATTTTCTCATGTCATCAATACCTAGTTTGTCCAATTTCTTCTCGTAGTGTGTTTCATCATTACCCACATCTTTAGCAAGACCTGCGGTTATTTTAATTCTAGGGTCATCAACTTTATTTGCAATTAGCCAGCCTAACAACTTTGACTTAATCTCTTCAGCTTCATCCGGTTTTGTCGCGATCAAAAAATCCTTGATAAGAAACTCCAAAGCTTTTCGGTATCCTGCCCCACAAATTAAATCCAAACCACTTTGGTCCGCCAATTTAGCCTGATTGAATATTTTTATAAAATTTGGAGAAAGCTTTTCAATGTCAGAATCGAACGCTTCAGTTTTAATGAAAGGCGAAATATACCCGTTTTTTAAAAATACATTTTCAGAGAATCTACCGTCTACACAACCTAAATTAGTATACACTGCGAAAAAAACTGATTGGCAATCGACTTTTGGACATCGGAAAATCACCTGAATAAATTTGCCGTCTCTCCATGGATTATCTTCAATTTTTCCATAAGCAGATAAAGGTTTAACATCTACCCCGCTCTCACAAACAGGACACTGATCAGGGTATCTATCAACATTCACTTCTAATGTTTTATTGTTTATATCTAGATAACTAAGTCGAAGACTTTTTGTATTAATAACCATTAGAGTCAATTTTAACGCTGCGAGAATTATATTTCCATAAGATTTGATTTCTCAAGAAAATTAGACTTACTAAAATTATAAAATTTCCAAACGTAATACTTAAATGAGTACAAGTCGAATTATTTATTAAACACTAACAATGTTGGGTATTTATACATTCATAAGATCATCAAGTTTTCTAACTGTATTCACGTTCCTTGCAGTCATGTTTTTATAGACTAATGTTGCAATAAATTTATCCATTCCGCTTTTTGAGTAAAGGTTTCTATCAACATTCCAAACAATTGCACCAGGAACATATAGAAGCTTGTCACATTCGCTATTTGTTTTAATAAGATTCAACGAATCTTTTGAATCAAAGTCTTTCCAAAGGAAGAGAACATCAGTTTTTTGCTCCTCATTGTTTTCCCATTCGCTTGGAATGCTCTGCGCAATTTTGTGTAAAGATTCTTTTGAAACTACTACGCATGGAATATCAAACCCAAATTCGATTTTAAGATTTGATTCAAGATAAGATGCAAGGTCCTTAGTAATCTGCTCAGCATTGAATAGAACGTTTCCGGAATTAATATAAGTAGATACATTTGTAAATCCCATTGAAATGAAGACTTGTTTGAGCTTTTTCATTTCAACTTTTTTATTTCCGCCAACATTGATTCCCCTCAGTAAAGCAACATGTGTATTCATATGTGAAATTATACAAGAACGAGCACATCTTTTATCTTATAGCCTAAAGCACCAGTAAGTTGCTAATATTAACTCTATGAAAATAGGAATTGTAAATTCAGGTGGAGACTGTGCTGGCCTAAATGCAGTTATTGCCTCAGTAGTAAGAACTGCAAGTTTTAAAGATATTGAATGCGTTGGTTTTGAAAAAGGATGGGAGGGGGTACTAGATAACCAAATTATCCCACTTTCAAGAAAGACAGTTAGCGGTATTAGCCACCTTGGAGGAACTGTACTTCATACAATCAATAAAGGGCGCTTTGCAGGAAAAAAGGGTTCAGGAAGTGTAAATCAAATCCCACAAGAGGTTATTGACGAAGCAGTTTCTAATATAAAAAATAATAAAGTTGATTGTTTGATTGTTATTGGAGGAGACGGAACTTTAAGCGGTGCGCTTCAATTACAGGAGGCAGGAGTTCCAATTGTTGGTATTCCAAAGTCCATAGACAATGACTTATCTTCCACAGATTCAACATTCGGTTTCAGCACAGCTGTTGATGTAGCAGTTGAAGCTATTGATAAAATTCATACTACTGCAACAAGTCATGGGAGAGTATTTTTTATTGAATGCATGGGAAGGCATGCAGGATGGATTAGTTTGTATGCAGGTCTTGCAGCAAATGCAAGCGGTATTCTACTTCCTGAGTTCCCAGTAAACTTAGACACCTTGGTGGAATTTTTCTTAGAAAGACAAAAATCTCACGGATACTCAATAATTGTAGTTTCCGAAGGAGTGAGCCAGTTTCTATCCGATACCTCAGGCGCTGATACCCCCGAACTCAAACTTCACGGAGCAAGTGAAAATTTAATGGCGACATTAAAAAATAAAGCAGGAGATCAGTTTGAAATGAGGAACGTAGTACTTGGCCATCTACAAAGAGGAGGAAATCCAAACGCATACGACAGAATTCTTGCAAAGCGTTATGGAATAGCTGCAGTAGAGGCTGTAATGGACCAAAAGTTTGGCGAGATGGTCAGGCTTAGAGGCACCAGCATTGATACAGTATCTATTAAAGAAGCAGTTGGTAAATTGCATCTTGTTACAAAAGAGAATCATATCTATCAAACTGCAAAAAAACTTGGATTGTACATCAATTAATGTAGAATGATCTGATGACAAACAATAAAACAGCAGTTAAATTTATTCTTTCGGATCTTAAAAATGCGCACAATTACTTTGAGCAAACTATGGATGGTGTAACTTCTGAAGTTGCACATTTTATGCCGAATGGGACTGCAAATCCTATTGCAGGCATATACGCTCACTTAATTTTTTCGGAAGATTTTTTCCTACACTTCTTTTTAAAAAAAGATCAGCCGCTGTTTGAGACCACATGGAAGGATAAAACTGGCATTAGTAGCCTTCAACCAACCGAATGGGTGGAAGCATATCCAAAATGGCTAAAGGAAGTGAAAATTGAAATTCCAAAAGTCTACGATTACGCAAAAGCAGTTTTTGCAGAATCTGAGAAGTATATTGAAAACCTCTCTGATAATGACCTTGAGCAAAAAATTGATATGAGTATGTTTGGAATGGGAGATAAAGAGCAAGGGGACATGATTCACATGATGATAGTTGGGCATATTTGGAGCATCATGGGTGAGATTTCTGTGTTGAAGGGGATTCAAGGACTTAAAGGATATCCTTTCTAAATCTGAATGCTAAATGAACTCATATCTTAAAAATTAGATGGGTCAAAAGTTGAAGATTCTGAAATTAAGGAAACATATGAGGATGGCCTATATTCAGCTGTAGAAACATACCATGTAAGCAATGAATCTTTTGACTTTGATGTTGACTACGTTGTTCAAAGTACCGTAAGACTTCTTGATAAATACGAGGTAAGCCCTGAGTTTTGTGGCAGTGCCGAAAAAAATCTTGTGGCATTGGCCATAGCAAACGAGTGGTTGAAATCAGATTCATATAAAGAGAAGAAAGCCCTATTAGGAGTTCTTAAACTTATTGCAGTAGGTCATTCCGAAACTGGTCCCAGAACTCTAAGTGATAGAGTTATTGATTTATCCGATAAGGGCTATCAAATGGGAATAGACTATGACCCTCAAACAAAGGTAACAACTGGCAATTCAGAATTTAAAATAAGATTGCTTGAATATATAAGAGACCAAATGGACACCGAAGCATCTAATAAATACTCAACCCACATGTTAAGCTGGGGCGTGGAATCTCCTCTAGATCCGGTCAGAATTAAAATGGGTATAAAGCCAACAAACGAAAGAGATATAACATTTCATATCCTAAAAAAACCACTCAGGAAATGGCTGAAGACCTAGGAACTATAGGATTGTGCGGCAACTCGCCAGACGGTTCAAAATATATAATGCTTGGTAGTGACGCCGAAGAATTGCCTAACTTAGCACAACATGAATACGCCCACTCTCAAAGTGCAGGTTTGAACACGGGCTATATAGGTTATCTGTTCAGAGGCTTAAATGAGGCTGTAACTGAAAGTGTAACAACTTCTCCTATGAACTACACAGCCCAGAGACAAGTACTTGAGAGACTATATAGTTCAAACCCAAATCTGGAGCAGTTATGCCTGAGAGCTTACAGAGGCGATCCAAGCGCTAGGAAAAAATTCTTTTCTAGTATAGTTAATGAATATGGGCTTGGGGGATTTCTTGCATTAGCTAGACTTTCTCCAGGGGATAACGATAAACCCTTCGGAAATATTGGAGTAGCTGTTAAACATAGCCCTCAGAAGGTAATGGAGAGCATTTCATAAAATACTGGCTAAACCTAAAATAATATTGTCATAATGTTTATTTGACCTATTAATCAGATCCTGATATTTTACTTTGCATAAATTAGCTTAGTGCTTAAGTTGTATGCTTTAAGCATAATTAAGCTTCCAAACAGGGGAATAGCTCAGATGGCAGAGCGCGCGGTTTGGGACTGCGAGGCCAAGGGTTCAAGCCCCTTTTCCCCTATTTAGTGGCAGACTTTCTGAGAGACTAGTTTTGTTACAAACAAACCTGTCTTCTAGCGGGAACCCTGCCACTTTTTTCATTCATTTTACTAGAATAGGAGACACAAAAATGAGTGCGCATGAGTATACGGTTGGTGACCTGATGAAACTACTCCAACACTGGATGAATAACCCGCGATTGATTCCAGCAGAACTCACACAGCCCGGACTGGACCTGGTATTCGCATACATCTACGGAATTGCAACATTAAAGGGCAAGTCGCAGAGCCCTGTTACCCTCAGCGATTTCAGGAAACTTGTCGAACAGGTGCTGGCACAAAAACCAAATCTGCATGACGGAGTTACTGAGGAAGCGATCAAGGAGGCTGGTAAAATCCTGAACGGAGACTACCTGAAATAGAAGGTCGTAACGCATCCTAATTAATACCGCCCGACTGGCCCATCGAGCGGTATTTTTTCCTCAATAAACACTATATAATTTGATTAATCCGATGACACAAACTAAAAATATTCTTGAAAAACTAAATTCGGGATTTATGAAAAGAGGTTTAAACAAACTGGAGTCAGAATTAATTTCAGAACATTTAGTGCGAGCAGAATTGATGGGCAAAAGAGCGCACGGGATAATGAAGGCTTTCATGATGGATGACGCCATTTCAGCTAGGGAGGGCAAGCCTGAAATAATTAAAGACAAACATAATTATGCAAAAATCGACGCCCATAAAGAACTTGGAATTTTATCCGCGGATTTTGCGGTTAAAGTGCTACTTAATAAGGCATCTAAATTTGATAATGCCGTAGTAGCCACTATTAATTCGTATTATTACACTATAGCCGGAATTTATGCCAAACAAATTGCAGATGCAGGTTATGTGGGAATTGTTCTTAATAATGGGGGACCTGCCACAATTGCCCCGTACGGTGGAATTGATTGTTTATTCGGAACAAATCCCGTTGCTATTGGTATACCATATTCTAAGGGCTCAATTGTCCTTGATATGACAACTGGAGAAAGGCCATGGAGCGATGTGATACTAGCTAAAGCAGAAAATAGAAAACTTGAGGAGGGGCCGTTTTTAGACTCTCAAGGGAAAGTAACGACAGACCCATCAACTGTAAATGCAATAATACCTTTTGGAGGGTATAAAGGAGCAGGGCTTAATTTTATGTTCGAAATTTTAACAGGGGCATTTGTAAGCGCAAAAATGGGGCTAAGGTCAGTTGATGGTTATGATCTTGGATTTTTATTTATGGCATTTTCGCCTGAAATGTTTTCAACTAAAGAGAGGTTTGATGTGGAGGTAGGGGAACTTGTACTTCAGATTAAAAGCTCAAGAAAAATGAAGGGGGTTAACGAGATATTTCTGCCAGGGGAGAGTTCGGAAAGAAAATATAAGAAAAGTATGGAGCTTGGAGAAGTTGAGGTAAGTCAGGAGATTCTTGCAAAGCTTGAGGAGTTTGAAGCAGGAGAAAATCTTAAAGAAAAATATAGCTTTAAAGAGTGATCGATTAACTCCAGCCAAATCTTCTAATAAGTGTTAAAATCTGCGTTAACATTTTAAGTACGCTATAGTCAAAGGAAAGCTCAAACTCATGAGCAATACACCAACATTCACAATTGGCCAGTACCTAGCATGGTTTAAACAGCCTTACGAGATCAGGCTGGATTCTCAGTCTCAAAGAGCTCTAGGAAGCAAAACCTTACCCGATGGCGTGAGAGTAGGAATTATCACTACGCTGGAAACGGCATTTGAACGCGGGGTTTCAGAGAACCTTAGCATAACAGAATTCTTAAGACACCCTCTATTTCCAGAGTGCATTCTGGTAATTCAAGACCAAAATGTTCAAGGGTTTGCAAGACTAACCTTTGTGCTGATGGGTCAGCTTAAGAAAAAATGGGACAGGACAAAGATTGAGGCAAGAGAAAAAGATACTGGAAGGTGGATGAGCGATAAATAGCGCTTATAGCGCCGTTTGACTTAACATCAGACGGCGTTTTTTTTATTTTAGAACAGTTATATTCGAAGAGGTCTACAAGGGTTTGTGAACTCCTTGGCTCAGTAAGAAGAGTATTTGTGGCTGAATGATACCGCAGTAGCTTTGCTAGCAAAAGCGTACTGGAAGTTATTCCTTTTTTCATTTACAATCTCTATGTTTGCGCCCGTAGCTCAACGGATAGAGCAGTTCCCTTCTAAGGAAAAGGTTGCAGGTTCGATTCCTACCGGGCGCACCATAAAAGTCTTACCTGCAGCTCGCATGCTATGTATGCCGAGGTGGTGGAACTGGCAGACACCCGAGACTTAAAATCTCGTGCCTAGCAATAGGCGTGCGGGTTCGATTCCCGCCCTCGGCACCAAAAATTAAGGTATAATTGATTCGTGCTTTTTGGATTCTCAAAAAAAATTAAGGTCATCCTCTTTGTACTTTTACTTCTCATCACAGTTGGAGCAGGTAATAATATTGCAAAATCCATAAATACGAACGTTGCAAAACTACCAAAGGAGCTTGAAACCCAGCATAAGTTCTTAAAATGGATTAACAGGTGGAAGGAAAGATTTCCTCAAATTGGAGCCGATTCGTTTAAAGCAGTTGATGACGGAGAAATATTCTCGTCCACAAACCCTAGATTTACATACGAAGCTTTCAATCAAGAAAGAGTAGCGCAAGAAGTTAAAACAGCTGACGAATTAGATTCAAAGTATATAGTTATTGCTCCTGACAAACTTCAATTTGTGGATTTTAGGAGGTATTTTTTGGAAACAAAGGAGGCCTCATCTTCATATGTCTATTACTATGGAAAAAGGCAGAATGATACAACAATTTTTGGCCCATTGTTTGAATGCAAAAGAACCAATTGCTGGTTTGATAGAGTTTTTTTTGAAAATCCTGATTTAGCGTATATTCCAGAGGTAAGAGAAAAGATTTATGCTGAAGAGCCTGATAGATGCTTACTTAAAAAAATATGTTCATACGAACTATATCTTCACGAATTTGATTTTAAGAAAAATAAAAGAACAAGCTATGTATCAGATCAGCTCTTAACAGATTTTGAAAAGATTCAAAAAACTCTTGAGGATTATTAAAAAATAGTTTCCAAAAGTAGATAATATTTATAGTTAAATCCAAGTTCTAAAATGTCATTAAATGTAAGTGAAGATAGTTGGTTTGCAACAATATCGCGAGCAAAGTCAAAAGGGAAATGATAGAAAAGGTTTGCAAAAATTCTTGAAGTTTTCCAGCTATTTCCAACATATTTGTTTACTGCGTTATTGTAATCAGTAAGATCATAGATATTTTGGTCATATGCTTCCTTTATTGCCTTGGCACACATTCTACCAGTCTCTAAAGCGTGCCTTATACCTTCCGCAAACATAGGATTACACATATTTATTGCATCCCCAGTTAACGCATAACCTCCAACAGAAGGAACTGGCCTTCCTGAGGTCAAGAATAGAGTCCCACCGTGCCTCTCCAAGATCTCATATTCGGTACCAATAACTGTTTTTGTGAATGCCTCAAGTTCAGAATTAAGACTATTTCCAGTAAGATGTGAATCAACATTATTACTATTTACATCATATTTTATTACTCCAACCTTATAAATACCTTCGCCAAAAGGGAACACCCACCCATAACCGTGTTGAAAATATTTTTTGCCAACATGAATTGTTAAATTATTTTTATAAAATTCCGGAACTTTTCCTTTGATGATTATTTCCTCTCCAACGGTTTTATTGGATTTAACATTCTTTTTAATCCCTATTTTTGAACTAAGTGACGTGTCGTGGGAAGTACCATCTACAACAAAGCTAGATGTGATTGTTTTAACCTCAGAGTCTTTTGTATAAGTGATTTGGTATTTTTTTCTTTCATCTATTTTTATGTCTGAAGCATGTGCTCCGTAAATTACTTCGCCTCCAGCATTTATTATCTTTTCCGAAATTGAATTTTTGAATTTTCTAAAGTCTAGTACATACCCGCCCTTTTTTTGGCCTTTGAAAAGTGCTGTTTTTCTTGTGGAAAGAAAAGCTATTTTGTCAAAATAATCGACTACACATGAATCTTCGATCTCAAACTTGTCTTTTGTGAAGTAGGGGATGCCACATGTTGAGTAATTTGGGTCACCAGGGGACTCAACTCTTTCTAGAACTACAACTTTGAGTCCTGACTTAACAAGATCTAGGGCACACTGAAGTCCAGACGGACCTCCTCCAACTACAACAACATCGCAGGTTTCTAGCATATGTATCTATACTACTCGTGTTAAGAGATGAATTTCAAGAAGCTGAAGAGGTCTATTGGTCGGGGTAAGAGGACTCGAACCTCTGACTTCTACGTCCCAAACGTAGCGCTCTAGCCAACTGAGCTATACCCCGAAACAAGCAAAAGAATTCTAGCACAGTAAGCTACTTTTTTGTAAATTTGGCTATAAAAAAGCCTTCAAATGTGCCGTTTGGCATGATTCGTGCGGTTTTTTCTACCCTTGAATCAAAGCAATACTGTTTATAAGTTTTGAAGGGTTCAAGCATGGAGACAGACCGTTGTGATGCACCCTCTAACTTTAAAGCAAGCTCGCAAATTTCAATTTCCGGAACTTTACTTAAGAGCCAATCAACAACTGCTTCGTTTTCCATTGGGTTATATGTACATGTTGAATAAACTAATGTCCCACCTGGTTTTAACATTCTAGCTCCAGTGATCAAAACTCCTTTTTGCACTCTTGAAAGATCCTTGTATTTTTTTGGGTTCCAAAACTCCAAACTTTTTCTGTCGGATAAATTGAATCTTGATTCGTTTGTGCAAGGTGCGTCCACTAAAACCGAATCAAAGAAATTTATATATTCGGGGTATTTTTTATCAAGCCCTATAGAATCTGATAAAAATAACCTTTTAATATCAACTCCGTTGTCTTCCAAATTGGCTTTTAACGAAAAGAATCTAGGCTTAAACTTCTCAACAGCAAAAACGTTTGCCTTGTTTTCTGTAACCGAAGCAATCATGGTTGTCTTACTACCAGGAGCTGCGCAGACATCAAGTATTGAGGTTTCAGCCTTTGGTGAAAGTTCAAACACAGAAAGCATGCTTGAAGGGTTTTGAATGTAAATTTCATGTTCAAGAAATTCTTTGGTCTTTGAGAGTATGAGTCCGCCTTGCCCCTCTCTTTTACTTAGCACATAAAATGCATAAACCTCATTTACTGACTCTTCTATTGTCACTACTTGGACACCGTTTTTTTCCAAAAAGTACGGCTCAAAGTCAAAGCCTTGTGCAATTACGTTATGGAGTAAGGTTAGTCTTTCCTGAGCTGTTTTAACCTTAAGGTAATTGATTCTGAAGCTCAGAAGCGAATCTTTAGACATGGATGTAGCAATACATACCCCTTCGTCACCAAAGAGTTCATTCAAATAGGCCTTAAAAAGTTGTACCCGATCAATCTGAGCTTTCACAAAAGCATTATATGATACGAATTGAAACTTAGCATTTAATCAGAGCTACCTGGTTCTCTTTGTTTAAACAGTCAGTGAGGTATAATAAAGTAAATAAACAGAAAGTAACTTTATGATGTTTGAAATTTTCTTAATCATTTGTGGATTAATAATTGGCCTTGGAGCAGTGACAGTAATAGACATACACGGATTCTTAGGACAAAAATCCAAGTACTGGACAGAAGCTACAACTAGAACTCATAAAGTTACTAAACCTCTTATCTGGATTGGAACAATTGTATATTTTATAGGAGCAATACTTTTCTATTCAAGACTTCATAGTTTTCTGGTACTTCCCATTACGGGAATGTTTATTCTCATGACGGTAAATGGACTTTTTTTATCATTCTATGTAAGTCCACGTTTGTTAAAAAGGGAACAGGAGGGAAAAGCATCAGAATTACTAGATAGTTCTATGCAAATCAAAATTAAGATAAGCTTTATCTGTTCGTTTTTACTTTGGTGGAGTCAGGTAATTTTATTTGCTTATAAGATTTCAGGTAATTAATGTTTTTTGACGAAGCAAGAGCCAGAAAACTAAATGACAAAGAAGTATCAAATGAAGGGCAGGTTATCTACTGGATGAGTAGAGATCAAAGAGTTCATGGAAATTGGGCACTGAATAAAAGTATAAATCTTTCTAAGGAGCTAAGCAGAGAGCTAACAGTTATTTTTTGTAAAACTTCAAACTTTTTAAATGCTCAGAGCTCACAATTTGATTTTATGGAAAAAGGCCTCCTTGAAGTTAAGGAAAACTTTAAAGAACTTGGAATTAATTTTGAGATTCTAATTGGAAATCCAGATCAAGAAGTTATTAAGTACCAGGAAGCAAATAAAGCATCGGTAATTGTGACCGACTTCTCACCACTCAAAATTGGAAGGGAATGGAGAAAAAAAGTTGCAAAAGAGGTAACCTGCCAAGTGCTAGAAGTAGATGCTCATAATATTATCCCAGCATTTTATGTATCAGATAAGCTTGAATACGGGGCATATACACTAAGACCAAAGATTCGTAAGCTGTTAGAAAGATTTTTTACCAAAATTCCTGAATTTCCAATAAAAAATAATTCTGAAGCAAATTCGGTTTTAAAAAATTTCCTTAACGAGAAACTAGCTCAATACGCTGATAACAGAAACCTCCCAGAAATGTCTGCCCAGTCCAACCTCTCGGCATATATCCACTTTGGAAATATTTCATCACAGGAAATTGCTTTAGTGGCTAACAAACTTGTAAAAAATAAGCCTGAGTTGAAAGAATCATTTGATGCTTTTTTTGAACAGCTAGTTGTAAGAAAAGAGCTTGCCGATAACTTTTGTTTGTACAACCAAAACTATGATTCATTTGAAGGGTTTAATACCTGGGCAAAAATATCATTACTTAAACACCAAAGCGACCATAGGGAACCTATTTATTCTCTTGAAGAATTTGAAAATGCAAAAACACACGATGACCTTTGGAATGCTGGGCAGTGTGAGATGGCTAAAACGGGAAAAATGCACGGATATATGAGAATGTACTGGGCAAAGAAAATCCTTGAATGGACTAAAGATCCTAGAGAAGCAATGAGCGTTGCAGTTTATTTAAATGACAAGTATGAACTAGATGGTAGAGATCCAAATGGATACGCAGGAATTGCTTGGGCAATTGGGGGAACGCATGACAGGCCATGGTTTGAGAGACCAATTTATGGACAAATCAGATATATGAATAGAGGAGGCTGTGATAAGAAATTCGATACAAAATCCTATATCAATAAGTTTTTGAACTAACTCTTTTAATGATAAAATGCTTGAATGTTTCCACTTAAAGATAGCCAACCCTCAGGAACTTTCCCAATTATTACAATTCTTTTAATTGCATCTTGTGCGGTTGTTCTTTTTTTGCAATTAACAGTTCAAGACCCTGAGGCATTTATCCTCAAGTGGGCACTTGTTCCAAACAAAGTTAACTTTTTTGATTTAACAACACTTGTCCCATTTTTTACAAGTATGTTCATGCATGGTGGATTGATGCATTTTGCATCAAATATGTGGTACTTGTGGATTTTTGGAGATAACGTTGAAGGAGCTCTTGGTAAAGTTAAGTTTCTTCTCTTCTATATTGGGGCAGGACTCTTTGCAGGCCTTGCACAATATGTTCTTGTCTTAAACAGTAGTATTCCCAATCTAGGGGCAAGCGGAGCAATAGCAGGAGTCCTAGGTTTTTACCTAGTAAACTTTAATAAAAGCACAGTAAAAACGATCATCCCGTATCCGTACTTAACTATCACAGAACTCCCTTCGACTTTTATATTATCTACCTGGTTCTTTTTACAACTTTTAAGTGGTGCAGCAAGCTTACCTTTTGCTGGTGAGTCGGGAGGAGTAGCCTGGTGGGCTCATATTGGAGGGTTTGCATTTGGCTATTTGGTAGGACAGCTCTACAAACGAACAAGAAGAATCCAAGAAGTAACACCATTTGATAGGTTTGTGAATTTTCAGAACCCTAGATTCTAGCCAAAAGTGGAAATTGCGCTAAGGTTCTGATATGATTATTTCATTCAATGAAACTGCTCAGAAATAAACCACTTATACTTGTAATTTGGATGCTTTCCACGTATGTAGTAACTGCAGCATCCCTTTTATATTTAATCTCACGAAATCAAAAAACTGAAGATATAGTGTACTCCGTATTTGAAGCCAAACCTCCTGTAAGCATCACGGCGGAGGATTCGTTGGAAGGGGAAGATACAAGAGCAGCAATAATTGATCAGTACTTTGCCAAGCACAAATGCCCAATGGCAGGCACAGGGAAACTTATGGTTGCAGCCGCAGATAAGTACGGCTTTGATTATTGGTGGTTACCCGCAATTGCGTGGCAAGAGTCAACATGCGGAAAAGTAATGCCTAACAACTCATACAACGCATGGGGATATGGAATTTACGGCACAAAAGTCACAAGATTTGCAAGCTGGGATGAAGCCGTTGAAACAATTGCAAGAGATCTTTCTAAAAACTTTTTTGCTAAAGGACTTATTGAGCCTTGTGATGTGATGAAGAGGTACACACCTCCATCCAAGGGTAGTTGGTGTAAAGGCATAATTTTCTTTAGAGACGAAATGCTTAGCTTTAAGACTCCTGATGAAGGCACCAGGCCTGCTAAAAACATTCGAGAGTACCTTTTAAGTAAGGCAGAAGAGGAAGAAACAAAAGAAACTACAAAGTCTACTAAGTAACCTAAAAACAAGAAATTCAATATAAAATTATGATAATATAGGCATGTTTGGTTGGCCGGGATGGCGGAACTGGCAGACGCGTTGGGCTTAGAACCCAATGGAGCTTAAACAACTCCGTGGGAGTTCGATTCTCCCTTCCGGCACCAAATAAATTTAAGCTAGGTCTAGTTCCCAGAGAGTGTTAGCAAACGACTTAATTCCACTATAAATCCAATATAAGATTAAAAATACTTGGATACCCATGGCTATTTTGGTGTTGGTGTCTGTTCGTTCAGAAAGCAGTTGAAGATATGACCATGAAATTGTTGCGTAAGAAAAATAGATTGCCCCAGCTAACAGGAATAGTGAAATCAGCTTAAACATAAAGGGCTGATCAAGAAAGTTCTGTAGCAAAAAATCTATAAGAACTAGAAGGATTGAGACCCCAAAAAGCCCCGACACCACATAAACTTGGGCCATAAATCCGATTTTGTTTAAGAAAAAAGCAATGAGGGTGTAAGGAAGCAGAATTAAAAAGACCTTAACAATAGGCTTTAGAGCTTCTTCCCATAATATGATCTGTTCTTCTGACATACAGGCTTATTATTTCACAAAGGCTCGTTAGTGTGAAGCTTAAAGCATTTATGCTAAAATATCGCGGTTATGCAAACAAAAATAGAAAACGTTTCAAAAAACACAGTAAATCTTACAGTAACAGTCCCCGTTGAGAGCGTTAAGGAGGCTTACAACCATGTCTTAAAGCACTTTGCAGAGCATGCGGAAATTGCAGGCTTTAGAAAAGGCCAGGCTCCAATTGCAATGGTTGAAAAGAACGCAAAGCAGTCAGAATTAAATGGCGAAGTTGTAAACGAACTTCTCCAAAAATTCTACCCACAAGCCGTAAAAGAGCACCACTTAAGCCCAATCGGTAATCCAAAAGTAAGCATTAAAAGCTTTGATAAAGATCAGGCATTTGAGTTTGAGGCAAAAATTGCGCTTAAACCTGAGATCAAAATGGGGGACTACAGAAAAAAATTAAAGACAGCATGGGAAGAGAAAAATAAAAAGTTTAAGGAAGAAAAAGAGGCATCAGAGAAAAAAGCTAAGGAAAATGAGAAAACTGAAGAAAAGAGCGACCAGGCCCACCACTCACATGCACACGCCCACGGAGACCATGTACATTTATCAATTGATGAGGTAATTGAGGCGATTGTGGCCGTCACTGAAGTTGAAATTTCAGAAGTGCTTATTGAAGACGAAGTGACCAGAATGCTATCTAGGCTTCTTCAGCAGGCTGAGACCCTAGGTTTAACTGTGGACCAGTACCTTTCGGCTCAAAATAAGACGATTGATGACCTTAGAAAAGAATTTGAGGGGCACGCAGACAGAAGCCTTAAAGGCGAATTTGCACTGTCAAAAGCAATTGAGCTTGAGCAAATAAAAGTGGAGGACGAAGAAGTAACAGAGGCCATAAACGCGATAGGTGACGAAGAGGTCAGAAAAAGACTCCAGTCAGGCGTTGATAGATGGTATATTCTAAGTGTGCTGGCAAAGAACAAACTTATCAGCAAACTTGCTTCCGAGCTTGAACCAAAAGCTGAGGAAGTAAAGAAGTAAAGGCAGGTTAAAGGAGGTAACATGAGTCAACTTGTTCCTATAGTTGTAGAAAAAGATCCAAAGGGATATGAGAGATCTTATGATATCTATTCAAGACTTTTAAAGGATAGAATTGTATTTTTGCACGACGCAATTGATACTGGGGTTGCAGATACTGTAATTGCCCAGCTTCTATTCTTACAAGCTGAGAATCCAAAAGGCGATATCAAGCTTTACATCAACAGCCCCGGTGGAAGCGTGTACGCAGGTATGGCCATATATGACACCATAAAGCATCTATCTTGCGATGTTTCAACGATTGTAGTTGGAATGGCAGCCTCAATGGCATCACTGATTTTATCAGCAGGTACAAAGGGTAAAAGGTACTGCCTTCCTAATTCGATTGTTTTGATCCACCAGCCACTAACAAGCGGTATGGAAGGACAAGCATCAGATATTGCAATACACGCAAAGGAGCTTTTAAGGCTTAAGGACCTTAGCGCTGAGGTAATATCAAAGAATACAGGTCAGAAGAAGGAAAAAGTGCTTGAAGACATGGATAGAGATTATTTTATGACTGCAGATGAAGCCAAGAAATACGGCATAATCGATGGCGTATTTGAGGAAAAAAAGAACTAAGCAAAATTGAAAGCTGAGCCTGTTATAGGTTATAATAGGCTCAGTTTGGGGGCCCTTAGCTCAGCTGGCTAGAGCGTTTCTTTGACATAGAAAAGGTCATAGGTTCAAGTCCTGTAGGGCCCACCAATAAGCTTAAAATCATATTTATAAATATGTGTATCCTATAGCATCTACTTGTTGCGAAATTTAAGGTATAATCTGAAGAAAACTAAGGAGACAAACATGAATAGGTTTGCGTCGGTTGGAGTTTGGGGGACAACATTGGTTGCCACCGGTATGTACTTTGCTGGTAGACCGATGCAGGAGATCGCCGTGCCGGTGGTTCTAACTTGCATCTTATTGATAGGGAAAAATATTGCAAATCATTGACTCACTGAGACACGGCCCGGATGCAACCGCATTCGAGAAACGCTGAGCCCTAAAAAGTCTAACGTCCCGTACCTTACATTTGTAAGTCCAATTAACAATTTATTAATATCCTATAGTATTGCGCTGCGGCGAGATTTGTCATATAATCAATGCATCAACAATCAAACAGGAGAAAAGACGTGACGAATTATAGCGAAATGACGGATAAGGAGAAGGCGGAGATCGCCCTCAAATGGTACCGAGATGTCGTCAAACCCAAATGGGGGAGCAATATCTCGGACATAGAGAAAGCCTGGAACGAGAAGAGATATGAGTATATCCTCGACCAGTTCGTTGAGGACCGAGGTAGGGGCTGATACATTTTTTAATCGGGGTGGGCTCTTGAGGTATATCAACAAAATCGATATTCCAAAGAGTGCCCTCCCCCGAACTTCCAACCAACGCATTAGTTCTCTTTTAAAAATATGGAAGCAATGTCAATTACAACACCTGCATCAAAGGAGCTGCTTTCTAATGACTTTTTGTAAATCTTTTGATATGGATTTCCCGCGTCATCATACTTATCATAAACGGTTTGGAACTTTAGAATTGCCTCAGAAACTTGCTTTAAAAGCTCTTCGGCCTCCTCATCAAGACCACACACTTTATACGAACCTGCAACAAGTGCCCCAAGCCAAATAAACCTGGAAGTTGGAAAACCACCAAACCCAGCCTGTGATGGAAAAGGCTTTTTAAGCCCTAGTGCAAGGTAATAATCTAAAACCTTTGTTGATAGGGTAGGGGTTGAAATTCCCCACAAAACAGCAAGCATGTTCCCATCTACAGAAAAATTCCTCATAGGAGCAAAATTCTTGTCCAAAAAATCAGCAAAGTAATCTCCAACCCAAAACCTATCTATAATCTTTGCCTTAATTTTCTGCGCCAAATCAAGAAACTTGGTGGAGGATTCGTAGTCGTTGATGACCTTAAAAACCTCTGACATACCCAAAGCACTTTTATAATAAAGGATGTTAGTATAAAGACTGTAAGATCTTCTGTTGACTGTTGGAAGCCAACCTGCGTAGTCTCCTTCGATAAGTAAATAATCTTTTGTGTTAGATAGTTGCCAATCAAAAGCAAGCTTTAACCTATCAAGATACCTGTTAACAAACATGACATCTTTATGAACAGCCACGTAATTTGCAAAGGAAATAATTAGAAGAGCATTAGTGTCTGAGACAGGGTTCACAATAAAACTTATTCGGTTTTCAACATAAAAAGAAGATGTCTCTTCAATAGGGTCAATACTAAAAATCTTTTTTAGAACTCCACTTTTTGAAATTTTATGGGGAATGAGACCATCATGTCTTTGGTGATGCAAAAAAAGCTCTAAATGCTTTTGCACAGGTTCAAAGTCTTCAAGTCGAACTGCGCCAAGGGATGCCCAAAAGCCATTTCTTGCAATGTATTCGTTTGGCTTTACTGGAGTTGCCAAGATTCCTTTTGCTCCGTAGCACTTTCTGAGTGAGTTTTTGGCAGTGGCGTAGGCAGTTATAACACTAGAGTCCATTTGTTAGGTCAATCTCTTTGAGACTTACTCCTTTTGAATCCTCAAATAATATCTTATTTTCATCAAGCTTTATCTGCTTGTAGTTATCTATTCCTGTTAACTCCATGTCTAAAGACTGACCCGCTTGAGTTTGAAGATTATAGCCCGCGTCAACATTAAACGGGTTAAAAGTATAAATTTTGGCTAAATTGTAAGCGGAAACCGAATAAGAGTACTGAATTTTTTGACTTGCTACTTTTTGTGGCAACTGTGTTCTATAAATTATGAAGGCTATTTTATTTGGTAGAATTCCAAGCTTAATTACTTCTGACGATCTGGAAAAAGTTTTGAGAGTGTAAGGAATTAAGTCTTTGTTTTCAATCGAGAAAACTTTTACTACAGATAAAGTAGTAAGAGCCTCAGTATCGTTTAAAACATCAAGGTAAATAAAGAAATCTTTTGTTTTTGAAAGAAAAAGGAAGTCTTTTACATAGCTTTCCGGGCATGGGCTATTATAGTTAGTTGTAAGAGGTAACTTCTTAACGCCAAGGTCTAATGTAAACGAACAAGTACTTGCATCAAGAAGATAGGAATTAACCTGCTTTGGAGTTGTTTTCTCTATTTGATCGATAACTTTTTGAACATTTTCAGGGGAATCTTTAAGGTACGCAAAAAGAAATATTGAAAATACGGCAATAATGACCGAAAGGAGCAGTGTTTTTGGTCTCATTAATATTATGATAGCACCATTTTAGAGGTTTTCCAGATTCTCTAGTTTTATGGAGTTCTCAACCAGAAAGTCACCAACTCTGGTTCTTGTAAGTGCGGATAGAGTAGCAGGGACTCCAAGCTTTTCGCCAAGGTCAAAAGCCAACGATCTAATGTATGTGCCTGATCCACATTCGACTTTTATTGTTGCTACGGGTACTTGGCAGTTTACCTTATCAATATATTCCAAGTTCAGGTTAAGAAGCGTGATTTTATGGATCTTAATTTTTTTGACTGGAATTTCAACGGTGTCAGATTTACCTGATCTAGCAAGGTCGTAGAGTCTTTTCCCAGAGATTTTTACTGCGGAATAGGCTGGCACTTTTTGAAGTATATCGCCTTCAAAAGTTTGAAGGGTAGCTTTTAAACTTTGTGAAAGTAATGCAAGATTCTGAGATGTTAGCTCAGGGTTTTCAAGATCTGGAAGTTTTGAGATAAATTCGCCCTCTAAATCATATGTTACCGTGGAGAAACCAAATGCTATTTTTGCAACATATTCTTTGTCTTGATGCATAAAGGTGTCCTGCTGTTTTGTCATTTTTCCTGTTAAGACGATTAGAACTCCATCTGCTAGGGGATCAAGTGTTCCTGCATGACCCACTTTTTTAACACCAAGCTTTCTTCTAATCTCCCCCACAACAGAAAATGAAGTTCTACCCAGAGGCTTATAAATGTTTAAAACTGAATCCACGCTATCAATGTATAATGTAGCAATGAAAAATAAAAGTGAGGTAATTGAAAGTGTAAAAAAATGGATTGAGAACGAAAATTATGCATCAGTGGTAATCTATGGCTCATTTACAAGCGAACAGTGGAAAAACTCGGATGTTGATTTATTTGTTATCACTTTTACTGAGGAACTTCCAAAACCTCACACAAGTAAGATTGAGATTGATGGAATACAGTTTGATGTGACATTTATCTCAACAAGTCAGTTTATTTCAATGGTTAAAGGGCAGGTTAGAAGCCACAGTTTTAAGCCCCAGCTTGTTGATTCAATAATTGTTTTTGATAAAACGAATAGAATAGCTGCGCTAAAGGAAGATGTTTCTAAAGAAGCTTCTCCGGCTAAGAAGGATTTATTGGACTTTTTTACCGTGAGGTATTCGCTGCGTGACGCTACAGAAGGAATTGAGAAAAACCTGAAAGATGATCCTGCGACTTCTTTACTTCTAATGCATACTAGTTTGGAGATTTTGATTAAGTTTTTTTACAGATTAAATGAAAAGTGGCAGGTCCCTGCAAAAAATACTTTGGCAGAATTGGAGGAGTGGGGCGGAGATTTTGGAAAGCATATAAAAGCGCTGATTTCAGAAAACAATGTTGAAAAAAAGTTTGGGATCTGGAATAAACTTCTTGAGATGATTGAGGATCAGATGAAAACCGGGAATAAAACTTTACAATGTGATTGTAGTAAATGCCAAGAAAACCTCAAGTCTTTAGTAAAGTAATTCAATGACTCGAGAGAACATTGTCACAAATCAAAATATTGCATATACGGTGTGCTTCACCGAGAGCTTTGCAAACTTTGAGCATTACTCTGTCATAGGGTACCCTGGTGTACCATTCCACATTTTAGGATCAGCCCACATAAGAAATTGTCAAAATGAGGATATTATTCAAAGTTCAATTAAAGTTGTTGATGATTATTTTTCAAAATTCGAATCCGAAACGAATATCTCGGTTCTAGATGATAACTTTAAAGCCCAAAAGCAACTTACAAATCTAGGTTTTTTAAGAGCTGAGAAAAAGGATGACACTTACTTTATATTTAATTTGGAGGGCACTCTTTCTAAACTTCAAAACCTAAAGAGCAGGTATGTTGTGAGTAGGATCACAAACGAACGAGAGTTTAATTCGTTTTTTGATAAAAATTCCCATTCCAATAGTGAGAGTTTTATGAAAAAACTAAAAAGGGCTTTTGCTCAAACCAAAATCCCTTACATACACTTAGCTGTGGCTGATTCGGGCAAATTGGTAGGTTTTGCTTCTGTTGCAATAATTGATCAAGCAGGCTTTTTCATGAGTGCCATGGTAGACAAAGACTATAGAAGACACGGGATATACACTTTACTAACGAGAGAAAGAGCTGAGGTTGCAAAAAAATATCACTGCAACTTACTCGTAATGGAAACCGCCTCAGATAACTTGGCAACAAACCAATTTGCACAAAAACTAGACCCAACAGATTCATTTAAAAGATACTTCTACCAAAAGGAGGCCAAAACACTTGCTTAGTTTAACTTTTCAGTGTACTTGTGGTACAATCCATCAGTTACAAGGCAGGGGTTAGAAGCCCTTATTTTTATGGCCTTATGGCCACGAATCCAGTAAACAATCAGGGGAGCTCTCATCAGCTTAGCTGTTTGTACACCTATGACAGAAAGAAAAGATATAAGGAACATTGCAATAATAGCTCACGTAGACCACGGCAAGACAACGCTCGTAGATGGTCTTTTAAAGCAAACAAACGTATTCAGAGATAACCAAGCAGAAATGAATCAGGAAGCCATTCTTGATAAAAATGAGCTTGAAAGAGAAAGAGGAATTACAATTTTTGCAAAAAACGTAGCTGTTCACTACAAAGACATCAAAATTAACATTATTGACACACCCGGGCACGCAGACTTTGGAGGCGAGGTTGAAAGAGTTTTGAACATGGCCGACGGTGCGCTTCTTATTGTAGACGCACAAGAAGGACCAATGGCACAAACAAACTTTGTTCTTAAAAAGGCGCTTGAGCTTGATCTCAAAATGATTGTTGTAGTAAACAAGATTGATAAAAGAGACGCAAGACCAGAAGAAGTTTTAAAACTAACTGAGCATTTATTCCTTGAAAGAGCAACAAAAGATGAGCACCTTCATTTCCCAATCGTTTATGCAATTGGAAGAGAAGGAAGAGCATTTAACACACTTGAGGACTGGAGAGAAAATAGGTCCCAGAACCTTATTCCCTTACTAGATAAAATTATTGAATACATGCCAGGACCTAAAGTTGAAGAAGACAAACCATTTAGAATGCTTGTCACATCACTTGACTGGGATAATCATCTTGGGAAACACGCAATTGGAAAAATACTTTCTGGAAAAGTTTCTCAAGGAGACGAACTTAAGCTTTTCACAGAGCACTCAATAGAAAATGTAAAAGCAGAAAAGATTTTGCTTTCAGATGGACTTGGAAAAATCGAAGCAAAAGAAGCTACAGCAGGGGACATAGTCACAATTGTTGGCGCAGGTAACGCAAAAATAGGTGATACCTTAGCTGCCAAATCTGTCACAGAGCCAGAGAAAAGAATCACAATTTCTGAGCCTACACTTAAAGTGACTATGGGAGCAAATACTTCGCCATTTAATGGGCAGGATGGAAAATACGCAACCTCAAGAGTTCTTGGCGAAAGACTTTTAAAAGAGATAGAAACAAATATTGGTCTTAAAGTGGAACAAAATCCAAACGGAAACAACTATTTTGTGGCAGGAAGAGGCGAGCTCCACCTTTCGGTTTTAATTGAAACACTCAGAAGAGAAGGTATTGAGGTTGAGGTTTCAAGACCAGAAGTTATTCTTAAAGAGGTAAACGGAAAGATGTGTGAGCCTATTGAAGAAGTTTTTATTGATATCAAAGAAGAATTTATTGGAAATGTAACTTCCGAAATGGGAGCCAGAAAAGCAAAGCTCTCTGATATGGTAAACGATGGAAATGGAGAGGTTCACCTAACATACAAAATACCAACAAAGAACTTACTTGGATTTAGAAGCCAGTTTTTAACTCTCACAAAGGGTACGGGTGTTGTTAACTCGGCATTTAGCGGTTACGAACAGAAAGAGGAGTTTGCTCCTAAACTTAGAAATGGTGTGCTTGTGGCATCAGATAGCGGAACTGCAACATTAAACGGCCTTCAAGTTGCACAGGGTAGGGGAGTGACATACGTTGACCCGGGCACAAAAGTATATGAAGGAATGGTTGTTGGATTAAATGCTAAAAACGAAGATATAGATATAAACGTGGCAAAAGAAAAAGTTTTGACTAACGTTAGAAGCGGAAACAGTGCATACGGAATTCAGCTAACCCCTTCAAAAATCATGAGCCTTGAAGAAAGCCTTACTTTTATTCAGGACGACGAGCTTCTTGAAGTTACACCAAAATCTTTAAGAGTAAGAAAAAGAATCTTAAATAAAAACGAAAGATACAGATCCCACAAAAACTAAAAGGGCCGTGAAAGCTGAAATTTATTGCTTTGCACGACCCCATCTCCTCTTTGGAGCTTTGTACAGTGATTTATTGCCTACTTTTGCTCTAACAGAAGCTAGAGAACTGCTCACTTTACGTTGCTTACGCTTCTTTGGCTTTGGCTCAAAGTCAATGTGCATAACCATCTCATGAATCCAGTTTTCACGAGCGGTTTTATCCGAACTCTCCCACATCACAAAGTAATAACCCCTTTTAACAACTTCGTAATGAGTGACAGAGTTGAGCCTTAGCCAATTCTCACTTGCAAGGTAAAGTGTAGAAATGCCTCCCAGCTTCTTTTTAAGCGAATCCAAGGGAATGGATTCGTGGACTACAACCACGGCCAAATTTGACACTGTTTTATCTGCGCGATCAACCTGGCGCAAAAAAGCAATGTAATCCTGTGTAGCAGTCACACAGATTCCATAGTCCTGAAAGAGCTTCACAAGCCCCACAAGCATTTTTCTTACACGAGCATATATAAAGATATGGGATACATGCTGATCCGTTCGAGCGTGGTCAAGACCAAGAAAAGGCATTCGACCATTCCTTTCGCATTGAGTTGAGTTGTGAAAATGATGAAATGAAGAGTACCACATTTTCTGTTGACCTCAAATAAGCTTTGAACTAGAATGCCTTTAATGGACGGTCAAAAACCACATTTTCTTACAACTTCAAAAGCCACAACTACAACCCCTTAGGGGTTAATTAGCTTGTATTTAAAACATAATAGTATTAATTTAAGGACAGTAAGATTTAAAGGAATTTATGAAGAAAAAAGTAAATAAAGGGCTAAGTCACGAACAAAAACACGATGACCTTTATAAAATGAGGCACTCGTGCGAGCACCTATTACATCAAGCAGTAGTAGATTTATTCCCAAAAGCAAAAAGAGCTATGGGGCCAGCAACCGAGGACGGTTTTTACTGCGATTTTGATTTTGATGGGGATCTCTCAGAAAAAGACTTTGAAAAACTAGAAAATCGAATGAGAGAGCTAGCAAAGCTTAACCTTCCTATCACCCGGAAAGAAGTTTCCCCAGAGGAAGCAAGAAAGCTATTTGAAGGCAACGAATACAAAAATGAGTGGATCGACCAAGCTGTAGAGAAGAAAGAAAAGATTACGGTTTACTGGACTGGAGAAGAAGGACAGAAAAATTCGGATGTGGATCTTTGCGCAGGTCCTCATGTTGAGTCAACAGGAGAAGTAGGACCTTTTAAACTTCTAAGCGTGGCTGGAGCCTATTGGCATGGCAATGAGAAAAACAAAATGCTTAAAAGAATTTACGGGACTGCATTTTTCACGCAAGAGGAGCTTGATTCGCATTTAAGTATGCTTGAGGAAGCTAAAAAAAGAGATCACAGAAAAATTGGTATTGATCTTGGGCTGTTTTCATTTGCTGATCCTGTAGGTCCTGGGCTTCCATTGTGGTCACCAAAGGGAGCAATAATTAGAGAAGAGCTTGAAAACTGGGCAAAAGAGACTGAAAGAAGGCTTGGTTACCAGAGAGTTGTGACGCCTCACATTGCAAAACACACTCTGTTTGAGATTTCGGGGCATCTGCCGTACTACAAAGATGACATGTACGCACCAATGGACATTGATGGAGAGGAGTACTACTTAAAAGCAATGAACTGTCCTCATCACCACATGATATACAAGTCAAAACCAAGATCGTACAGGGAACTCCCTATGAGGTACGCAGAATATGGAACTGTATATAGAAATGAGCAGTCGGGGTCATTATTTGGCCTTATGAGAGTTAGAAGTATCTGCCAAAACGATGCCCACATCTACTGCACTCTAGAACAAGCAGAAGAGGAGTTTCTGAACGTTCTTAAATTACATGAATTCTATTACGATAGGCTTGGGATCAAAAGAGAGGACTACTACATAAAACTTGCCCTTCCAGATGAATCAAAAAGGGATAAGTACCATGGCGATAGAGAAATGTGGGATACAGCCGAGAAAATTATGAGAACTGCAGTAGTTAAGTCCGGTATCAGATACGAAGAAGACCCAGGAGGAGCAGCATTCTACGGACCAAAGATAGACCTTAATATTAGGTCGGTTACAGGTAGAGAGTTTGGAGCTTCTACAAACCAGCTAGATCTATATATGCCAACAAGATTTGACCTGAAATACACTGACAAAGACGGCTCCGAAAAACTTTGCGCTGTCATTCACAGGGCACCGCTTGGATCACATGAGAGATTTATAGGATTTTTGATCGAACATTTTGCGGGAGCTTTTCCGGTTTGGCTTTCGCCCGTACAAGTTTCTATTATCCCAATATCTGAGAGTCAGGTAGAGTTTGCCCACAAGCTCAAAGATAAGATGTTTGAGCAGGGTTTAAGAGTTGAGGTTGACGACAGAGATGAGAAAATGCAAGCTAAGATCAGGGATGCCCAGATAAATAAGGTTCCATACATGTTTATAGTAGGTAAAAGAGAAGTTGAAGCGAATTCAGTAAGTATTAGGGTCAGAGACGGTAGAGACCTTGGGGCAGTAAGCGTGGAAAATGCTATAAAAATGGTAGAGGATAAATATAGCTCAAGATGCCTTGATTTATAGGGCTTTGTGTGATAACTTAGCAAGGTAAGTTTTACTGATGGCAGACGATAGAAGGTACAAAATCAACGAACGAATATTCTCACAGCAACTTAGAGTTATTAACTCCAAGGGTGAAAATATTGGAGTCATTACAAAGCTTGAGGCTTTGCAAATGGCAAGAGCAGAAAAGCTTGATTTGGTTGAGATTTCGCCTAAAGCTGTTCCTCCGGTAGCAAAGATTCTTGATTTCAAGAAATTCTTGTACGAAGAGAGAAAAAAGAACTCGGCTGCTAAAGCTAAGTCAAAGCAAGTAGAACTTAAAGAATTTAAGTTTGGCCCTAACATTGGAGAAAACGATCTTACTATCAGAATTGATAGAGCAAGACAGTTTTTAACGGATAGAGACAAAGTTAAGTTCACCGTCAACTTTAAAGGAAGGGAAGCGGCATACCCACAGCTTGGATGGGAAAAGATCAACAGAGTTGTTGAGGTTTTGTCAGATATTGCAAAACCTGAAGAACCTGCGAGAATGATTAACCCAAAGACAATAGTGGTCATGCTAATGCCAAGATAATTATGGGAAAGCTTAAAACAAAGAAAACATTAGTAAAAAGAATTAAAATTACCGGAAGCGGTAAAATAATGAGGAAAAAAATAAGCAGAGGCCATTTAAAAGTTAAATGGAGCTCAAGTTTGAGGCATAAAAAGGGTAGGTCTCAGGAAGTGTCAAGCACACACACTAAGTCGCTCAGAGCTATGCTTCCAAAGAGTTAAATTTAAAGGAAATTTATGACAAGAGTCAAAGGTGGAGTAAGAACAAGAAGGAGACATAATAAAATTAAAGCCCTTGCTAAGGGATATAGAGGATCTAGAAATAGGCTTTACAAAAAGGCCGCGGATTCCGTACTTAAAGCAGGAGAATACGCATTCGCAGGAAGAAGACAAAGAAGAAGAGATATTAAAACACTTTGGATTGTCAGAATTAATGCTGCACTTAAACCATTCGAGATAAGCTACAGCAGATTTATAAAAATGCTCAAGGATAGAAATATTGAACTTGATAGAAAGATCCTTGCAGACATGGCAACAACAAACCCTGAGGCATTTAAGACCATAGTTGAGAAAGCCAGGGGCTAAGTTATTAGCTTGACTTAACTAAACCCTGGCACACAGCCAGGGTTTTTTGGTTTAATGGTAGTGTCAGGAATTTATGGACCATATTTTAGATAACTTAAATATTGAGCTGCAGTCTGCAAACGACCTCAAAAGTATAAACGAGGTCTATCTCAAATTCTTGGGAGGAAAGAACAGTGAAATCAGCAAACTAACCCAGCTAATCTCTACAGCCACAAAAGAAGAAAAAGGCGAACTTGGTAAAAAGTTCAACCAGGTTAAAGGTAAAGTTGAAGCCCTCATCGAAGACAAGAAAAGAGCTATTTTGGCTAGTTCAGACTCGGCGGGAGACTGGTTTGATGTGACGATGCCCGTCAAATTACCCCTTGTAGGCCGTTTAAGCCCCGATACTGAGGTTATTAGGCAAATGAATGAGTACTTTATTAGAAATGGGTTTTCAATTGCTGAGGGGCCAGATATAGAGCTTGATCTTTTTAATTTTGAAAAAACAAATCTTCCAAAGGATCACCCAGCAAGGGACCTTCAGGACACAATCTATATTGAAGGGCCTGAAATTCTCTTAAGAACTCACACATCAAGCGTAGAAACTAGAATTCTTTCAGGTGCAGAGCCTCCATACAGATTTGTAGTCCCAGGAGTTTCTTTTAGAAACGAAATAGTCAGCCCAAGTAACCATGCTGTATTTCAGCAGTACCAAGGTGTTGTGGTTGATAAGGGAATTAGTATGGCAAACCTTAAAGCAACGCTTGAAGGCTTTGCAAAACACCTTTATGGGGATGACATACAAACAAGATTTAGAACCAAATTCTATCCCGAAGTAGAGCCCGGAGCTGGCCTTGATATTCTATGTACATTTTGCCATGGTGAAGGTTGTAGAGTATGCAAAGAAAGAGGCTGGATTGAAATACTTGGAAGCGGAATGATTCATAGAAATCTCCTAGAAAAATGCGGAATTGACTACAACGAATGGTCAGGATTTGCATTTGGCATGGGACTAAGCAGAATTATCATGACTAAAGCAGGTATTAATGATATTAGAGAACTCCACGGAGGAAAACTTGTGTATGAAGATTCCATATAACTGGCTTAAAGAATACTTAAAACCTGAAGCTCTAAATAATATTACTGCAAAAGAAGTTGCAGGAAGACTAACTATGATAGGGCATGCCCTTGATAAACCGATTTTTGAACAGGGCGGTGACGTTGTTATGGATCTTGAAGACAGGGGGAATAGAGCAGATGTTACAGGCATTCTTGGCATTGCAAGAGACTTGTCTGCGGTACTTGAAGCAGAATGCAAGGAACCTGAAGAAGGTGTTTTACCATCAACAAACAACCAGTCGTTTCCAATTAAAATTAGCGTAGAGTCAAAAAGGGTAATTAGATGGAGAGCAGTAAGTTATAAAAATATAGTAATAGGCGAGTCCCCTGAGTGGATTAAAAACAGACTTCTATCCTTTGGAATCGAACCAAAAAATAATGTTGTGGACATAACAAATTTTGTGATGGTTGAGACTGGGATGCCATCACATGCGTTTGATGCTGACAAGTTTGATGAGATTGTTTTAAGGCAAGCAAAAAAAGGCGAAACACTAAAAACTTTTGACGGAGGAATTCTTGAATTTGATGAAAATGATTTACTTGCTGCAAGTTCAACAAAGCCATTAACTCTTACAACTGCGGTTGGAGGAGAAGAAAGTGGCATTTCTTATTCGACAAAAAACATTCTTATAGAGGCGGGGCTTTATGATCAGCCTACAGCCAGAAGATCTGCATTAAGATTAAATGTAAGAAACGAGACATCCGGAAGGCTTGGAAAATACTTACATCCAGAGCTTTGTGAGCTAGCGATTAAAAGAATTGTTTACTTAATGAAAGAACTACTAGACGCAGAGCCTGAAAATGTAAGCTTTGATTATTACCCAGTTCCATACAAACCTGTAAGCGTTAAATTAACTCAAAAAAGGCTTGATATGTTTGCTGGAAGCCACGTCTCATTAAATGAAGCGGAAAAGATACTTGAAAGACTTGGATTTTTAATCGAAGGGAACATAGATGGAGAACTCACCGCGCAGGTTCCATATTTTAGAACTGATGTAACTATGGAAGATGACGTGATTGAGGAGGTTTTGAGGATTAGAGGGTATGACAAAATCCCTTCGAATATGATAAGTAACCCTGCTCCAAAAAAACTTATTTTCAACGAAATGGAGCTTGAGGATACTATCAAAGATCTTGCAACAAGACTTGGATTTGTTGAGGTAATTAGCCTTCAAATGGTTGACGTTGACGAAGCCAAAATTATTAAGGCCGTGGATGAAAATGGATTTGTTGAGAATAAATTTGATGGAAAGAGGGAAGTGGTTAGGCTTGAGAATTCGTGGAATAAGGAGCTTAACATTTTAAGGACCTCAATTTTTGAATCGATGTATGGCTATGTTGTTTCGTATAAAAAGCATCATGTTGAAAAAATTAAGCTAATAGAGACAGGGAAAGTGTATTTTAAAAATTCGGAGAAAACTGGGTTTGAAAAATACGAAGAAGTCAGAAGAGTGGGACTTTTAAGTAGCCTCTCATTTTTGGAACTTAAGGCAGAAGTGGAAAGATTATTACTAGAGCTTGGGGTGCCTGATATAAAAATGAAAAGAGGGAATTACTACTTGTTTAAGGGAGCTCTAAACGCTGAAGTTTATTCAGGGGGCGAGTTCATTGGCATAATCGGCGAAGTTAAAGAGAGTATTGTTAACGATTTAAAAATTGGGACTAGAGTGAGTTATTGCGAGCTAAGCACAAGCCTGCTCTCAAAACTAAGAGATCAAAAATACCAGCCTAAGCCTAAGACGCAACTAGAAAATGCAATACTTGAAGATTTTACATTTGAGTGTGCAAAAGAAAGTTTTGTAGGCGAAGTCATAGAAAACATATCCCAGAAAATGCCAAAAGGGGTTAGTGTTAAATTTAAAGATTTGTTTATTCCGGAGAACATGGGAGCGAATAAAAAACTTACTATAACGGTTAAAACACCCGACGAACATCTTAAAACTGTGAGAGATGTACTAAATAATTATAGGATGTGATCAAATTGTCCTCAAAAAGAATTTCTGCTAGCATAAAGCAATCCACAAAATCACAAAGGAAAGGTAGAAGAAAAAGCATGGCTACGACGACGGGCACAACTGGCGCAGTGACGCCTAAAAACCAGGTGTCCGGGCGTTTTGCCTGGGTACGCTGGATGGTAGGGAGCGTTGTTTGGGATGCGATTGCCAGTGTCATACTGACCTGGTTCCCTGCTGTAGGGCCAGTAGTTAAACTGCTGATTTACACCCCAACAGGAGCATCGTTTCTGTGGGCTGTAGAAAACGGGCTAGGCGTTGGAACTGCCTACATCTTGTTTGGACTGCTCGTGACAGTGGCTAACGGAATTGCAGGAATTCTGTTTCTGGGCCAAATCCCGCAAAACCCACTTCTGGCGATTGCTGGATCAGTTCTTGGGATTCTTGCGATTCTGCTCAGCTCAAAGATCAGAGCGAGTGAGGATTCCAAACCTAATGCAACAGCACTAGGGGTTGTAGGGCTAGCCGTGCTAGTCGCCTGGGCATCCATGAAAATGGTTGCTGATGGGAGTATTACAGGAGCCTTGTTTGCTGCGGTAGCCACAGGACTCTGGGATATTTCAGCCACACCTATCTCACAGTTCCTTGAATCTGTTTTTCAGGCAAAAAACAGCAACGCTCGCAAGTTGGTAATTCGATTTGCTAGCTTCATTCCAACGAGCTTTATGTATGCGTTGGTACTGGAGCAGAGTAAGGGGCTACTAGACACAGCGATCATGGTTGGGGTAACAAGTGCGGCGCTTGCGCCAATCATGGAAGCTTTGATCTACGGAGGCAGAAAGTCAAAGGACTACATCACGTTGCCTCTGGTTGTGATGCTTGGTGCTGGTGCAGTTTGGCTAATGAAAATGGCTTTCTAGCCATTCTTGCTGCCGGCCAAGAAATGACCAGGACAGGAAAGGAATTGCATAAACCCAGGCCGGGTTGTTGAAAAATAACCCGGTCTATGATTATAATATTTTACTATGAATCTTGGACCATACGCTGGTTATTTTTATTTTGCTGTTCTAGGACTAGTCTTTATTTTCTTACTGTTATATTTAACTGGAGTAATAAAACTTTTCTAAAAAGCAGTAATTTTTTGGAGAACTAATCGTCCTCACCATCGGGGTATTTTGACTTCTTTGTAGGCGGATCGTATTGATCGTCGTCTTTGTATTTTTCTTCAACCCATTTGTCCACAAAAGGTTGCCACTCATCCTTCTCTGCCAAAATCTTTATGTAAGTCTTAGTTTTGGTTTTTTTATCCTCTCTACAAGCATCATTTGCAATTCTTCCATCCTTTTTACAAATCTCAAGCCTTAAATACCAAGGGCTTTTTGTTGTTGGCTCAGTTCCTTTGACAAACTTCTCTGATCTTTTTGGATCATCGTCGCTATTTGGAAGCATGCCAGTGAGTTTGTCTACTTCGAGAGAAATAATATTTGATGGTTTTTCAAAAGGCTCATTCTTTGAATCTTTTAGATACTCCTTCATGACCTTATTCCAAATTGGTGCAGCTCCCGTAATACCTGATGCCAACGCCGGGTTCATTGGGGAATTGTTATTGTTACCAACCCAAACTCCTACTGCAATTGAAGGTGTAAATCCATATGTGTGGTTGTCCCTCTTGTCATCAGTAGTTCCTGTCTTAACCGCAACAGTGTGGCCAGGTATGTTCAATAGACTTCCTGCGCCAAAGGCTTCACTTCTTGCGCCGTCATCAGACAAAATGTCTGACAAAATATAGGCAACGTCTTCCGGCAAAGCTCTTTTTCCACCAGTGTCTCTCCACTTTTCTAAAGTGTTTCCTTTTGCGTCTTTAACCTCCAAAATCACAACAGGGTCCTTGTGCATTCCTTTATTTGCAAACGAAGAAAAAACGGAGGTCATATCCATTACTTTTGTTTCGCCACCTCCAAGAGTTAAAGAAAGTCCAAATCTACTTGGATCGTTAAGTGTTGTAATTCCAAGGTTATGTGCAAGATCTAACATTGAAGGAATCCCAATTATCCCAAGCGCCTTAACTGCAGGGATGTTAAGTGAATTCGCCAACGATCTTCTCATTGAAACAGGACCTCTAAACGAACCATCATAGTTCACTGGTTTATATGGCGCTCTTCCTTCGCCATTTGAAAATTCTGTTGGCACGTCAATAAAAGTATAAGAGGCTGTGTAACCTTTCATGAGCATTGCTGCATATGTAATTGGCTTAATTGAGGAGCCAGGCTGTCTTTCTGCAATTGCAACGTTTGGGCTTGGTTCAAACACACAGCTATTTTCACCAGTTGTACCTGGATTACAGCCTTCAGGAGCAGGATCTCCAAAATAATCCTTTGAGCCAACCATAGCTAGAACTTGACCTGTTTTTGGATCCATTGCAACCAGGGCTGCGTTACCCACCCCCAGTGATTTTGACTTTTCAACCTCTTCTTTAACAATCTTTTCTGCTGTTTGCTGCTTGTCCAAGTCAAGGGTAGTTATAACTTGGAGCCCATTACCTTCGATCACATCTTGACCGTATTTTTTGGCAATCATGTCTCTTACATAAAAGACAAAGTGCGGAGCTTGAATATTATGGTCTGCTTTTTTAAACACCATCTGCTCCTCTACAGCCTTTTGATACTCTTCCTCTGAAATAAAATGCCTCTGACCATCCTTTCCTACCCAGCCTCTTTCCCTCATAAGTTTTAGAACTGTTTTTCTTCTGTTAAGGCCTGCTTCCGGATCTGAACTGAATGGCGAATAGTATGTAGGGCTCTGAGGAAGTCCAGCCAGATATGCTGCTTCACCAAGTGTTAAATCTTTTGGATTCTTGCCAAAATACGAATCCGTAGCTGAAAACACACCGTAGTTTTGACCGCCATATGGGCTTTCGTTTAGATAGAGCTGAAGGATTTCTTCTTTTGAATACCTATTTTCAATCTGAAGAGAAAGAACAAACTCTTTAATTTTTCTAGAGAGTGTTCTTTCTTGGGATAAAAGAGTGTTTTTAACAACCTGTTGAGTAATTGTGGAACCTCCCTGTAGACCTTGCCCTCTAACTCTGTTCACAACAGCTCTTAAAATACCTGCCAAATAAAAACCGTTGTGCTGATAAAATGTTGCGTCTTCGGTTGCAAGAGTGGCGTTTAATAGGTCAACATCAAGATCTTCATATTTGACTAGAGTCCTGTTTTTTTCAGCAAAAACCTCATATAAAACCTTGCCATTTCTGTCTGTGATCCTTGTTGAAAGGTCCTTTACCCTGTCTGTGAGCTTATTTGGATCTGGTAAAAATGGTGAAATAGCCGCAAAAACAAATATGCTTGCAATGATCCCCACAACCAGAAGCGTAAGAGTAGTGGTGGCAAGATATGTTGCTACTACAAGAAGTTTTCGCCTTGCTCCTTTTCGTCTTGAAAAGTCTTTATAGAAGTGAGAATCCATCACGGACTTTAAGTGCTTTTTCATAAATGCCAGGTAAATTATATCAGGAAAAAGTATCTAGTTCCTAACAAGCTGCATGCTATAATGCCTATAGTTATGGCAACAGTAAATACGGATCAAAAAAGAATAGATGAAGTACTTTCACGAGGCGTTGAAGACGTCATTGTAAGAGAGCATTTAAGAAAAGAAATGTTATCTGGAAGACAGCTTTCTATATACCTTGGAACTGATCCAACAGGGTCAGATTTGCATTTAGGCCACGCAACTATTCACAGAAAACTTAGAGATTTTCAAGATCTTGGACACAAAGTAACGCTTTTGGTAGGCGACTTTACTGTTTTAGTTGGGGACCATTCTGACAAGGACGACCAAAGGCTAGAAATTACAAGAAACCAAATTTCAGAAAACATGGAAAAATATAAAGAACAGTTTGGAAGAACTGTAGACGTTTCAAAAGTTGAGATTGTTCATAATTCAAGCTGGCTCTCCAAAATGGATTTTAATGATGTCATAGCATTAGCCAAAGTTTTCACACTTCAGCAAATGTCTGAAAGGGACGCATTTCAAAAACGAATAAAAGAGGGGAGGCCTGTTGGCTATGATGAGCTTTTATACCCGTTAATGCAAGGATACGACGCTTACGCTCTGAAAACAGATATTCAAATAGGAGGGACTGATCAGCTATTTAATCTTCAAGCTGGAAGAAAAATCATGGAACATTTTGGAGTAAAGCCCCAGTCGATAATTACATGTCCGCTACTGGTTGGAAACGATGGAAGAAAAATGGGGAAGAGCTTTAAAAATTTTATTTCCATAAATTCCTCCGCTAAAGAAAAGTTTTTTGGAATTATGGGAATTGTAGATGAGATATTAATTGATTACTTTGTGAGCTTAACAAGAGTGCCAATGGAAGAAATTGCCGTAATGAGAAAGGGGCTTCAAGAGAATTCGGTCAATCCAATGGAATTAAAATTAAAATTAGCTCATGAGGTTACAGCATTTTTCCATAACGAGAAAGAAGCCTTAGAAGCAAGGGAAGCCTTCAAAAACGAAGTTCAAGAAGGAAATGCACCAATTGATATTGTAGAATATAAAGGAGCAGGACTTGTTGATTTTCCACAACTACTTGTTGACCTTGGACATACTAAAAGCAAAGGAGAGGCAAGAAGATTAGTTGAACAAAAGGGCGTTAGGATTAACGATATAACAATAACCTTAGATGAGATCAAAGGTAAAGTGGAGATTAAAGAAGGTTTTGTTATTAACACAGGTAAAAAATTTGCTAGAATCGTCTAAGTTATGTCAAGAATTTTAAAAACATTAAGAAAAAAGAAGCACATATGGACGATTATTACCGTGGTGGCTTCGTTGGCTCTGGTTTTGTCCTCAATTGCTCCAGCCTTACTCACAAGATAATAAGGACTTAGCTTTTTTGTTTAAGGGTAATAATGGCTATAAATCAAAACTCACCGGTATCAATTCTTCCAAAAATCGGTCCGGTATATTCGGATTTGCTCAAAAAATTGGGAATTTTTACTATCAAAGATTTAATTCTTCATTATCCGTTTAGATATGACGATTATTCAAATATAGTAGAGGCAAAAGATCTTAAGGAAGGCGAGCCTGTAACGGTAATTGGAGAAGTAACCTCTATTTCAAACGCTCTCACAAAAAATAGGAAAAAACTCACTCAAGTGTCAGTTAACGACGGAAGCGGAAAAGTAGCACACGCGGTATGGTTTAATCAGTTTTACATTTCGCAGAGCATAAAAAAGGGAGACAGAATTGCCATCTCAGGCAAACCCCAATTCTTTGGGAATAAACTTGTCATTTCAAGTCCTGATTATGAAATTACTCACCAGGGAAGAGAACTAAAGCACACTGGGAGGCTTGTTCCTGTTTACCCTGAAACGGAAGGGCTCTCGTCAAAGTGGCTCAGAGGCAAAATTGATTTTTTACTCAGACAAAGTCTAATCAAACTTGACGACCCTATTCCTACAGAATTAATTAATAAAAATAATCTTACAGAACTAAATAAAGCGCTGGAGTACATACACTTTCCAGAGAACCAGATTGAAGCAACTAAGGCTTTTGAGAGGTTTTCATATCAGGAAATGTTTGAGACTCTTCTTGATTCGATATCAAAAAGAAACGAATGGAAAAAAAGAAAAGTTAACAGGATTTTAAATATTTCAAAAAGCGAGAATGTGAAAGAAAAGGTAGAGAATCTAATTGAAAAACTACCTTTCAAACTAACAAATTCGCAGAAAAAATCTCTAGAGGAAATTCTGAAAGACTTGGAGGGAGAGACACCAATGAACAGACTTTTGCAGGGAGATGTAGGATCGGGGAAAACTGTAATTGCACTTGTGGCATGTTACGCAGGGTTTTTGAATGGGGGATCAAGCTATATTATGGCCCCAACTGAAATACTAGCAAAACAGCATTATGAAACTTTTAAGAAAATTCTTGAGCCGCTTGGTGTTGGAATTTCTCTAATAACAGGCTCTATAAAAGAAAAAATTTCAGATATAAATATTGGAACCCACGCTCTCATCTATGACAAAACAGTAGATAAAAATATGTGCCTTGCGGTAATAGATGAGCAGCATAAATTTGGCGTGGAACAGAGAGCAGAAATTGCAAAGAAAATAAATCAACTAAATCCTCATGTATTAACAATGACTGCAACGCCTATTCCAAGAACACTGGCTCTTACCATTTTAGGGGACCTTGAGCTTAGCTACTTGTCAGAAAAGCCAGCAGGTAGAGAAGAGGTTGCAACATGGGTAATATCCGAAGAAAAACGAATAGATGCCTACAAATGGCTCTGTAGCAAAATAGTTGAATCTGAATTTGAAGAACAGGCATTTGTTGTGTGTCCATTAATTGAAGAGTCTGAAAGTGAAACTTTGGCTGATGTCAAAGCCGCAACAAAAGAATTTGAACTTTTGTCTCAAACTGTTTTAAAAGACTTGAAGCTGGGACTCCTTCACGGAAGAATGCCCTCAAAAGACAAAGAAAAGGTGATTACAGACTTTAGAGATAAAAAAATTAATGTATTGGTAGCAACTCCTGTAATTGAAGTAGGAATTGATATTCCTGCATCTACTATTGTAGTAATTGAGGCAGCAGAGAGATTTGGGCTTGCTTCGCTCCATCAAATTAGAGGTAGAGTAGGTAGGGCAAATAAAAAGTCCTTTTGCATACTGGCTTCCACATCCAAAAACCCACAGGCAGTCAGTAGATTAAAGCTTCTTGAAACATACCATGACGGATTAAGGTTGGCGGAGGAGGACTTAAAGTTAAGGGGTCCTGGAGAGATTATGGGCAAGCTTCAGCATGGAAAACTTAAATTTAGATTTGCAGATATTACGGACATTGAATTTGTTAAGAAGGTTAAAAGTGATGTGGAGCAAATTTTGTGCGAGGAAAAAACTACAAAAGAAAGTAGTAGGCCAAAAACCAAGACCAAAGGCACTATTGCCTCCAACTAAAAAGTAGTAGTATTTCACTGTATGTTAAGAGTTTCCGGGGGCTCAGCAAAAGGAAGAAAACTAGTGGTACCCTCAGTTCCAGGTATTAGGATTACCCAGGAAGTTGCCAGGGAAGCACTTTTTGCGATCTTAGGTGAGGAGATAAAAAATGCAGCATGCCTGGACCTTTACGCTGGATCAGGAAGTGTGGGGATTGAGGCTCTCAGCAGAGGAGCTTCCTGGTGTGATTTTGTGGACAATAATGAAGAATCCTATAAATCAGTTCATGAAAGCTTAAAATACTGCGGGCTTGAGATTTTTGCTCATTTTTCCAAAGATGACGCTACAAAATACTGTGCCAACTGCACTAGAAAGTACAAATATGTCTTTATGGACCCATATTACGATCAGGCAATCCATAAGCATATCTTCAAATTAATACCTAATTTGCTCGAAAAAGACGGGATTTTGGCCTTTTTTCACAGCAAAGACCTGAATGCAAAGGAGCTAACTTCAACTTCAATCCTTGAGGTTTACGATGAAAGATCCTACGGCGCCACGGTCATATCCTTCCTCAAAGTCAGAAAGTCCATAATATAGGTTATTTACAAAGAGAAACTCGAATTGACATAATGGTGGAAAGTATTTAATATCCATTCGTTATGTCGCCGTTACCAAAAAGAAAATTCAGTAAAGGAAGAACAAGAAGAAAGAGAAATGGCCACTACAAGTTAGAGGTCGTTAATACTGTAGTGTGTAAGAACTGCAAGGCAGAAAAGCTTTCACACAAGGCTTGCCCAAATTGTGGCAAGAAGTAAATTATGCCAGTAAATCCTGACCCAAGACACCAAGCCAGGAGGGTTGCTCTTTCTACCATCTTTGGTTGGTCCTTCATGTCCTCAGCTAATGAGGACCCGATGGGACTTGCAAAAGAGGGGCTAGAAGTTGAGAAATACGATGAGGAGCTTGCACAGCTTCTGGTAAAAGGCGTTGAGGATAACATTGACAACATAGACAAGATTGTTTCGCAGGCGGCTCCTGAGTGGCCAATCGACAAAATCCCCAAGATTGACCTTGTGGCTTTAAGAATAGCTATATTCGAGCTTTTAATTGCAAAAAATACACCACCAAAAGTGGCCATTGACGAGGCCATTGAGCTGGCAAAGGAGTTTGGAAACGATTCTTCGAGTAAATTCGTTAATGGAGTATTAGGTACAATTGCTAAGGAGTATAAAATATCATGAGTGACATCAAAAAAACATTCGAACTAATTATCAATACTATTTCGGAAAAAACAGGGGTAGAGAAGAGGGAAATCAAGCCTGAATCCTTTTTTATGGATGATTTAAACATTGACGAAATGGAACTTGCAGAAATCGTAGCGGAGATTGAAGAAAAGCTAGAGATTGAGCTTGATTTGGATGATGTAGATGAATTAAAGACTGTTGGAGACCTTTTACATACAGTTCAGGAAGCTACTGAATAAGACGTTTGCTTGCTAATTTATGGATTTTGAAAAACTTGAAAATTTGCTTGGACTTAAATTTACAAATCAAGAGCTTGTAAAAACCGCTTTCACACATAGATCCTACTTGAACGAACATCACGATTACAAAAATCCTTCAAACGAAAGGCTTGAGTTTTTAGGGGATGCTGTTTTGCAGTTTTTATCCTCTGAGCATTTATATCAAACATACACAACGCAGCCTGAGGGAACACTCACAAATTACAGGGCGGCTCTTGTGTGCACCACTTCCTTAGCAGAAGAATCCAGAAAAATGGGCTTTGGAGAGTTTTTGCTACTATCGAATGGGGAAGAGGCTTCAGGGGGTAGGGGTAGAGAATATATCTTAGCAAATACATTTGAGGCAGTACTTGGGCTGATTTACCTTGAACTTGGGATTGATACGTGCAGAGAGTACCTAAAGAAAAATCTATTCTACAAGGTACAAGGGATTGTGGATGAGCATAAGTATAAGGACTTTAAATCAGGCTTTCAGGAAGCTGCCCAGGCTAAATATGGGGTGACCCCTTCTTACCGAGTAATTGAGGATTGGGGACCTGATCACAACAAGACTTTTAAGGTAGGGGTATTTGTAAACGACAAGCAGCTTGGAGTAGGGGAAGGATCAAGTAAACAGAGGGCAGAACAGTCAGCTGCAAAAAACGGCATGGATAACATAAGGAACAATTAATTACCCTTCAAATAAACTGTTGAATATTAACTCCGTTTAATCTTTAATAGTAGGGATGCCTAAGCTTAAGGTTCTTACTGTTTTAATTATTTTAATTACACTCATTTTTGGTGCATTTTTGTACTTTAAAAAAAATAAAACCCTTGAAATCAAAAAAGTCTTCTCAGAAAAGATAAATCTTTTGTCAAATAGTGATTTCATAAACATTGAAAACAAACTCACAAAAACCGCGTCTAGAAAATTATTGAATTGTGAAACAACAGAATACTGGGGTGAAATTGGAGAGGTTGCAAACATTGGAGACGTAACAAATGAATCTTTTGAATTTATACAAGATAACAAAGTATTGACCTTTTTGACTTCTATGTGTTCAATGCAAATAGATCAGAGTTCCAGCTCTGCAAAGTTTGAACCAAAGACTGGGGAAACAGTAGCTATCGAATTATATAAATGCAAAGATCCTGAATGGTACAATTCTTCATGTAACGTTATGAGAAAATTTAAGGTTGAAAAAGTAGAAGAACGTAGGTTATGGGTCTCTGAAAAAAATGTGAATCTTATTATCGATCTAGAACCTAATTTTTTATTAAAAGCGTATTCAATAAACAAGGGAGTAGCTGAAAATGAGGCTGTGATATCAGAATTAAGCATGTATTCTATGCAACTTGAAAAATGGGGAGCTTTATTTTTTAGATCCGAAGACTTAGAACCCACTAAATCAGCCACAAACCTAGAGCATTTGAGAATTAGGAATAACTTTCCAAGGGTTTATCTTAAAACGATACTATGAAAAAGCTTATAATTTCATGCACAACTATAATTTTACTGCTTCTGACACTGATGGGCACGAGGGAGACTTTTGCTGCATACTGCACCAACGGAAACTTTAGTAGCTGCACTATGCCAGAGAATAATCCATGCACTTGCTGCGGTCCCAATTCTTCTTGCGGAGGGGGCTGGGCTTGTGAGAGCGGTACAAGTCAGAAATTTAACACATACGACGGATATACGGTCTGCCACTGCAGTTGCGGAAGTAGCGGAGGTCCTCAAATTACTGAAAATCCAAAGGGGTATCTTGATGGGGTAAACTGCTCTACGGGCAAAGCATATGGGTGGTCTTGCGACGCCAGTAATTATGATCACACGGTGCAAGTTGATATGTGGATAAATGGCTGGGCTCAGTATGTGGGGTTTGCAAGGGCAAATGTACCTGCAGAGACTGCTGTGGCAGACGCATGTGGAGGCAGGCCAAATAAAAGGTTTGAATTTATTCTTCCAACGTCTTTATATAATGGAGTGTTAACAGATCTACATGCTTGGGGAATTAACACTGGAACTGGCTCAAATACCCAACTTGGGACAAGCCCTAGAGCTTTCATCTGCTCCGCCCCATTTCCAAACTGCAGAGACCTAACTGGACCGGAAATATCTGGGGGAATCTCAAAGGTAGTAATAGGAGCTCCTGCTAATTTCTCTGCTAACTACTTGAATAACAATGGAGTAGTAACAAGCCGAAATCTAACGGTTGTTAATAATACAGCAGCCTGTAGCAACATAACTGCTCCAATTATAAGCCCTGGAGGAGCTGGAAATGTTAATTTTAGCTGGACTGCACCAACAGCGGGACTGTTTACAGCCTATTGTAGTGCAAATAATGGAGGGACAGATTGCCGGGGGGCATGCGTAGGGGGACCTCCAAATAGTTTCCAATGCCCTGGAAGCAATGGAGCAGGGGCAACTACAACGCTTCAGGTATGCACCAAACCAAGGCATGTCCAGCTCATGTCAATAACTCCAAACAATGACTGCAATACAGGCAACGGATCTACCACAATCAACTTTAGGTATAATATTCAGGATAACTATGGAGGACAATTAAGATTTGCTTTTTATATAAACAAGAATCCTGCAACTACACCGGTAGAATGGACAGCTGCTTCGTGCGGCAATGGCTCAATGACTACTTTCCCTGGAGGGGATATCTGTGGACAGCTAATTGTTCCGGGCACGAATGGACTCACTTGTGATGCTGGGGGCAATTGTAGCTTGAGTTTTGCTTCCACTGTAGGCTCAGAATACGATGTCACGGTATCAGCTTGGAGCCCAACATGCTACTGGGCAAGCACAACAGGTGCAACAACTCAGAGGATCAATACTGGAACCTGTTCAAAAAACGTGACAGTCAACTTAAATCCAAATGATAACTGTAATTCAACTTCTGCAACAAACATAAACCACAGTGGGTATGTTCAAAACACTAACCTCGGCCTACCTCAAGTTAATTTTAATGTGGTAAATGGCAGCGCCTTAGTTGCAGTACCATATGTCCCTTTGCCAACAGTCACTCTCTCAGATTTCTGCTTAAACGGAATGCCAGGAGCTACGCCTGGGTATAACTGGAGACTAGCATGTGCACGTGGAGGGTCAGCAACAGACTATGCTGTGTCTGGATCCTGTGCAAGAAATGTGAATGTCAATGCGGAGTCATCAATAACTTATGGATTCAGAAGAATACCAATAAGCGGCTGGTTCCAATCACTTAACGGCGATGTATTCTCTGGCGCAGGGATTTCAAGGTATCTTCCATCAGTATCTGGCACATATGACACAAACCCATTTCTGATTGACGGAGTTAATCCTGCGGGTTCTGGTACTTCTGCGAGCGGGATCCTGATAGCAAGAAATAACATAGATATTAGAAACGAAGCTAGCACCATTGTAATATCAGGTTCAGGAGGATCGGCATCAGGACCAATCAATGTGAGAAGGTCAGCGCACGGTGCAGGAACATTTGCTTTTCCAGCAATTAACTTTGATGGGCCACAATCGGCTAATCAAGTATCGGGTGCAGCATGTAACACCTTTATGAGTACAGCTTTAATAGATAGGGTTTACAGGATGGATGCAGGGTGCCTAAATAGTGCTACTGCAGTAGCAACAACCTATAACTTTGCTGGAGGTACGGGTACTGTTGTTGTGTATGTAGATGGAGATATCAACATCAATAGAAGGCTTCAAAATGCTCCGGCATCAAGTGACAGGCTAATCTTACTGGTGGACGGCAATGTAACAATAAATGAATCTATAGCAAATGTTGGACTAACACAGTCTAACCCTGGGGACATAGACGCCACAATTATTGCAAGAAACAACATTACCTTTAGATCAAACGGATCTCAAACTGACGAACCAATTAAGATAGACGGTTCAGTTATCAGCGGAGGAAGTATCAGCTTTAGTAGAAATAGAGCAAACAGTGCAGACGGAAACACACTCCCAACCCAAGTGATCAACTACACCCAAGAGGATATACAAAACCTGAACAGGATTCAGTATTCTGTTGATACAGGCCTTTATACATCCGAGGTTACATGGGAGGTTAAATAGAGTATGAGTCTTCTTAAAAAAATAACAGCCAACCAAAAAGGTCAAACTTTGGTATTTGTACTTCTAGTGATGACCGCAGCCCTTGCGGTTGGCATAGCGATATCCTCAAGAACAATATCCACTATCAGGAGAACTACAAATATTGACACAGCATCAAGAGCTTTAGCCGCTGCGGAGGCTGCTGTAGAGTACCATCTTGCCAGAACTGCGTCAGAGCTAGACTCCCTAGCAGGTTACCCTCCATCGGGTAACTCACCAAGTAATGTAACTCAATGCACTCAGGTAAGTAGCACTCCAATAAGATATCCAGGCACAGGAACTTTGGATAGTGATCTACAGACGTATGCAGAAGTAATTGTTACTAGGATTGGTTGCATGTCTAATAACCAATCTTATGATGTAGAAGTAAGCCCGGATAAGGTCCTAGAACTCAGGCTTGATAATGGAACCGATGGGGTAGCCTCTTTTGATATAACTGCTAGAAACCCAACTGCTCTAGGACTGCATATAATAGAGCTTTATCAACAGGGCACCCAGGTACAATGGAGAAAAAGATCAGTGAATCTTGGAAGCTCAAACGCAATCAGCTCAGATACTAATATCACTACAGGGGCTAGCACTATAAATTATCAGACTGCAAATCCTGGTGGAAGCGTACGACCTCTTCTTGTTAGAATCCTGCCAATTAAATCAGCTCCAGGTAAAACATCCTTAACAATTAGAAATGTGTCTTCATACGCATTACCATACCAAGGACATAAAATAACTGCCGTTGGGATAGTTGGCGGAAGCCAAAACTCAGTGAACAGAACTATAGTTGCTGCAAAATCTATCCCAGCACTTCCTGCAATCTTCAATTTTGGTGTATACGGAGAAAGTGGAATTAACTAGATAAACCTACCAAATATTCTTCAGAATGTTATTGATTCACTAATCGGTCATTGTATACTTGACTTAATGCCTAAAAGAGTACTCATTATCATTGTTGCCGTCCTAATATTTTTTATTGCGGGAATTTTTATATCAAAAAAGAATATAATCAAATCAGTTCAGAGCAATATAAACAACGCAAAGGAACCATTATATGTTGAGACTTTAAAATCCCTGGTTGTTTCAGAACTAGCAAAAGAAAAAATGCAAGAAGGAGAGTGCGAAATCTCCGGCATTACAGGACAAGGTCATGCTTATGAGAATAACGTGGAAATTGAGCATAACGGTAGAAGATTAATAGTTTCCCAGAATATATGTCTAGATAGAGTAGCACCACCCCAAACTACGAGTAGTGCTACCAGATTTGAAGGCGCTTCATACATACTAAACCAGATAAGTTGCCCAAATATTGATAGTTATATAACATGCGCCAGGTTTGTTCAGGCCAAATTCGATTCCAAAAATGATAGGCTGATAAGCATGACTGAAAATAAGGGTAAACCCATCTATATCCTTCTTGAGAATAATGAGGTCACTATTAAAACTTTTGAGAATGCAAGATTAATCAGCTCGCAAAAAAGCAGACTTGAGGACCTAAAATTTGATCGAAGCAAAGAATATGGAATATTGTATGGCGACATTGCCTACCTATCAGATTTTAACTACAATAAAGAAAAGTTACCTATGGGGTGGATTCTATACTCAACCTTTATAAAAGAATTTTATGTCATTAAATAGATTCCTAACATTATTACTATCTTTTTTTGTCTTACTATCTGGGCTAATAGTGCTTGCTAGACAGACCCATGCTAGTTGCTGCAGCAGTTGCTCAAATGGTAGTTGTACATCCAGAAGAGACACCGGAGTATGTGATGTGAATTTTGGCGCATGCAATAACTGCAATGCAGGTGGAGGAGTAAGTGCCTGTGCAGGAACCTGGAGTTCTACAAGCACAACTTGCGATGGGTTAGGTATGTGTCAATGGAACCAAAACGACGGGTGTTCTTGCCCACCTGGGGGCGGCGGTGGGCCAAACAATAGCCCAAAAGGACACCACGACGGATCTACTTGTAACATATCAAACGGATGGTCGTGCGATGCAGATAACTATGCAGAAACGGTGAATGTCAAAATTTTTGTGGATGGCATTCATGTTGCAACTGTTCCTGCAAATGAACCGCCAAACAGCCCTTTAGATAGAACAGGTATTGAAGCCGAGTGCGGAGGGCAAGCAAATAAAAGATGGAGCTGGATAATGCCCGAATCGTTTAAAAATGGGCTTCCAAGAAATATAAGAGCCCAAGCCATTAATGTTGGATCCTCAGGCTCAGATAGAGACTTAACTAATACCCCTAAGAGCGTAACATGCGTCCCTGCCTTGATCCCTAACTGTAGAAATGTGTCGGGTCCAAATATGACTAGTAGTTACGCAAGAACCACCCCAGGCATCTCCAGCAACTTCTCAGCTGAATACTTAAACTTTAACGGACCCGTTACATATAGAGGGATGTCTTTTGTAAATAATACTTCTCAATGCACTCTTCAAGGCGGTTCGCCCTTCACAAGCATAGGTGGCCAAGGAAATGTAACCTTTGGATGGGCAGCCCCAACAGCAGGATATTACACAGCATATTGTCAAGCATGGAACAACAACCCCGACCCAGATGTTGAATGTAGGGGTGCTTGCGTTAATGGGCTTCCAAATAGATATCAATGCCCTGGAACTAATGGGCTTGGCGCCACTACTACGCTAAACATCTGTACACTACCAAAACCAGCAACTAACGTTGGTGCAACAGTTGCCCTTCAGCCTGGTTGCTCCACAAACTCAGCACCTCCAGGAAATGGACAGGCAGTTCTTAACTTTAAGTATGATCCAAATGATTACTCTTATCTGGGAAGCCCTGTATACCTTAACTTTTACATTAATGAGTTAACTGAAACCCCAACACTCAACTGCGCAGCCGCTGTTTTTCCAGATATTTGCCAAGAGGGACTTACGCCAGGATCTCCTGGATTAACATGTGATTCGAACGGGAATTGTAGCTACAGATTTAGCGTAATACCAGGAGGAAGGTATAGCGCAGTGATAAGTCAAAGAAGTACCTGTGGGTGGATGGAGCCAAGCTTAGCTTCCACAGTCACTTTCTCAGTTAATCAATGCCAAAGACCTGTAACAGTAAAAGTTGGGGAAACTTCTGATAGTAGCTGCAGTGCTTCAAACATAGATTCAACAGGATTTTCTGGCACAACAGTAAGTACAACTGTTTGGGGCGAAAATTTAGCAGGAATAAAGCTATATGATCCATACCCAACAGGCAAGGGTCTAAACCTGCTTGCAAGTCCTTCGAGCGGGGCTGTGAATGCGTTAGGTAATTTTATTACCAATGTTCAGTATTATGCCGGACCCACTTTTACAGGAGGTGGGTATACAACCTTTGCAAACTTCTGCGTTGACAATCTTCCAACAAGTTCGGCATATAGATACAGACTTAAATGCACAAGCAATTCTGTCTCATCAGGTAACTGCGCTTACAGAGTTACCGAATATCCGGTTGCCACACCAAATGTGAACATTGGTTTTGAAAGAATACCAGCGTCTGGTTGGTACCAAACTAACTATGGGGACGTATATAGTGGATCCGCAATAGATAAGAGTCTTCCTAACTCGATCACAGATGGTTCAATAGACTCTGACGGAATCCCTAATTTAGTTGATGGAGCAATAAACCTACCTAACAGCTCCAATGGATTAGTAGTTTCAGCAAATACAATTAATGTTAGGTCCTTTCAAGGAGCATCAAGAATATCATCCGGATCCGCAGGCTATCAAAATTTAAAACTAAGTAATTTTGGTAAAGTGACTATTCCAGCGAGCATCACTTACTCACCACCCACAGGTGCAACCGCAATACAGGGTGGGGCATGCTCAAGCTTTTTAAATAATATAAACCCGACTAACAGGGTGTACAGCATGGATGCAAACTGCTTTAATCTGGCAGCGCAAGATGGTTCGGGTATAAAAAGGTATAGATTTACAGGAAACCCCTTGGGCATATCAGTTGTTTACGTGCAAGGATCAATAACTTTAAACAACAACCTACAGAATGCTATAGGGAGTAATCAAAGGCTTGTCTTGGTAGTAAACGGAAGTATTACAATAGGAAACCAGGTCGGCTCTGGAAATCAAAGGCAACTTGTTGATGAAGGTGCTGTGGATGCCATTCTCTTTGCTAAGGAAGATCTTACTGTAAAACAAAGGGAAGGGGCAGAGCTTAACAACGATCTGCATATTGAGTTTAACGGATCAGTGATTAGCAACGGAAATATACTATTACCAAGGAGTAGATCTGCATCACCAACGGACCCGAATATTGCCCCTGTAGAAGTTTTTGAGTACATGCCGCAAGATATTGTGAGGCTTAACTTGCTTGAATATAGCCTAAATGGAAGCGATTCAACGGGACTCTACATAAGCGATATCAAGTGGGAGGTAAAATAACATGAGACAAAAAAACACTTTAAATCAAAAGGGCCAAACATTAGTCTTTATCCTCCTAATAATGACTGTAGCTCTAGCTATTGGAGTAGCGATATCAAGCAGAACAATCTCAACTATAAGAAGAACTACCAATATAGACACATCATCAAGAGCTCTAGCAGCGGCTGAAGCTGCAATTGAGTATTACCTTGCTAAACCAACAATTCTTCTAGATCAGGCTTCCGGTTTTACTGGACCAAATGATCGGCCAACAGAATGCAGTCTAGCAACACCGCCGGTTCCTAAAGTGTACCCAGATTCAGGAAATAGCATTGGAAATGACATAAACACATCTGCAGAAATTGTGATTAAAAGAATTGGTTGTGTATCAGGCAGTCAAACCCATTCCTTTGATGTTGACGAAGGTAAAGTTTTTGAGCTAAGGCTAGATAAAACTCAAAACAACCGAGCAAACCTTAGATTTGACCTTGGGTCTACTAGGGCAGCTCTTTACATAATAGAGCTTTATGATAGCACCGGGCTAGATGCTGTTGCTATGAGAAAAACTGGATATCTATTCAACTCGTTCTCGAGTTCAGAACTGAATGGATTCACAAACGCGTCAGGAGGGTCTTACCTAGACTATCAGACAAACACAAGACCTTATCTATTAAGAATCATCCCAATAGGTTCAAAAATCAGGATGACCTACTCAAGAACGGGCGGCTCGTTTAATATCCCATATCAAGCTCATGAGATCACAGCTACAGGAAAAATAGGAGGTTCCCAAAACTCAGTAACCCGTACCGTAGTAGCTACCAAAACCCTCCCTCACTTGCCTGCGGCTTTCAATTTTGCCCTGTTTTCAAAAACAGGAATAAACTAGCCAACTCGGCTAGACAAAGGGTCAGTTATCTGGTAACCTACCAAAGGAAAATATGTCAGTAGCAATAAGACTATCAAAAGTAGGAAAAAAGAACCAACACTCATTTAGAGTTGTTGTTGTTCCAAAGAGATCTAAAAGAGATGGCGAAAATCTTGCCGTTCTTGGTTTTTTTGATCCCTCACATAACCCAGCTAGATTTGAGGTTGACAAAGCTAAACTTGAAAAATGGGTTAAAAGCGGTGCTTTGGTGTCACCAGCAGTAACTGAACTACTTGCAGGAAATTATAAATTCAAAAAATATGACCCTAAAGCAGAGAAAGCTGCTAAGGAACAAGCCTAATGAAAGACTTTTTAGAATATCTTGCCAAATCAATAGTTAAATTTCCAGAAGATGTAAAAGTTGAACACTCTACAGATACTGCTGGGCAGGACATACTGATTCTCTCAGTTCATAAAGATGATATGGCTTTAGTTATAGGAAAAGAGGGCAAAACAATCAAAAGCCTTAGAACTCTAGTCAAGGCAAAAGCTGCAAAGGAAGACAGAAGAGTAAATGTAGAACTTTCAGAACCAGCTCAATAGATATTTGGCAACTAACCCTACAATTCTCATTCAAAGTTCATTATAATTAATTCACTAAGCGGACTATGGTAAAAACTGCCTACACCTTAAAACTATTAATTACAGCTATATTTTTCTTGTTCTCAGTGTTTGTGCTCAAATACACATATCCTGTTTTACAAAAAGCATTTGATCAAACAACTAGAGCATCGGGAGATACTACAGCTCCAACAAGCACTCTGTCCATAAACCCTTCGTCACCAGACGGGCAAAATGGGTGGTATGTGAACCCTGTTGACGTAACAATCGCTGCAGATGATTTAGAGTCAGGAGTACAGTCTATAAATTGGACCTTAGATGGTACATCCGACAGTCAAACTTTTTCTAACACCCTTAATCTTGCACCGAACCCTAGTTTTGAAGACGCGGGTCTTCCAGTAAACATGTGGGACAAAGTAAATGATGACGGTGGAGCATCATATACCCAAGACCCATCAGCAGCACCAAGCCTTGGAGCATCGTCTGTTAGTATTGTTTCCACAACTTCCGACTGGCATGGTATCAACCATAAAAATAACTTTTCAGTGGCGTCTAACCTCCAAAACATGACCTCAAGCCTCTGGATTAGAACAGAAAATGTTACTGGGAGTGCGCAGTATAAAGTGTATCTAGTGTATGACGATGGGGTAGGGAATAGCGGAACATCGCTTCTGGCCACATCAGCCTCTGTTACAGGAACTCAGCCTTGGCAAAAAATTAGTCTAAATTTTATCCCTAATAATGCTAATACTGTAGGGATTTATATAGAGGCGGGACTCACAGGCACGGGAAGCGTATGGTTTGACGGTGCAAATATATCGTCTTCAATTACTACTACCCAAACCAACTTTGCTGTCTCAGCTAGTGGAAACCATAGCCTCTCTTACCATAGTGCCGATTTTTCTGGAAATGTAGAAACTCCAAGAAACACAACCTTTAAAATTGATACTAAAGCTCCGTCAAAATGGGTAAATTTTTCGTTAACGCAATCGGGAAATACCCACACATTTATTGTGAGCATTAGAGCTTCTGATGCTATATCCGGCATAGATGTCTCAACCGCTCAGTTCCAATATTCAGTTGATGAAGGGGCAACATGGGGATATTACTCAACCCTAACTGGCTGTAATACCACTTTTAATTCTGGATGGGCTAACGCGTCAACATCTCCTAATTCAGACGGAAGTACTACAGTTACAGTAAGCACCCCAGCCATAGACTTTTGTAACAGCAACTGGGCAACAAGCAAGAAAATCAGATTTAGGGTGTCCGATATGGCAGGTAATTTAAGCCAGAGCTCAGACTTTACTATCAATGGGGCTTGGGTTCAAGTGGGGTCAGGTGAAATTGGATCTAATTTTGATATTGGAATGCAAACAGGATCGCAAACTGCACACCTTGTAACATCAAAGGGATCCCTCTCAGGAATCACGTCCTCTAGTGGCTGGTATCTTGAGGATTATGATCACACACTTCCGTTTCAAACTTACAGCACCTGGTACTCCAAATACCCCACTACAACATCGTTACCTTCAGGGAGGTTACCTACAGCCAGTGGAAGATACAGAGTAAACTCAGACTTCACAATTGCATCAAGCACCCTTCCAAGTAACTTATCAACAAGACAAAACATTAGTGCTGTAATATTCATCAACGGGGACTTAAACGTAAACACAAATTACTCACTTCATGCTACAACAGGTTATATTTTTATAGTAAACGGGGATGTGACTGTGGGTAATTCCGTATCTTCTGTTGATGGGTACTTTATTTCAGACGGAGAATTTGATGTTGGATCAGGAAGTACTGCTTTAACAATAACAGGAGGGGTTCAAGCTGATTCATTTAATCTAAAAAGAAGTTTGAGCGGTAATCAAAACACATCAAATCCAGCTGAAACTTTCAATTTTCACACAAAATATTTTATTACAGGTAGAAATCAGCTCACCGATAACTATTCAGTTACTTGGCTAAGCAGTAACTAACCTGTTAAAATGTTGAATAACTGCCTATGAATATTGTTGGACTCGAAATGGGAGGGCACTCCTTCAAAGCTGTTGAGCTTAAAAAAGAAAAAGACAAAATTGAGCTGGTGAGATATGGGCTAAGCGAAAGGCATAATCTTACACTTAATTCAGACTCAGAAGAAGACCTTGAAAAGTATGCTCACGGGTTAGCTGACTTCTTTGACGATAACCACTTTTCCACACCAAATGTAGTAGCCGCACTTCCCGAAACTAGCGTTTTTACAAGAATTATTAAAGTACCAAAAATGAGCGATAAGGAGCTTAAAAGTGCTATCACTTATGAGGCAGAGCAGTATATACCCTTACCCCTAAAAGACGTAAGCTTTGATTTTCAAATCTTTGAAGATGACCCAAATGACAAGAGCAATATGAATGTGCTCCTGGTTGCTGCAACCAAAATATTAATTGATAAATATGTAAAAATTCTCAAAAAAGCAAAGCTCATACCTGTAGGGCTTGAGCCAGAGACATTGGCAATTGCAAGAGTTGCAGGAGATAAGCTAGACCAACCTAACCCCTCTATAATAGTATGCATTGCGTCCAACGAAACAAATGTAATTATTACCTACAAGGGTGTTGTTAGATTCACAAGAAATATATCAACGGGTGGAGATACCTTAACTAGAGCTATAGCACAAAATCTGGGTTTTGATTTCTCGCAAGCAGAAGAATACAAAAAGACTTACGGAATAGACCCAAAACAGGTTGATGGAAAAGTCTATAATTCGGTTAAACCAGTATTTGATATCATTTTAAATGAAATTAAAAGAGCATATTTCTTCTATACAACACATAACCCCAGTGTTAACATAAGAAGAGTAGTAGTTTGCGGTGGAACTGCCCTGATGCCGGGACTTTTATACTACTTAACAACTAACCTTGACCTCGAGGTTGAGTTAGCAAACCCATGGGAACGAGTAGTTTTTCCGCAAAAACTTGAAAAAGATAAACAAAGACTACTGGATATTGGACCTTATTTTGTTTCATCAGTAGGATTGGCTATCAAGGAGATGTAATGTCAGATATTGACCTAATTCCAGCGGAAGAACGCTTACAAAGATCAAAAGAGAAAGCAAAGAAATTTGCGCTGATTTTTACGTTAATATTGTTTGGTATCACCTTAATTGCTTCTGGCTTTTTGTTCTACTACATAGGAACTTTAGACAAAAAAATTATGGATACTACTGCCTCGATTGAAGAGGTTAAGAAAAAGATTCAGGATAAGTCAGAGATTGAAGTATCAGCTAGAAACTTAGATGCTAAATATAAAATTCTAAGTAGTATATTATCCGGAAGAACATACTACTCCGTGCTTCTAGATGAATTAACGTACCGAAGCCCTACAAACGTTACTATCAACAGCGTAGAGTCTGCAACTCCAGATAAAGCAACACTATCAGGAACAGCTACGGATTATGTATCCCTTGCCAAATTTCTTAATGCATTAAGCGATCAAAAACTTGCTTCACAATCAGCTACGCCAAAAGATAAGAACCTGTTTAAAGAAGTATCTATAACTACTGTATCCCTAGATTCACTTAACTTAAGTATTAAGTTTAATTTAGGATTGCAGCTTGATGAAAGCTTATTAAAAAGATGAACTTAGAATTAAACCCAAGAACAAATAAAATAAGCAAAGAAATGATGGTTGGTACGGTCCTTCCTTTGCTTTTTATCTCTGCTACTGCTGGATTGTTCTTTTTAGTAACATATCCAAAGTATAATCAGATTCAACCAAAAAACGATGAGCTTAAACAGCTTGAGGATAAAAAGGGACACCTAAGCTCAAAACTTCAAAAATTAAACGACCTTGTGGACTTTAAGGAAGTTGTAGACCAAAACTCTGCCCTAATAAACACAGCGCTTCCCTCCGAAGCTAATGTTCCAATACTACTTACTCAAATTCAAACAATAGCAAAAGAAAACGACCTTGAAATCCAAAATCTTTCGTACTCTTCATCAGGTGCAGCAAGTCAAAGTGAGGCAAATAAAGTAAACGTCCAGATGAGCGCGAAAGGAAACTTTGAGCAAGTAAGAAACTTCTTTTATGCCGTTGAAAAAGCTTCAAGAGTACTTGAATTTAGTACTATTAGATTCTCCACGGAATCTACTGGTATTGAAACAGATGCGCAAAGTGCAGGGCTAGAAATAAGTATTTCATTACGATCACCTTATCTTTTTGTTGAGTCCAAAGCAACAACAGAGGACCCTATCACAATAGATATCAGGGATCAGGCATTTTTAAATTTTGTTAATAGGCTTAAAGAGCTTAGACTTTATACAACCGTAGTAGGAACAGAGAACATAGGTAAAGAAAACCCATTCAAATAATCTCAGTTAGTTAAAATAGTTGAGTCAGAAGTACTAAATAAAACATAATCAAAAGAGGAAGGTACAAAAGACCTACTTTTAAGTGCTGTTACAGTTTTTGTCACGGATCCTAATCTACCTACAGAAGTCAAAAGATACCCTTGGACCGGAAGCGTACCTCCACTTTTTGGTATAACATACAGATTCAGATCTTGGTATATTGCTCTAATTCGCACAAACCTTGGGTTATCCTGACCAGATATTGTGAAACAGTTAGAGTATGATAGGTCTGGTGCCGCTGCTGTGAAGCCGTTGGATGAGTGAGTGGTACTTGTAGAGTTATAAGCATACCTCTGAGACGAGTAGGGAGTAGAAGATCCGTATACAAACAGGGCAGAAACCGAAGGGGTGCTCCCTGAACTCCCATCCCAGCAAAGTTCTAAAGGCCTGTTACCGTACCCGGTAAGGTCAACCTCCGTTACATCGTCTCTTGAAACTTTTGTATTAAATAGACTGGTAGAGTTACCTGCGTATGAAAGTGAGACGGTTGCAGTTGCAGCTACGCCATCCGCTCCAGTTATTGTAACTTGGCAATTAGTACCACAGGAATTGTTATTGATATATGTATCCAAGGTACCTGGTGCTGTAGGTAACATTTTTTCAATCGCGGCCTCCGCCACGGCATACGCCCTTGAGGAGGTATCCAGTGTTGTGGAGTTCCCAGACCCTTTTATAATTCTTTGCGATATAGCAAGCCCAATTGACAGTGAGATGATCATCAGCATCATTACCACAATCAATGTCTGCCCTTTTTGATTGCCACTTGAACAAACCCTGCAAAAAAACTTCATAGTATGTATCAATTACCTGACCTTAACACAACTACACTTGAGAACGTCTGTGAAGCTGTAAACGGACTATTAGAGGTGTATGAGCCAGATTGGATCATTGGGATGGTGATTGAAACGCTTGTAACACCATTTGCTGTGGTCTGAACAGTAAAGACGGCATCAGAACTTAAAGTAACACCATCTTTACATGCATCATTTGTCATTTTTAGAGCTGTCGAACCATTAACACTTCTTGTTATAGTTCTGGTATTACCACCCCCAGAACACGACGTGTTTTGAAACTGAGCAGTATATACAACAGTTCCATACGGGGTAGTCAGCTGAAGATTTGACCCTGTTGAAGAAGAAGCCAACGTTGCATTTTTTATATCGTAAATTATTTTGGCTAGAAGATAATTTCCGTTTTGCTCTATCTCATTCAATACTCTAGTCTTGGTGTAACTTCTTGTTACAGACACAATCAAATCCCCGGCAATCCCCACTGATATCAAAATTATTGAAACAACCACAAGTATCTCAACAAGCGTGAACCCCCTTTGAAGTTTTATTGCTTTAAGTTGCATTTATTTACCTCTCCAGTTTGTGAAATCTGTGTAGTTATAAACACACTGACTTTTTCCACCAATACTCCAATGGACTACAACTCCGGCACGATAAACCCCAGAAACAGATGTAAGATTCATTGTGTAAGTAAAGGGAGTTGATTGCTTTTGACCCGCAGTTGGAGCAGAACCAACTGGATTAGTGATAGGGTAAGAGCACCCTCCTGTTGGCGCCTGACAGGCTGAAAGAAATGTATAGTTACAAGGAGAGGTAGCTAAATTAGTAAAAGTCGCCCATGACACATTAGAGCTATCCCTATATGATCTTAATAATTCAAGTTGGTTTTGAGCTAATTGTGTTGCTTGAGCTGTATATGAGGACTGCCTGGAGTTTCTTAACGCAAAAACAGCTAAAGAGACTAGAGAGGTTACAACTATAACTGCAAGCGAAACAGCAATCAAAGTCTCAACAAGCCCTATGCCACTTTCTGACTTTAAATATTTTTTATACATTAACATCATCATACTAGCTTTAATTAGAACAGCTACCTTGCCCCGAAACACTACCAACCATCCCTGCAAGATTTAAAGAAGTTTGCATCCAAGCATTATTTCCAGGGGTAATGCAGGACCTCACAGTGTTATCTCCACCTGAAAGAAGGTTTATAAAAGTAACATCTGCTGAAATCATTCTAAAAAATACACAGGATCTTGAGTTTGAAGGTGTCTGAAAAGTTGCTCCGGCCTGCAGCATGTCGGACTCTACATGCGCCTGATTTAGAGCATTGCAGGACGCTGCGTCAGGAGAGGGGGTGGAAACATAAGTTCTTGATATTCTGTATCTTGAATCTCCATCGTTATACCAAAAAACCCAGTAATTACAAAGATTTGGGCTTGAGCAGACAGTATTAGAATCAACGCCTGATATTGCCCTGTTTTGTGCATCTCTAACGCCGTTTTTAACAGCCTCCTGAGCTTGCCTCAGATTTTGATCATTAATAAAACCATTAAAATTAGGGACCGTAATTGCAGAAACAGCACCCAAGATACTTACTGCAATGAGAACCTCCACCAATGTAAAGCCGCTGTGTTTAATTGTTTGTAGATGATGGGCAGACTTAAGCATTTATATAAATGCTAAAGTAATAGGGGAGAGTAGTCAATTCATGAGTGTTAAACTAGTGCCCACTTCATACTTACTATTACTATTTCCACCGTCAGAGGTCATACTAATTTCAGTGGCTTCTAGAACTGCGTTAAGCTCATAATTAGAACCACTTTTCCTGTAGGTATAGACATAAATACCAGTGTTCTTTGGGTCAACTGGTATTTTTTGAATATAGCTTGAGAACGAAGAGTCTATCCAGCCCTGTGTAACACTTTCATAGGGACCTCCATTTCCGGTAGGAAGGACATTACTTGTTCGTGTAGTATTATCCGAATCAGGATACGAACCTGTGTTTATTCTATACTCCTCAATAGCTCTTGATAACGAACGAAGGTCAGCAACTCTCTTAACATCTCTTGCTCTCCTTTTTTGTGCAGCTGGGTATAAGTACATGAATGCAATGGAGGATATTGTCACCAAAATAAAAAGCGAAACAGTTAGCTCAATAATACTGAAGCCTTTGATATGTAAACTATTTGTTTTCGACTGCATAACAGCTTGCCTGGTCCCCACAAAGACCCCAAGTTGACCAGTTTCTTGAACCAGTACTGCATCTATTCCCTCCAACAGCTGATGCTAGCTCCATTGTTGCAGTAACAACATACCCATCAGCAAGTTGCGTAGATCCTGATCTGTATGGCGCAATATAGAAGTATGCCTGTGTTGGAGATCCGTTACACGGACTATTAGTACCAGTACTGGCAGTAGGATCTGAGGGTACTGAATTTGTTACGGCAGAAAATCCTGTTAGAGAATTACAACTGCCTGTACCTAATAAGCACTGACTAAGCCTATCTGAACTACCTGTAATCTTGATAAAACAAGTTGACGCAACACCTGAGCTTACCTGACAACCTGATGTTGCACTAGAAGGGTAACCTCTATGCTTTAAGTAAAATTGCTCAAGAGCTATCTGTATAGTTTTAAGGTCGGATATTCTCTGAGAATCTCTTCCTCTTGCCCTTATTGTAGCCGGATTAATTATCACAATAATTGCCGAAGTAAGCACACCAATCAATAGGGCTACTACAAGTAGCTCAACAAGACTAAATCCCTTCTGCGTAGATTCATTTTTTTTAGCAATCTCAAAAATATACATGCTATCTTTTAACTATAACGGGTTTTGAACACCAATACAGCCTGCAAGAGGCGTACCCCCACAACTTGCTGAAAAGCTTGACCAGTTAGTTAAGAATGAACAAGGCGTAGCATTTGTGGGAATAGAGGTCTCCAGCACTGCAGTAAGTATGTAAGTGCTTCCTGAAGAAACAAAGTTATATCTATTTGCTTGCCCGCCAGCTGTACATGCTGAATTACCAGTTCCTTTGGCTAGAGTTAATGGGTCTCTTGGGAATGTTCCAATAAAGTCGCTTAGAGCCGTGCTAAGACAATCCTCTGCCAACCCCCATGTCCCTGCAACACATCCTCCAGCGGGAAAGATAGGATATACTGTATTTCCACCACTAGATATATACTGCTCAAGCCCAGATTGAATAAGTTTTAAGTCATTGATTCTTCTTCCATCCCTGGCTTTGGCTCTAAGCTGATTTGGGTTCATAACCATCAGTACAACCCCAACAAGAATTCCAAGGACAGATACTGAAACAATAAGTTCTATAAACGAAAAACCTTTTTTCATTAGTTACCCCTGCTTTCCAAACCATAACAGTGAGTGTTATCACAGGTACCTGCATATGAATTCCAATTGGAAAGTGAGATGCACTTACCCCCTGATGTTGATGAAACCGATTCCATCTGTGCAGTTAGCACAAAGTAACTTCCATTCGAGTTATAACTAAATCTGTAGTGAGGATTTGCGCCATTAGTGTAATTGCATGGGCTGTTTGCAGAAGAGCTACTATACGAAGGGTCCTGCGGCATGTACTGAAGATACTTCAACCCTGAGGCTGGTGATAGGGCAGTGCTTAACGAATCTGAACCAGTCACGGTTATCCAGCTCCCTCCTGATGATGGAAAAGAACCAGAATTATTTGTTCTATATAGCTCAAGCGCTGTTTGAATTGATTTTAACGAAGAAGCCCTCTTAGCATCCCTAGCTTTTCCCTGAAGCTGACTTGGGTTGATTACCGTAAGCAAAACACCGGCCAAAATTCCCATAATAGACACAGCTAAAAGTATTTCAATTAAGGTAAATCCTTTTATCGAATGGGAAAGCTTGACGGGCATAGTTAAATGTTATGTGTTTTAGTGATTCTAGTCAATGTAAGCAAATTCTATAAAACCGAAAAGGGCCGGTTTCCCAGCCCCTTTGTATATTAGGTAGATCAAGCTAGGTTAAAAGCACGATGTCGCTCTTCTATTTGGTGTATTGAGTCCGTTAGCAGGATCATAAACTATGTAGTTCATAACATTACCACCGGCATCCCTCTGGCTTGTATCGTTTGCTCCTGACGCAACACAGAAGTTGGTACCATTGGTTCTATACTGAAAACCTGGAAGCGTCGCACCAGTAGTAACACCTCTAATGGTAAAGTGAACGGAGTTCTGAGCTGCACCAGTGCACGGACACGTAGCTACATTTTGAAGTGAACCTCCATCTGTTGCACCTGTGCAAGTATTTTGTCCTGCAAGCTGAGTACATGTAGGTAAGTTACCAGCTCCAGTTATATCTGCAGCTGACTGAGCCCTAATATCAGCAACTATTTTGTTAATTGTTGCTACAACAACTCCATCTCTGGCTCTATTTTGTTGTCTTACTGGATCAAGAATTGAGATAACTATACCGGCAAGAATACCGATAATTACAATTACTATAAGAAGTTCTACGAGTGTAAAACCTTTTTGATTTTGGGCAGAATTATACATTTGACACCTCCTTTCATCTATTCTAAACAACATGCAAATCAATTAGCAATAGGCAATTTAGCAACCTTCATTTGCCCTTATAATATCTTTCTCAATAGGGTAGTTAATTCTGAAAAATTTTCCTTTTTTTGGCGAATTGGCAACAGCAGAAAGACAAAACCCACCTGGAGTTTTTACATACTTAAAGCCGGGGTAAGGGAATATGCCCGTTTCAAGACCCTTAAGCTCAAAGAACGGGCAGTTACAACTTCTAACACCTCCAAAAACAATTCCTGTGCAGAATGGCGCTTTCCCTAACATCTCGGAGCAACTTGGATATTCACCGCTTAAATTAAACTGAATGAGTTCATCTGAAACAGCTTTTGCTTTGTAGTACAGCTGATAGTCATATACTACGGCAGTAACATTTCTTAAATCTGCAAAATTGATAACAAGCGCAACAAGAACAAATAGAAAAACGACTCCAAGAGTCAATTCCGAAAGGGCAAAACCTTTTGAGAATGGGGATGGGGCAGTTTTTTGCATCTTAATCTATTCTACAGCATAGATAGGTATCTATTAACAAGGTATTCGCCAAAAAAGAGAGCAACATAGCACCCAAGTATCAAAAACGGTCCAAAAGGTATGGCTTCCTTCATTCCTTTTTTTCTTAATAAGACTAGTACAATGCTATAAAGTGCTCCAGCCAAAAACGAAGCAAAAAGCATTACTGCAAAGTTTGGAAAACCGTTTATTAGTCCAAGTAAAAACCCAAGCTTAACATCACCACCACCCATTCCTCTTCCTTTTGTTATAAAGATAAGGAACAGAAAGAAAAGTGACACAAATAATGCCCCACCAATTACCCAAACAAGGTTTACTGCTTCAAATTTAATATGGTTAGTCAAAAATCCCGCTTTTAGCAAGTACTTACCGAATGGGTCGGAGACAAGACTCTGGTACATCTTATACAGTGCCCAAGTCACAGCGCAAATCCTTGCTACAAGGACAAAAATTATTGCAGGAAACACAATCTTATCTGGCAAAATCATATCTTTAAGATCTGTTAAAAGTAGTGCTACCAAAAACGAGGCAATAACCAAGTGAAACGCATACGCAATGTAGATAGAAGTATCAGCTGTACTGAAAACCCCAAGCCAAACTGCCAAAGCAACAAATAAAGATCCTGTGAGTATCTCAGAAATAGGGTAGTAAGCACTTAGCTTTACGCCACAAGAACTACACTTACCTTTTTGAAGCAAATAGGAGACAACTGGGACCAGTTCCTTGGCTGAAAGCTCCTTATGACAACTTTCACACTCAGATCTCCCCATCACAATAGATTTACCTTTGAGCAGCCTATCGGATACAACATTTAAAAACGAGCCTACCAGAGTACCTCCAATGAATATTAAAACGTAATACAACGAATTTGAAGTAACTATATAAAGCAAAATATTATTTAGCACCTAAAGATAATAACAGCAGAAACTGGCAGGATAAAGAAGAAAGCCTAAAAAAAGATCCCGCCCCAAAAAATGGGGCGGAATCCGATACTTAATTAACTTTCACCCATCAAATTAGTTGATGAGGGTAAGTGAGGTACCAAGCTCAAAAGCGTTGGCATTGTCTCCTCCGTCTGTAGACATCTTTGAAGCGTTATCTACATTTTCAAGTGCAGTATTAAGCTCAAAGCTTGTTCCGTCAGATGCAAAGGTATAAACAAGTGTTCCTGTGTTCGTTGGATCCCTTGGAAGTGTGGCAAGGTACTTTGAAAGACCTGTCTTTCCTGTCGGGACTGTGAACTTAATGTACCCTGCTGTTCCGTTTACTGCTTGAGTACCGGAAAGACTGGTACATGTGGTACAACCTGTTGTTGCTGACAAGATTACTTCTCCATCAGCAAGTGCTAACGAGATAGCTTTGTTCAAGTTATCAACGTCCTGAAGTCTGGCCGAATCCCTGCTTTTTGCAAGAAGTGCGGTTGGGTTGATAGCAACTAGAACTACTCCTGCCAAAATTGCGATAATAGCAATTACGACCAAAAGCTCTACGAGCGTAAAACCCTTCTGTTTTAATCCATCCATTACAATTCACCCCCTTTCGTTACAAAGAACTTGTAAGCTTATAAATTGGCGTAATAATCGAAAGTATCAAAAATAGAACCATAACTCCAAGCATTATTAAAATAATAGGCTCCATAGCCGTAGATAAAGCTTTAATTGATGTCTCGGCGTTGTTCTTAAAATACTTGGAAAGCCTTTCCATAATTGCATCAAGGGACCCGGTCTCCTCTCCCACAGCAACCATCTGACCTACAACAGGAGGAAAGATTGGTTCCGCTCTTAAAAACTTTGAGAGGGAAAAACCTTTAGTCACGTTTTTTGCGCCTTGCTCAATTGCAGACCTCATCAGCACGTTATCAACAGCATCCGCAACAATCTGCAGTGCATCAACAATTGGAATACCTGATGAGATAAGTAAGCTAAAAGTAGAGGTAAACTCAGTTAAATCCTTTTCTTTATAAATTGACCCAAAGACAGGCAGTGCATAAGAAATTTTAGATAGGTAAATACTACCAATTTCGGTTTTCTTAAAATAATTAAAGGCACTCATTGCACCAAAAATACCAATAAGCATTAACCACCAATAGTTAATCATAAACCCAGAAATACCAATTAAGATCTTGGTTGGAAGGGGAAGCTCAGCCCCCAAACTGTTGTACATATTTGAAAGCTTTGGGACAACAAAAAGCATCATAACGGCCATAACTCCTACCATTGCTATCATAACGATTGCGGGGTAGATCAAAGCCCCAACAAACTTGGCCTTAAACTCTTGCTGCTCCTCCATGGTATCTGCAAGCTTCAAAAGAATTTCTTGCATCTTTCCTGACGCCTCTCCAGCTCGCAAAAGTGCTTTATACGTTGGAGAAAAAATTTTAGGAAATTTACCAATACTGACCGAAAGGGGAGAGCCTCCTTCAACATCCCTAAGGCACTCGGTAATTACCTGCTTCATCTGAACATTTGTAGTCTGCTCGGAAAGTACTTGCAAAGAGTTTGGAAGAGGAAGACCCGCAGCAACCATGGTAGCTAACTGCCTTGTAAAATTAACCCTCTCTTTTGAAGACACGCCCCTAATTGTATTAAGCCTATTTTCAAGACTATTTACATCCTTTTTTGTAATAGAGACAACAAAATAACCTTTTGTTTTAATTAACGAGGCTGCTGCTTGGTCGCTTGCTGCCTCTACAACCCCATTGATTTGCTTTCCATCTATAGTTTTTGCAATATAGTTAAATACTGGCATATTCTAGTTTGCTCTCTTTGTTAACCTCGTAAGCTCTTCTGGCTTTGTGGTATATCTCATGGCTTCGTCTAAAGAAACTCTGTTCTGAGCTACAAGTGAGGCTAGATTTCTCTCCAAAGAAATCATCCCTAGATCAAAACTTGTAGAAACAACATTATCTATTTGGTGAGATTTTCCTTCTCTAATAAGGTTTCTAACTGCAGGGCTTGAAAGCAGAACCTCAACAGCAGGCGTTAAACTACCGTCAACCGTAGGAACAAGCCTCTGAGAAACTATCCCCTCAAGAATGGAAGCAAGCTGAATTCTAACCTGTTGTTGCTGAACTTCTGGGAACACATCAATAATTCTGTCTATTGTTTGTGCCGCAGAGTTTGTGTGAAGCGTTGCAAGAACTAGATGGCCTGTTTCAGCAATTGTTATAGCAGCAGAAATTGTCTCAAAATCTCTCATCTCACCAACAACCACAACGTTAGGGTCTTGCCTCAGCACAGATCTTAATGCCACCTCCCACGAGTGCGTATCAAGAAACATTTCTCTTTGTTCTATAAGAGATTTGTTATTAGTAAAGACGTACTCTATAGGGTCTTCAATGGTGACGATATGAGCGTCTCTCGTCTTGTTTATTTCGTTTATCATTGCTGCAATTGTGGTTGATTTACCATGACCTGTTGGGCCTACAATAAGCACCAGACCTTGATTTAATGTGGATAGAGTCTGGACTATATCCGGAACATTTAATTCCGATAGGTCAGGGATCCTAAAAGGAATGACTCTTAACGCTACGCTAGGGTAACCCCTTTGATAAAAAGCGTTAACTCTAAATCTTGATGCCTTTCCAAGTGAAAACGAAAAGTCTAGGTCCTTGTTCACACTGTAGATTTCTTTTTGCTCTTGGCTCATGAGCTGGTCCAAAAAGTATTCAACGTCCTCAGCGGAAAGAATGGGGTAGTCCTGCATTGCAATAAGCTTTGAGTTAACCCTCATGATTGGATAATTCCCAGTAACCACGTGCAAATCCGAAGCTCTGTTGTTTACAACTTTTTCTAAAATTTCATTGGCAGCAAATTTCATATATGTCCTAAATTAATCCTTAGCAACTCTCAATACTTCTTCCATTGTTGTTCCACCCTCAAGTGCCTTTAGGTAGCCATCTTGAACTAGAGTGACCATACCTTCGGAAACGGCAGTTGTCTCAATATCTGAAGCGGGTTTGTGCTCAAGGATTAATCTTGAGATTTTGTCGGTCATTGTAAGAACTTCATAAATACCAATTCTTCCAAGGTATCCTGTATTCCCACATTTTTCACAGCCTTTGCCTTTATACAAGACAACTTTGTCTTTTTTGAGGAGCTTAATGTCATCTGCAACCATCTGGTCTTCTTTTGGATCTTTTGCAATTGCAGGATTAAGGTATCTTTCAGCTAGAGGGCCAAGTATTCTCTTAATTTCCTTGACTACTTCTTCGTTTGCCTCATAAGCCTCCTTACAATCCGTACAAATTTTTCTTACAAGTCTTTGCGCAAGAACAGCATTAACAGTGGAGGAAAGAAGGAAGTTTTCAACACCCATATCCAAAAGCCTTGGAGGAGCGCCTGCTGCCGAGTTTGTGTGAAGTGTTGCAAGCACTAAGTGACCTGTAAGAGCGGCCTGAATGGCAAGCGCGGCTGTTTCACCGTCTCTAATCTCTCCCACCATTACTACATTAGGATCTTGCCTAAGAATTGACCTTAATCCTGATGCGAATGTTAACCCAGCTTGAGGATTTATCTGAACCTGATTTACCCCAGGAACTCTAATTTCAACAGGGTCCTCAAGTGTAATTATGTTTACCTTGACCGTATTTAACTTGTATAAAGCTGTTGCAAGCGTGACCGTCTTTCCTGAACCTGTAGGACCGGTAACCAAAATAATTCCGTTTGGTTTAAGTAAATTGTCTTCAAACTTTTTTAATGCGTTTCCCCTTAAGCCTAAGTCTTTAAAGCTAAGAACTGTTGACTCGTCCTTCAAAAGCCTAATTACCACTTTTTCACCTACAACAGTCGGTAGGGTAGAGACTCTTAAATCCGTTTTTGAAGCACCAACTTGGATCTTGAACCTACCATCTTGAGGGATTCTTTTTTCGTCAATTTTAAGCTGAGAGAGAACTTTGATTCTTGCAACAACTGAGTCGTGAACTTTTTTTGGTAATGAAATTCTTTCCTGCAAAATACCATCGACTCTATATCTGACTCTTGTTCGATCTTCACCTGGTTCAATATGAATATCTGAAGACTTTAGCTTTACAGCGTACTCCAAAATAGTTCCCACAATTCTTGAAACAGGGGCGTCTCTTAAAACTTCTCCTGCCTGATCAACATCATTAAGTCTTTCTTCGATTTTTAAAGTCTCCGCAGAAACTTCCTCTAAAGCTGCCTCAACGTGCTCACCAACAGATCTTCCATACTGTTCATCAATGACTGCGAGTATGTCTTTTTCGGTTGCTATGTAGGTTTTAACCGCAAGGCCAGTTCTCCTTTCAATAAATTCAACGGCCTGGAGGTCCAGAGGATCAGCCATGGCAACACTGAGCATGCCATCAACCTCTTCAAAAGGTATGAACTTATATTTCTTAGCTACTGTCTGAGGAAAATAATCCAAAAATTTAACGTCAAACTGCTTTCCATTTAAATCCACATACGCAAATCCAAAAGCTTCGCCATAAGATCTTGCGTAGTCTTCAGATGAAATATAATTTCTTTCTTTTAATATCTGAGTAACTGGTTTACCAGTATTTACATGTTCGAATTTGAGTGCGGAAAGCTGGTCTGAATTAATCAGCTTTTTTTCATAAAGTATGTCTTCTATTCCGCGCTGTGTATCAAGCTTTTGCATGGGCAGTCCTTTTAAGTATCTTAATTAGTATTTCACATGCATATGGTGGTGTCAACGAATGGCAAACGAATAGATGCAGGGCTATTTGTTGCTTTGACGCTATAATATAGTCAATAAAAGCCCTGTGTGTTATACAAGACGTATGTACGGAACAGCAACATTAATTGTAGGAACAAACCCTGAAAAAGTCAGAATTAAAATAGAAGAGATAATGAAAAGCTGTGGCATAGACAGTTTAAAGTCGCCCGATGTTTTTGAGATGGCCGGTGAGGCTAAGAGTATAGGTATTGGCGATGTTAAAAACCTCAAGGATTTTCTAATTAAAAAACCATTAACTAGTAAAAATAAGCTTCTAATTGTGAATAACGCAGAAAAGTTGACTTTAGACGCGCAAAACGCAATGCTGAAAACTCTTGAAGAGCCAAGCTCAACTTCGCATATTGTCTTAATTACGCAACATGAAGACAAACTTCTTCCAACAGTTCTGTCTAGGTGCAAAAAGATTCTTTTACCAGAAGAATTTACACCTGACTCTGATACTTTAAAATTAGCTGAAAAGTTTGTGGGTTCAAAAACCGGGGAAAGATTGTCTTTAATAGAGGAACATAAATCTCAGCTAACGGATAGGGTTGAGGCAATCAAGTTTTTAGATACAGTAAATTTTGTTCTTAGGAAAGATCTGAGGGGAGAAAATGCAAAACTAGCCTCCAAGATCTTGCGAGTTCAGGGGGACTTAGCGTCAACGAATGTAAATGTGAGGCTTGCTCTTGAGTATTTGTCCATGCTATAGGGCTTAATTTCTTTGAAAAGGCCAATATCTTGGCAAATCGCACCGGTTTCATGTAAAATACTGCATGTCCTATGGCATCAAATAATTATTCGTCAGAACAGATTCAAATTTTAGAGGGTCTTGAACCGGTTAGAAAAAGGCCTGGAATGTACATAGGGTCCACTGATCAAACAGGACTTCACCATTTAGTTACAGAAATAGTTAATAACTCCGTAGATGAAGCCTTAGTTGGAGTTTGTAACAACATCAAAATTTATTTTCACGAAGATGGAAGTTGCTCCATAACAGACAATGGAAGAGGAATCCCAGTTGATCTTAAAAAAGGGTACAACATTTCTGCTATTGAGGCTGTTTTTACAATCCTTCATGCAGGAGGAAAGTTTGGTGGGGGAGGCTACAAAGTTTCAAGTGGACTTCACGGAGTAGGAGCTTCTGTTGTTAACGCGCTTTCAGAGTGGCTTTGTGCTGTAGTTAAAAGAGATAAGAAATACTATTTTATTGAATTTGAGAACGGTGGAAAAACATCTATTAAACTCACTGAATTCAAGCCTGATGCTGTTTCAAAGCTAAAGAGCAAAAATAAGAATTTGGCAAAAATGCTAGAGATCTGGAATCCTGAGAGCGGAACATTGGTTGCATTTAAACCTGACGCGACAATTTTCAACACAACCAACTTCAAATACGACACGTTAAGAGAGCAATACAAAGAGTATGCGTATTTAACAGCAAATGTAAAATTTGAGATTCTTGATGAAAGATCAGGAGAAGAAAACACCTATTACTTTGAAGGTGGGATTGAGTCTTTCATTCGAACACTAAATAGACATAAAAAAGTGCTTAATCAGAAGGTTTTCTATGTAAATAGAACAATCAATGATGTTCTAGTTGAGGTTGCACTTCAGTACAGCGACATGTTTTCGGAAAATGTGCTTTGTTTTGCAAACAACGTTAAAACACCAGAAGGTGGTACACATTTAACAGGCTTTAGGTCAGCACTCACAAAAAGCATTTCGGATTACATAAAAAAGAACCAAATGGTTAAAGACAGCGAAGAAGGGCCTGGGGGCGAAGATTACAGAGAGGGTTTGACTGCAGTTGTTTCGGTTAAACTTGCTTCTGATTCTTTGCAATTTGAGGGTCAAACAAAAAGCAAGCTAGGAAATGCTGAAGTGAGGCCAATTGTTGAGCAGGTAATGAGAGAAGCCTTTGATGGGTATTTAGAAGAAAACCCTAGAGAGGCAGGATCAATTGTTGAAAAAAACATTCTTGCGTATAGAGCAAGGGTTGCAGCAAGGGCTGCAAGAGAGACAGTAATTAGAAAAAGTGCATTAGAGGGTGGGGGAGTGCTACCAGGAAAACTTGCTGACTGTAGAGAAAAAGACCCCGCAAAAGCTGAAATTTACATAGTAGAGGGAGACTCGGCAGGTGGCTCTGCGAAGCAGGGAAGAGATAGAGATACACAGGCAATTTTGCCACTATTTGGTAAAACACTAAATACCGAAAGGGCAAGAATAGATAAGATTATTGATTCCGAGAAAATTAAACCACTAATCATTGCACTTGGTGCGGGAATAGGGGACCAATTTAACATTTCAAAACTTAGATATCATAAAGTCATCATCATGTCCGATGCAGATGTGGACGGTGCACACATTAAAACACTGTATCTAACACTATTCTTTAGACATTTACCAGAGATTGTTCAAAATGGATTTGTATATGTGGCGGTCCCACCTTTGTACAAAGCTACAATTGGAAAAGAGAAGCAGTACTTGGTAGACGACGAAGCCCTTGAAAATTTTAAAAAGAAGCACCCTGATTCAAAAGTTGTGATACAAAGGTTCAAGGGTCTAGGAGAAATGAATGCTGAAGAACTTTGGGATACAACAATGAGCCCAAAAACACGAACCTTAAAGAGAGTAAACATTGAGGATGCAGCCAAAGCCGACGAAGTCTTCACAACTTTGATGGGAGAAGAAGTTGCACCAAGAAAAAGATTCATTCAGACACACGCAAAACAAGCAAATCTTGATATTTAATATTCCTTATTTCAGCTATTAAAACTGGGTTAATGAAGTAGAGCTAAAGTACTGTGCAATCTTGCACATTGTCAGAAATATAACCTGCTGAACATGCTGAACTACAATTTACATGTATCTTTCCAGAACCCATACTTCCGGTGCCTGTAGATTGATATCTAATATATCTATTTGTGGCTGTCGCCATTGGGACAGACAGACAGTAATCTGTAGGAGTGCCTGGGTTATTAGGAAAGTAAACATATGAACTTGCATCCGATGGCCAGTTTTGAACGTACTTTGTGTCTGTAGCTGTTAGCTTAGTTTGAGCGTCAGGGTAAACACCTTCCCCAGCCCTGTAAGCTTCAACTGACTGAACAAGCTTTGAGATATTCCCAACCCTAACGCCGTCCTGAGCTCTTGCTCTTTGTTTTTGAGGGTCTATAACAACAAGCAAAACGCCAGACATAATTCCAATGATTGTGACAACAATTAAAAGCTCAATAAGAGTAAAACCTGAAGATTTGGAAAAAAGCTTTTTAAGCTTGGCAGTTGAAAACATTACTTCTAATAATAGATAACATACCAAGCTAAATCAACAACAAGATTCCTCTTGAGCATGGCACTAATTTGTGCCAGAATACTCAGTCTTACTTTATTGATTTGGTAAGACAGGAAGAGTAAAGTATTACTCACTGCCTATGAGGATTTATGTTGTAGGGCATAAGTCACCGGACCTTGATGCTACATCAGCGCCGGTTGCATATGTCGAGTACCTTACAAAAGTCAAAAGATACAAAGACGCGGAAATAATTCCAGCGGTTGTTGATGACACAAATAAAGAGACTGCTTTTGTTTTTCAAAAGTACAACCTTCTAAGACCAAGACTTCTAGCAATAGAGGAGATTAAGCCTGAAGATAAAATCATTCTAGTTGATCATAACGAAGAAGATCAGCGAATGGACGATTTAAACAACGAGCAGGTAATAGAAATTGTTGACCATCACAAGGTAAAACTTGATTTTGGACACCCAATTAGACTTGATATAAGGCCATTTGGTTCGGTGTGCTCAGTTATTTATGAAAACTTTGTTAAAGACGAGCTTAAACCATCAAGAGAAGTGATGGGGCTAATTCTTTGTTCGATACTCTCTGATACACAAGGCCTGAAGTCATCAACCACCACAAAATGGGATGCAAAAGCAGCACACGATCTGGCTTACGAACTTGATGAGGACCTAGATCAACTTACTTTTGATATATTCAAGGCAAAATCAGATATGACTGGCCTTTCGCCTGAACAAATTGTTAAGAAAGACTACAAGATTTTTGATTTCTCTAGAATTAAAGTGTTCATAGGGCAAGTTGAGACTGTAGAGCCTGAGAATATATTCGCAGTGAAAGATCAGGTCATAGAAGCCATGATCAAAGTTAAGGCAACCGAAGGGGTTGACCACATTTTCTTAACAGTTACAGACATTCTTAAAGTAAACTCTGTAGTTTTTTACAACACTGATGAAGATAAAGCAGTGCTTGAAGAAGCGTTTAAGAGCATTGGAAACGACCATGTTATAAATATTGGTCCAAAGATGTCTAGAAAGAAGGATATTGCCCCTCCTATAGAAGATGCACTCAGATACAAATAACCAAACAACATCAGAGAACACAAAGGCGGAAGAAAAGGTTGTATGTACAATTGATGACCTTGCAAAACTGGATATTAGAATTGGAACGATTGAGCTAGCAGAGAGGGCAGAGGGAGCAGACAAGCTCCTTAAACTTATCATCAACTTTGGAAGTGAAAAAAGACAAATCATGAGCGCAATAGCTGAGTATTACCCAAACCCACAAGTGCTTGTAGGAAAGCAGATTCCTGCTCTATTAAACATAGAATTCAGAAAATTTAGGGGGCATGAAAGCCAGGGAATGATTATAGCTACGGATGCTGATGGCAAAGTAGTGTTTTTGACCCCGGAAAACATAATTCCTAACGGATCTTCGTTAAAATAGGGTTTACCTTGATACCACGCAATAGACCTGCTAAAATCTTCTAGTCTTATGGCTAAGAAAACTTCAGAAGAAAAAGAACATTTAGATGAATCCTCAACTGGACAAGTTGTTCAGGCAAATATAGTTAACGAAATGCAATCTGCATATCTTGACTACGCGATGAGCGTTATTGTTGCAAGAGCGCTTCCTGATGTTAACGACGGACTTAAACCGGTTCATAGAAGAGTTCTTTACGCCATGTATGACCAAGGAATGGGACCTGGATCAAGGTACCAAAAGTGTGCTTCCGTAGTTGGAGAAGTAATGAAAAAGTACCATCCACACGGAGATTCATCAATTTATGATGCACTTGCAAGAATGGCTCAGGATTTTTCGCTTAGATATCCACTTATTGACGGTCAAGGAAACTTTGGATCAGTGGATGGCGACCCTCCAGCAGCAATGAGGTACACAGAGTGTAGGCTTGCACCAATCTCCACCAAACTTTATGAAGATATTGATAAAGACACAATCGACTTTAGCTTAAACTATTCGGGAGATTATAAAGAGCCAACAGTACTCCCAGCTGTTCTTCCAAATCTACTTTTAAATGGAACATCAGGAATTGCGGTAGGAATGGCAACTCAAGTACCTCCACATAACCTTGGCGAGGTAGTTGACGGTATCAGCCATATGATTGAAACCGCTGATAACATTGGAAGTGCGCCAAAAAAAGGCGATGAAGATCAAACAATGGTCCCAGATTTCTCAAGCACAGCAAATGTTGAAGATCTTGTTAAATTCATAAAAGGTCCTGATTTTCCAACGGGCGGAATCATCTACGATCAATCAGAAATCATAAAAATGTACGCCACAGGTAGAGGAAGAATTGTAACAAGAGCTAGAACATCAATAGAGGAGGACAAGGCAGGAAAATTTAAAATTGTTATTACTGAAATCCCATACCAGGTAAATAAAGCCACTCTTCAAGAAAAAGTAGCAATGCTTGTAAAGGATAAGAAGATTGACGGGATTTCAGACATTAGGGATGAGTCTGACAGAAGGGGAATGAGGGTTGTTATTGAACTTAAAAGAGATGCAAGACCACAACAAGTCTTAAACCTCCTTTACAAACACACTGACCTTCAAACTGCATTTAATGCAAACGTTGTAGCAATTCTTCATGGAGAGCCAAAAGTGTTCACTCTTAAAACAATGCTTGAAGAGTTTGTTAAGCATAGACAAAGAGTGGTTTTAAGAAGAACCAAATACCTTTTAAATAAAGCTAGAGAAAGAGAACACATACTTCTTGGACTTAAAAAAGCTCTTGATCATTTGGACGAAGTCATAGCCCTTATCAGAAAAAGCAAAGATGCAGATGAGGCAAAACAGGGACTTATTAAGAAGTTTGATTTTTCTGAAATTCAGGCACAAGCAATTTTAGACATGCAGCTTAGAAGACTTGCTGCACTAGAGAGAAAGAAGATTGAGGACGAATTAAAAGAGGTCCAGGCTATGATTAAGGATCTCGAGGGCCTTCTTGCCTCGCCAAAGAGAGTTATAGATACAATCAAAAGTGAACTTGCAGAGCTTAAAACAAAGTATGGTGATGAAAGAAAGACAAAAATTATTAAAGGAAAGATTGGAGAATTCAGTGAAGAAGACCTTATTAAGAACGAACAGGTAGTTATTTCTATAACCAAGACCGGATACATTAAAAGACTTACTGTTGATACATATAAGAGACAGGCTAGAGGAGGAAAAGGTGTGGTAGGACAAACCCTTAAAGAAGAGGACGAGGTCTATGATATAAAAGTTTGTAACAGCCTTGATTACGCACTTTTCTTTACTAATAAAGGTAAGGTTTACAAAGTCAAAATCTGGGAAATTCCTGAGGCTAGCAGAACTGCAAAGGGAACAGCAATTGTAAACTTAATTAACATTGAACAATCAGAAAAAATAGAAGAGTTTTTGACAGTTGATAAGTCGGTTTTTGATAGTAAACAGGGGCACATCATTCTTGGAACAACAAAAGGAAATATCAAAAAAACACTTCTTTCCGAATTTGAAAACATCAGGCAATCTGGAATACTTGCAATCAAGCTTGATAATGGGGATTCCTTGGCCTGGGGAAGAATGTCTTCCGGAAGAGATGAGATCCTTTTGGTTACTGCAGAAGGCCAGTCCATTCGATTCAAAGAATCTGACGTAAGACCTATGGGAAGGCAAGCAGCTGGAGTAATTGGTATAAAACTTTCAGGTAGCGACTATGTAATTGGAATGGACATCATAAACAAAGAGAACAAGACACTTAATCTCTTGATAGTTACAGACAAAGGTTATGGCAAGAAGACTCATATAGACGAGTACAAGACGCAAAACAGAGGAGGATCAGGTGTTTTAACATACCGAGTAACTGATAAAACTGGAAATGTATGTGCAACAAAGATTGTAGACTCAAGCATAAAAAATGACGTTCTTATTGTTTCAAACGAAGGAAAGGTCATCAGACTTCCTGAAAAGCAGGTACCTTCGCTTGGAAGAGCCACACAGGGCGTTAGACTTATTAACTTATCAGGTGGGGATACAGTAGCCTCCGTAGCTTACTTGGCCGAAAAAGTAGAAGACGAAGAAGAAACCGCCTAACAATGGACAATAATATCGATCAACAACCACTAATTCCAAAAGGAGCAATAATAGGATTGATTGTTGCAATTGTAGTTGGAGTCTTTTTGTACATGAATCAAACGGCAGCACTCAATGCAGGCCAAAATACAAAAGATAAACCTGCTGTTTCTGAAGCGGATGTTCAAAGTAACATGATCGGGTCAGATGCACCAGCCGGTGTTGCTGGAGCACAAGCCGAAGATAAACCTCAAAACACCGATCCATTGTTACAGGGAGTTGTGAATCCAAGCACTGAGGGTATAAATTTTGGCAAGCCAGCAGCTACACCAGTACCAAAACAACAAGTGCAGCAACAAACCCAACAAGCTCCAAAACAACCCCTTTCAAGTAACGAAGGGGTAAAGCAGTTAAAGCAACTCCAAACAAAAAAAGTGGATATTGTCACCTACAGCGCATATGAGATTGAAGGGCCTTCTGGATCTTTTGTAGTTAAGTCAAAAGTAGGAGACCAGGAGAGCCACGAAAATGTAATCTCAAGGGCACCGTCCTGGACAAAAATGAATGAGGTTTTTGATTTTGTAGAGGGGAAAATATATGTGGTGAACGGCTACAAGGATATTGTTGAGATATACACAACTACAAATGCTGGATTTGAGTATAAAGATGCAATAAAACTTCCGTCCAGAGAAGATATAGGCATAGCCTTTGGTATAACATGCGCAAATAATCCCGAGTGCATTGTTAGAACCTCAAAGGCGTCCGGGAGTGAATGTTCTGTAAAAGTTAACATCAAGAGCAAAAAGTCTTACGAACCTGACTGCGATTAAATGGCAAAAAATAGCCCAAAACCAACATTAGAATATGAAAAAGCTCTATGGGATCAAGGCGTATTTGATGTCATTGGTATAGATGAGGTAGGAAGGGGTTCGTGGGCTGGGCCAGTAGTTGCTGCAGCAGTGATTTTTGACGAGGATGTTGCAACCAAACTTATTCAAGAGGAACTAAGTGATGTTAAAGATTCCAAGCTCCTTTCGCAAGCAAAAAGAGAGGCTTTAAGCAAAATTATTCTTAGTACATGCAAAAGATGCTACATATCTGAGGTGTCAGTTGAGGATATAAATCAGAGTGGGGTAGGGGAGAGTGCACAAAAAGCTTTCATAATAGCCCTTGAAAAAGTGCTTGGAAATAAAAGGGCTCATGTGTTGATAGATGCTTTTTATATTAAGGAGGTCCCAAAAAACGTCCAGACACCAATAATAAAGGGAGACCAAAAGTCGTTTTCAATTGCGGCAGCTTCAATAATTGCAAAGGTGTATAGAGATAATTTGATGGTCAAACTAGGGGAGGGCTACAGACAGTACGGCTTTGAGATCAACAAAGGTTATGGAACCAAATCCCATCAACTTGCAATCTCAAAGCACGGACTTTGTAAAATTCACAGAACCAGCTTTAACCTCTCCTCCTTACTCAATAAAGAACTAAGTCAAATTGCTCCAAAATAAAATCCTTAATTCTTGACTTGTTAGGCTTAAAAGAACTATTATTCTAATTGCCCAGTATTTTTTTGAAAGGAAAAATGAAAGATTTTGCAATTAAATTAGTCATGGTTGTTTTGTCTGTAATTCTTGTTGTGAAAGTTCTAGGTACTTTACCACTTTCAATGAATACAAAAGCTCTTGATAAAGATAATAACTTCTTTGTATCAGCTGATGCCACAACTTACGTTAAACCTGATATAGCATATGTAAATCTTGCAGTTGAAACAACAGGAAATACCGCAGCACTCGCTCAGACTGGCCTTAATGGGGTAATAAATAAAGTAACATCTGAAGTTAAAAAGTTAGGACTTACTGATGAGGATGTTAAAACAACAAACTATAACATTTACCCAACATATTCTGCTGATGGTAAAAAAATTGACTCGTACAGAGCAAGCGCATCTATAAGAGTAAAAGAGAGAAAACTAGATAGGCTCAACAATGTAATTGATGCAGGAACCGCAGCTGGAGCTAACAGTGTCTCCGGAGTATCCTTTGAAGTCGAAAACAAAGAAGAAGCAATCAACAACGCTAGAGCTGAAGCAATCAAAAAAGCAAAAGAAAAGGCAAAGAAGATTGCCACAGAATCTGGAATTTCACTTGGAAGAATAGTCAATGTATCTGAAGCTTACCCATCCAACTTTATGCCTTACGCAGCATCTGATATGTCTTTTGGAAAAGGAGCCGGTGGGGCAGGGGAGCAAACAAATATTCAGCCTGGACAAACAGAGGTTAAGGTTGAAGTTACTCTCAGCTACGAAACGCTTTAGTTAGCAAGTTTGGTGGAATTAACTGCCTTAGTTCCATAATAAATTGGACCAGGAAAATCAGCAGAAAAAGCTGAAGATTTCTCAAATCGATTCACATAGAGAGCACGCTGAAAAGCTTTTCCTTTCGCTTAGCTATGATGATGTGCTCCTTGTACCTACACTCTCAGATATAAATTCAAGAGACGATGTTGTAACTGAAACTCAAATTACCCCTAAAATTAAGCTTTCAATACCGATCATTAGCTCTAACATGGACACAGTTACAGGTGTAGAGATGGCACTAGAAATTGCAAAGCTTGGAGGACTTGGAATTCTTCCAAGGTTTGATGACATAGAAACTCAAGCAGTAAAAGTTGAACAAGTTAAAAGGTATGGCGGGCTAGTTGGTGCTGCAGTGGGAGTTAAAGAAGGGTTTATTGATAGGGCATCAAGACTAGTGAAGGCTGGAGTGGATGTTTTGGTGCTGGATGTAGCGCATGGGCACATGACCAAAGTACTGGAAGCAACAAGCTTACTTAAGCATGCGTTTAACGACGTTGAATTAATTTGCGGAAATGTGGCAACTTACGAAGGGGCAATGGATTTATTTAACGCAGGTGCGGATAGCGTAAAGGTTGGTGTTGGTCCTGGAAGTATCTGCACAACACGAATTATGAGCGGATCGGGAGTGCCACAAATCAGCGCAGTATTACATGCAGCAAAGGCTGCCAGAGAAGTAGGTAAAACCATCATCTGCGACGGAGGAACAAAAACACCTGGGGACGTGGCCAAAGGACTTGCTGCGGGAGCTTCAGCAGTTATGATTGGGAGCATGCTTGCAGGTACAAACGAAGCACCTGGCGAGATTATAAGTGTTCAAAAAAAGCACACAAAGGAAGCGTATTTATTTGGGATAAAGTTTTTTGAACTGGAGATAAGGGAGGGCTTACCTCAAAAATTTAAGAGATACAACGGGTCCACATCCAAAGCAGAAAAACACAGTCAAGTTAAAAAAGATGCTTCGGATAAGTCTGGCTCGTATACCGAATATGTTGAAGGGGTTGAGGCAATGGTTCCATACAAAGGCCCAGTTGAAAGCGTAGTAAAGCGAATTATGGCGGGAGTAAGATCTGGAATGAGCTACAGCGGGTCCAGAACAATTGAGGAATTTTGGGAAAATGCAGAGTTTGTACGAATAACTGCGCAGGGCGTAAAAGAAAGCAACGCTCACGATGTACACACTTTATAAGCTGAATAGTCGTTTTTGACCTCCACTAAAGCAAATAATCGGCCCATACTATATACCTTAGCAAAAGCAAATAGAGCAAGCATCAAGTTTGATCAAAACATAGAAGGCTGTTAAGATTTCAAGCACCAATAATCCTTAAAGGAAAGAGGATCCGATTATGCACCTAGGATGGCAGCTGTATCTTGGGGCTATGCTGTTAATTCTGAGCATAGTGCTCGACCAACCAACTTCCAGACTTCATATGCTGGGCAAACGAGGTCTTGGAAGAATGTTTGCGGTTGCAACACCACCTGCTGTGTTTACGCTCGGCGGGGCCCTATTGCTTGTAATCGCTGCAAAAGCAATTTTCGGCTGAGACCACCCCTGGCTTGTTCCCCACCTGACGCGATGAAACCACGAACGCACAAGCGCTCGCACCGGTTGATTCGCGTCAGGATACTTTTTATTATTTCCTTAAAAACTTATCGTGGACTTCTTTTAATCGCCTGTTGGTTACATGCGTGTATATTTGCGTTGTTGAAACATTCGAGTGCCCTAAAAGCTCCTGAACAGACCTTAAATCCGCACCGTTCATTAAAAGCGTAGTTGCCATAGAATGTCTTAACGAATGCGGCGTAGCATCAACCCCAACACCAGATCTCCCAACATACTTCTTAACCAAGCGCTGAACGCTTCTGACTGTTAGCCTTAAAGATTCTCCGTCAGCATCATCTATTGTCATTTTCTTACCTGAATACCTTAAAAACAGTGGTAAGAATTTGTCCGATCTTGTGGAAAGGTATCTTTCAAGCCAGTTCAAAGCTTCATCCGAAAGATAAACTGTCCTCAGCTTTCTTCCTTTACCTACAACACTAAACTCTCTTGTTTCATAATTTATGCTATCTCTATCAAGTTTAACAAGCTCGCTAACTCTGAGGCCTGTGCTAAACAAAACCTCAAGAATTGCACGGTCCCTGACACCTGACCTCTTGTCTAGGTTCTGAACGCTCATAATGCGCTCCAGCTGTTCGTTATTTAAAAACTTGGGAACTCTAGCTTCAGATTTTCCCAGGTCAATCTGCTCAGGTGCAACAGTCTGTAGATTTTTCTTGACAATGAGGTATCTGAGAAAAGCCCTAAGCGAAACCATAAAAGTCTTTTGGGTGTTCTTTTTATACGCTTCATTAGATTTGTAACTAATTCTTCTATTTAAATTTATTCTGTATTTTTGAATATTATCCAAATTTATATCATCGCTGGTAGGGGATTCGGAATTTAAATGCGATTTTAAAAACTCCAAGAAATCTCTCAGGTAAAAATCGTACATTTTGATTGTGGATTGGGAGAGGTTTTTGTCTATTTCGCAAAACTCAAGGTAGTCAGTAATAAGAGCCGAAAGAGCAGTTGTCATCTATCCATGGTACAGAAAAGTACATCAAATGTAAACATTTAACGACGTCTGATCAACAAGGATCAATTGAAAATAGTTTTAAGCTTTACCGGCGCGATAAAATGCAATTTTGGAGGCATGGCAATTATTTATTGTAATTATAAGTTTTTATAATCGAAATCACTCACCCTACCTAGTCTGCTAACTACTTAATGTATGAGAAGTATAGTCTTATAGTCACTGTTTTAGAATTCGCTTTTTGTATTAAACTTAGACCTATATTTAAACTAAAATTTAAACTTAAAATGCCAATCATGCCCCAGATTTCATACCGGTGGCGCAAAGATAAATTTGACTTCCAATGTATTTATCTTTCAGAATGGCTCACTGTTTTACTTCACCAGCAGCTACCTACATTTGGAATGCAATTCATACGCGACACAGAAAATTTAGCTGAAAGATCTGTATTAAGTTGAATCATTTATCATCTGAATTTCAAAAATTGATCCTAGGGCATTCTAGAGCGTTACCTTTTGTTTTTGTTGTAGGTACGGCATTAATCGAATATGGCCTCATAAAACATGTTCAAATTTAAGGGTTAAATCGCTCAAACAACCTACTGGCAAAGCTTGCACAGGACAAGCTAGTGATAAGACCCAAAGAGCGATAATCACTGACAACTAAAAAGCACTAAGAGAGGCATGAGTGCGGAGAAGAATCAGAAAAAGTGAGGGAATTAAAATTTAATTCAAATTAGAAAAATAAAAAGAGAATAAAAAAATTTATTATTTTTAAATTGTAGGGAAGTACATAATAAAAAAATTAAAGAGGGCAAAAAAATGACGAGGTTTGAGGACAAAGGGAAGTGGTAGATTGACACAGATGCAACGTCGTAATATGTATCTTTAACGACGTCTTAGGCCGAAAAATCTGGGCCAAGGCCTAAGGGGTCAAAAACAGGTACAAATACATGCAAGAGGAAATAGACCAGAAATAAATAAAATAAATGATTTTAAAACTTTTTAAAAATACGCCTCAGGAGAATAATTAATTTTTTAAGATTTTAAAACTTTTTATGGCTTAAGGCCAATTTAACCTTTGTCTAGGCCTGATTTCCAAGCTCCTGATCTTACCTCTCTTGTAGGCATCCTCAACCAACAAATAGACGAGTATTTGGCTTCATGACAACAAATACTATTAATTTTTAACTTAACAATAACAGAATTTTGCAACAAAATAGAGCGCTTTTTGGCCTCAATTCGCCAAGTTATCCACACCATCTACACTCTACTGACACTCCGTCATCAGTGAATAATTATACCCTATAGCAAAACTATGACAAACATACATGACACACCCTATAGTATTATTAGCACTCTCCTCTACCCTGCGCTAACCTACCCTACTCTCTGAGGCCAAAACTGCCTAAAATTAGCCAGAAATTTTATGCCTCAAATTTACTTAATTATTCCCGAATTTGGCGTAATGACAACAAAACTAAGGTATAAATAATAGACCCATTAAAAGAAACAGAACTGTAATGACAACATGCTCTAAAATGATCCTTCGGGTCAAAGTATGCTTAAGATAGTTTTGGATGAAACCAAGGCCAAAAAGTACCACAGAGGATAAAAATAAGCCTCTAAAGAGAGCTTCAAACGGTATAAATAGCATGGTGAAAGCAAAAAGTGACACCCAGAAGGTCCCAACAAGCACCAAACTTGCATCATACACCTCTACCTCTAGCTTTAGCACCCTAGACCAAAAATCCAGAAGTAAATATGCTGAAACTACCACTACCCCAGCCTGAATCAATGGGTGGGCTGGTATCTTAAACACTGCTGAATAGAACAATATGGATGCAACCACAATCAGAATCTGAGCCCAGGTGGAGGCCGCCCTGTACAAAGGTATCATCTTTCCCCTACTCTCAATGACCGTAAAAATGTTAATCACCAGAAGACAGATATAGAACAATACTGCAATTCCAACCAAAAATATGGCCTTAAAATAAAACGAGAGATTTGGATACTGAAATAACGAAAGAGCTCCACCTACAGCCAAATGAAGAGGTAGAACTAAAGCAAAAAGCCAAAGCCTCTTATAGGGAAATAGCTCCAAGGACCAAATCAAAAGACCAGCACAAATTCCGGACAATACAGCGGTGTATATGTACATGCTTGCCACACCCAAGTATGCAGACACAAAGAGCAAAGTTGCAACGCCAATAGAAACAAGAATAAAGTTAATTTTTTTAGATGTTACATTTGGCTGCATAAAGCCTTAAGCCTGCGAGGTGAAGTTTGAATAAACATCCTGAACATCGTCATGATCATCCAAAGCTTCAAGCAAGGCTAGAATCTTTTCCGGGTTTTCAAGTGGTACCTCAAAAAGCGGGTTTTCAGGGTCTTGAAAGATATATGCAGCGCTTCCTGATTCGCCTAGAGAACCGCCATGCCTGTTAAAAAGATTTCTAATTTCTGAAACCGTTCTGTTTTTGTTATCAGTAAGCACTTTTACTACAATAGCAACGCCATCAGGTCCATAACCTTCATATGTGATTTCTTCCAAACTCCCTTCGCCACCTCCTATTGCCTTCTGAATTGCCCTGTCTATGTTTTCTTTTGGCATTCGTGCCTCCTTGGCTTTTTCAATGGCAAGTCTTAAGGATGGATTCATATCAGGATCTCCCCCACCCTTCTTTGCAGCCAAAGTTATCAGTCTTGAAACTTTTGTGAAGACTTGGCTTCTTTTTGAATCATTTACTGCCTTATCTCGTTTGATTGTTGCCCATTTTGAATGTCCACTCATGCTAGTTATTCTAACAAATTAAAAGATAAAGACAATTTTGTGAAAGCATAACCTTGACAAAAGGCACTCTATAATTTAGTTTCTTACTCATGCCAAACACGGTAGAAAAACTGGAAGCAGAAGCTATACAGGCGGCACTAAGTAAAGACTGGAAAAAAGCAGTAAAGCTTAACTCCGAAATTGCAGATTTTGATTCTGAAAACATACCCGCATTAAACAGACTCGCAAAGGCACATATTGAGCTTGAGGCCTTTGAAGAGGCAAAGAAGATACTTAAAAAAGTACTTAAGCTTGACCCTATTAACCTTACAGCTAAAAGAAATATGGATCTTGCCGTTGAGCATAAGAAAGTGCTTGGTAATGTTTCTTCTGATGAAATCAAAAACTTCATTAAGGAGCCAGGGACTTCAAAGGAATTCACTTTTCAGATCATGACCAAAGGCATAACAGCAAAAAAGTTCTATCTGGGTGAGCCCCTTGAAATTGTTGTTGAAGGGCATAGGGTGTCAGTTCACAAGGTTTCAGGTGAGCTTATTAGTATCTTTGATCCTGTTACAGCTGAAAAAATAATTGCCTGTAAAAAAAGAGGCGGAGGTATTAAATCAACTTTCCTTTACGGTGACGAAAAAGAAGTTACTGTCATGGTTAAGGCTTCAATACCGCTCTTTAAAACCGAAAAGCAGGAACTTAAACCATATCTTAAAAGAGAAAATATTGAAGAGCAGGACAATGAAAACCAGCAAGCTGAAGCCGAAGAAACCGAAGGACCATCACCCTACTAAAATGCTATCTTAAATCTTCATCCGTTAACACTCTTGATGTATCAGCTACTGGGCTGGGTGCTTGCACTTTTGGCTGAGTCAAATTTGCTGGCACTGCTTGCGGTTTAACCTGTGGTGCTGGAGCAACAGGTCTTGGCTGTGCAGGTCTTGGAGCACTTGCAACTGCCGAATGCCCAGTGTTATTAAACTGATGTGGTGCTTTTTGGACTGAGGTTTGCCTCTGTCCTGTATTTGGCTTATGCCCTGCCGCATACTTATTTGCGTGTGCTGATTGCGCAGACTTTTGAGCTGGCTTTGACGCCTGAATTGGTTTTGGTTTTGGCTGATCTATGACTTGAGAAACTTCAACAACTACTGGCGCTTCTGCCAAAACATCAGGCTTTGGCTCTGATGCAGATGCTAAGGAAGGCTCAACTTGCTGATTTAAAACCGATGCCACAGCAATACTACTTACTGGCTTAATCTCTTTAGTTTGCATAGGCTCAATCGTCAAACTGTTTACAGCCTCATGTGTTTTTTTTGCGCCCATTTCTTTTCCGTCTAAAATTTCAATAGTTGCAAAAGGTGCATATTTTTCTTCAAGAGGTATTTGAACAGTAACAACACTCCCATCCTTACCCTCAAAGTATTCCATTGCAGCATCCGATACTCTGTAAGATGCATCTGCGGTTACGGCATGCCACTTTCCTTCTTTTTTGGCGATGATCCCCTCTGTTCTGTATCTTTTAACCCTTTCAATTTGCTTAAACTTTTTGTCTCCGTTCTCCTCAACCATTTTAATTGTGTCGCCATAAACAAGCATTGATTTTGCTGAGTAGTTAGCCGGTATTTCAATCTTGACTCCTTCGGTCGTCACCATTGAGTCCCCAATAAATTTTCCGACTGTACCTGGTGTTGAGCTCTCGGCTTTTGTGTCTTTAACTTGAAGCTCAAGATCTTTGAGCATTGTCCTTGCAAGGTTTATCGATGCAGCGGCGCTGGCCAGTGCATTATTAATTTGATGAAATTTGGTATTTAGATCCATTTGATCTTTCCTTTCTTTAAACTACTTGGTTACCACTTTCGGGTTGATCCACTACATTGGCTTCATGGCCTTGATCAACAGGCACTGAAGGCTGCGACGGCTGGGAAGCATTAACTGCTTCTGCAGCAAGCTTGGCATCTTCAAGGGCTTTTTTTCTTCGGTTTTCTTCGGCTATTGCCATCCCTAGATCAAATTTTCTTTCAACCCAAGCTCTAATCTTTTCCTCAACATATTCCCTCTCCTGTCCATATTTTTCTCTGCTGAGCTCAATTGCCCTAGGTCCGTTTCCTGTATTTCCTGTAATTCTTGTTAACGAAAAAGCCGAAAACGGCGAAGATGTCATTCCATCTATCATGAGCTTTAAGTACATATGCTGTCTTTCCTGATTAATTAAATCGTTTGGAGTAAACACAGGCTCGTATTCTCTTCCTATGACCTCTGCATCAGGCGCACCTATTGCAAGGGCAATCATTGTCCCTACATTACCAAAAACTGCACCTAGGACCTCCTCAGGAACCTGAGAGGTATACTGGTGGGTCACATGAAGCGCAAGTTTATATTTTCTAGCTTCGGATAAAATTGACTCAAAACTTCCAGACGCAAAATTCTGAAACTCGTCAACAAACAAATAGAATGGAATTCTTTGAGCTTCAGGAACTTTTGCCCTTTGCATTGCACCAAACTGCATTCTTGAAACCAAAAGCGATCCAAGAAGATTTGCGTTGTCATCTCCAATTTTTCCTTTTGAAAGGTTGATGAAGAAAATCTTGTTTGTGTTCATGATATCGTCAATTCTGATTGTGGACTTTGGCCTACCCAAAATGTTTCTAATTGTTGATGATGAAAGGAATCTACCAATCTTGTTCTGAATTGGTGCAACCGCTTCTGTAACAAGCTTGGAATTGCCTTTCATATCCATAAATTCTTTTGCCCAGAATTCTTTTATGACCGGATCTTTAACGTAATGCAAAATAAATTTTCGGTAGTTATCGTCAGTTAAAAGCCTTGTGATGCCTAAAAGCGTTGTCCCTTCGACTTCCAAAAGTGTTAAGACTGAAATATTCAAAAGGTACTCTAGCCTTGGACCCCAGGACATAGTTCCAAAGTGCTGCTTTATTGCGGACACAATTCCTGATGCCATAAGATTCTTTTGACCAGAATCAAGTACCTCAAGCATATTGAGAGCTACTGGCCGCTCTTCATCCGAGGGGTCAAAAATAACTACATCATCAAGCCTATGATCAGGAACCATCTCTAAAAGCTCATCTATAAGCGTTCCGTGAGGATCCATGACGCCTACTCCCTTTCCGTTTCTCATATCCTGAATGATCATATTTCTAAAAAGCTGAGACTTTCCAGAACCGGTCTTTCCAATAAGATACATGTGCCTAAGCCTATCCTCGTCTTTAATTCCAAACTCAGTCTGCTTGTTTCTAAAGTTAGTGACTCCTAAAATTGTGCTTCCTTCTTGAGGAAGATTAAGCGGTGGCTCCCCTTTCTTTGCAGCAGACCAAGCAATTGTTGGCGTTTCAACTGCTGAAGTTGGCAAATGGAAAACCGAAGCAAGCTCTTCTACATTCAAAACATATGTTCCAGGCCCGTATACTCTTTTTTGGTACATATCAATAAATTCTTCATTGGAATCGTATGCGCTGACTGACACAAATCCGTTTAAATTAGCGGTCGAAAACTGTTTTAACGAAGCGATAATGGATCGCAACCTCATCTCCGCCATGTCTTTTGAACCTGCAACTGCAACAACTCTAATTGTGGTTTCAAAACCCATCTTGGTTAGTTTGTTTTCAATTGCTTTGATCTCAAGCTCTTGCCCAGGTGAAAGTCTAACCATTGGCGTTGCGGACCCTCCTGGCTTGGCATTTTGTGGCGAAGTAGGATCGGCATAAGCCGGAGTGCCTATTCGTTTAAAAGTTAGCATTATTACCTCAACAATTTCTTTCAGGAACGGTTCAAAAATGTTTCCATAACTCTTAACCAGAGTTCCCTCTCTTAATTTTTTGACATACTCGTGACCTTCCTCCTGCCATGTGTCAGGGACTGGTCTTACAAGTACCTGAAACCAAAGCTCCTCTTTGCTTCTTATTTCAGAAAGTGCAGAAGTAATTGCAGAAATGGGGTCTACTTCAAAGTCTTTAAATGTTTTTATTGGGAAAAACTGAGGTCTTGAAAGAGTTATCTCTGCACCCATGAAGACCTGATCACTTCTATCTCTCTTTGTGACATAGTCCTCACATTCTTTAATAGTTGCATCGGGATACTGAGCATAAATTTGGCTTTCAATGAAAGACCTGATTACTGGGGGAACTGCAACATAAAATCTAATTCCCTCCGGTGAGGACTCAATCTCAAATGAAAACTGCTCTTGATCTTCTGGAGTCATTTTTAAAAGTCCGTGTAGAGAAGCGAACATGTTTTCAGATGCTATAGGAGCTGTTTTTAACTCTTCAGAAGTTTTTATTTCATCGGATTTTCTTGGAACTTTTATCTCCAAAATCACGTTTTCGTATGCTTTATTTGAGAATGTTCCAGTTTTATTGCGCAAAGATCTATAGGCTAATACAGCAGACACTAGAATAACAACAGCGGGTATAAGAATTGTTAACGGCATTTCCTCTCCTGCTCAGCTCCAATTCTTGCTTTCAAAAAGCTTTTAACAGCCCCACCCTAATTTGGGGTGGGGCAAAGAAAGGAGAGAGACCAAGCTTTTTATATCATAGCGATGAGGCGTAGTCAATTCCCAGAATGACAACAATATCGGCCCCTACTATGTTTTCGTTGACCATTTTTTTACCTGCTTCACTGCTCACAACATTCTTGATTCCAAGCTGTGAGGACACCAGTTTTGCGGTTTTTGAATCGAGATTATCAACTACTATAAGACTCTTTTGATAGGTGTTTGAGGCATTGTCTATGCCTACTACAGAGCCCCCAAACCCTTCGATAAATCTTGACGCGTAAATCCCTAGTTTTGGAATGTCCGCACCATTCAAAATTATGATTCTTTTGTCTTCATTTATTACGTCAGGGTCAACAAAAATGCTCTCCATCTTTTTATCAAGATCCAAAGTTTTATCAAGATCCGCTTGTTCAAGCACCTGTGTTTTTATTTGCGAAGGGGTTGTCAGCGAAAAAAATCTTGCAACATCAAAAAACTCTCTTGGAGTTAAGTTGCTTTCAAAATTTGAGGAAATTAGGTTCAAGGATTCTTTAGCTTTGGGTAAATTCTTAAGTGCAAAAATAGAAACAAAGTCTTTTGGCTCCTCTACCCCGTAGATTTTTGAAAAGCCTTCTATGCCATCTTGATCCGTGAGAACGTACCTATCTGCTTTTCTTGCAAAAATCTTTGATAAGGTTTTATTAACTAAATCTATCCCTTTATTTTTCTCCACAAGCTCACCAAGCGCATATGCTTTTGAGATAGTACCTCGGCCAAACCTTTCAGGAAGGTCAAGCTCAAGATCTGGTGGGACATTGTATATTAATACTTTTTTCTCAAGCGTATTAACTACTAGGTACGAAAGGCTCTTAATTTTTGAAGCGTCTTCCTCTTTATCCTCCACTTCAATGACGCTAATTGTATAGATGTTGTCTAACTTTCCGTCTGTCTTAAAAGAGGCGGCTAAAGGAGTTTTAATGATTTTATAGAAAGAAGCGCCAGCTAAAACGCCTATGGAAACAACGATTGCAAAAATAGCAAAAACAACAAGCTTCAAAAAGCTTTGGGCTTTTTTTAATATCTTAAAGCTTTTCCAAGACCTATTTTTGGATCTCTGGGTAGAGACCCTCCTGGACTTTCGGGCAGAAAGTTTTGACATAACCGGTATTATACTAATTTATTCTGAACTTACAGTAAATAGTTTTGGAATTCTTGTGGCAACGGCGCGTCAAAATCCATGGCCATTCCCGTTACGGGATGTGTAAATCTAATATTCTTTGCATGAAGCATTAATCGACCAAAAATATGTATGTCCCTTTCAAAGTTATTTACACCCGAATAAAGATTATCTGCGGCAACGGGGTGCCCGTATGCAGCCAAATGAACTCTAATCTGGTGTGTTCTACCTGTTAATGGGTGTGCGATCAGGTATGTGTACTGGGCCCCTTCAACTTCAAACTGCTTCACCTTATCAAAGTCTGTTATTGCGGCCTTACCTCCGTTTATAACCGAGTATTTGGTTCTTTTATTTGGATTTCTTCCTATAGGAGCATCAATTTTAAACGAATCATCTTTGACCTCCCCTATTACAACCACAGCGTATTCCTTTTTAACTTCTCTAGACTTAAAAAGAGCTTGCAAAGAAAGCATGGTTTCCTCACTTTTAGCCGCAAGAATAACGCCGGAAGTTTCTTTATCTAGCCTATGCACAATTCCAGACCTATCAAGAGCAAGACCCTCAGGTAGCCTGTCCTTTAGAAAATCTTCCAATGTATTAGTTGGATCTTTTTGTGTCTCAGATTTATTGACAACAAGACCTGAAGGTTTGTCTATAACCAGGAAATATTCGTCTTCAAAAAGGATTTTTATGTTGTCTCTAAGCATTTGTGTACTTTATCACACAATTCACAACATCGCCTGGAGTGATGTCTGATTTTACAAGGTAATCAACCGCACCAAGATTAAAGCCCTCTTTCACAATGGAGTCTCTACCAAGGTTTGTTAAAAGCACAATAGGCCTATTTTTTAGTTCAGGGTTCTTTTTAATCTGTGCCAAAACCTCAAGACCGTCTTTCTTTGGAAGCATAATATCAAGGAGCATTAAGTCCCATTTTTGCGAAAGGGCCTTGTTTAAACCATCCTCACCATCAGCAGACTCCAAGACTTCAAAATCAGATGCGGTTAAGACTTCCACATAGACTTCTTTAATAGGCAGTTCGTCTTCGATTATAAGAACAATCTTTTTTTCCATAGTTTGTTAGTGATGTTACTTGTTTAAGTAAGTTTTAACTTCCTCAACAATCTTGTCGGGCGTAATCTGTGCCTTAATAAGATAACCGTCAGCACCAAGCTTAAAAGCTTCATTGATGATTGATTCGTTTCCAAGATTTGTAAGGAGGATTACAGGCTTAAACTTAAGTCTTACATTTTCTTTGGCAGACTTAAGAATATGAAGTCCATCTTCACCTGGAAGCATAATATCAAGAAGCAACGCATCCCAAT